>DDRA01000152.1:2309-15972 GCA_002343545.1 Bacteriovoracaceae bacterium UBA2428
GGTCTTGACGTGGGCCGCGGCCGCGAAAGCGGGCGGGGGCGCGATTTTCTGGGACTTTTTCATCGGAAAGCTTCCTCGATGGAAGCGAAGTTAGCAGAATTTTGACGAGCCGCACAGTTCAGGCCCCCGGGCGTGCCTGTTATCTTTAAAATGTGGGGGTACGCTTGCCTAATCCAATTTTCTTTCGCGCTCTTAAGGCGTTCTTGAAGGGCTCCGTTTTGGCGTCTTTCTCGATCGCGGTTGGCGTCGAAGCGCAAGCCGCCGCGGGACTCAGCGATCTCGAACGTCAGGTGTTGGAAGGCGCCGAAGCGCCGCCGTCTTCCTCTTCGTCTTCCGCTTATCCCGAGACCGTCGATACGGCGCCGACTTCGTCGGCGAGCGACTCCTTCCCTTCGGGCGAAGGCCAAAGCGCGCCCGAGTCAGCCTCGGCCTCGAGCTCGGCGAGCTTCGAGGCGCCCAAGGGCAGCGAAGGTCCCGAGCGGCCCGACTACGAGTTGCGCGCGATCGAGCAGGCGATCCGCGGACCCAGGGAGATTCCGCTTGAGCACATCCTCGTCGTGCAGAACCGCTACATTCGCAAGGCCGAACGCCACGAGCTTTCGCCCCTCATGGTCGGGCTCCAGCTCGCCGACAGCTTCCGCCGTCAGATGCAGTTCGGCTTCTCGTACGTCTACCATCTCGACGAGAACTGGGGCTTCGAAGCCCTGCACGGCATGCTCATCAAGAACTACGGCACGGGCCTGAACCAGGCCATCCGGACCTCGACTTCGCGCGGGAACGCGACGGGACTCGAGACGGATCGTTTGGAGAGCGTGATGAGCCTGGGCGCGGCCGTGCAATGGACGCCCTTCACCTCGAAGGCGGGCACGGACGACCGGATCTACTATTTCGAAGGTTACTTCCTCCTGGGGGGTGGCGCCGTCGTCTACGAAAACGCGACCTACGGGATGCTCATGTACGGTCTCGGGTTCCGCTCCTACGTCACGCGGACCGCGATCCTCAAGGCGGAGCTTCGGAACTACGCCGACTTCCGCGGCGGCATCTCGGATCGGCTGAACGTCCTCGCGGGCGCCAGCCTCTTGCTCGGAGGTCCCTCGAAATGAAGCTCGCATCGCTCCGCTGGAAACATCTCCTCCTCGGCTTCGGCCTCGTCGCTTCCGGGGCGAGGGCGGCGGTGTCTCCGTCCGAAGCCGCGCTCGCGAGCGCGTGGGCGCGGGGCTTCCGTTCGGCCACGAACGAAGAGCTCCGGATCCGCGCCGAGGCGGCCGAGAAGGCCGGCCTCTTTCACGTCGCGCTCGGCGAACGGCTCAAGATCTCGCGGAGCGGCCGCGGGACGCTCGCCGATCTCGACCGCCTGGCGAAAGTCGCTTTTTACCTCGATCGACTCGAGGTCATGCCGATCGCCGTGCGCGCGGCCGGCGCCACGCAGATCGGCGCGCTGCCCGCTTCCGCGCGCATCGCGCTCGCGGCCTACGCCCTGCGGCTCGGGGACGGCTCCCGCGCGGCCCGCTACCTGCCCGCCGCGAACGAGTTGAACGCGCTGCCCGAGGGTATCCGCGCCAAGGCGCTGCACATCTCGGCGATCGTCGACGTCCAACGCGGGCGGCTCGAGAACGCCTACGAAAAATACGGTGCCGCGCTCGCCGGCGCCCGCCGTTACGAGGCTTCCTTCGCGCGCGTCCAGCGGGCCCGCCTGCTCTACGACATGGGCCGCTTCACGCCCGCGCTCGAGGAGCTCATGGGCGTCCCCAAGAATACGCCGCACTGGTTCCCGGGCGTCATCGTGGCGGCCTGGTCGGGTTACCGCGTGAAAGACGACAATCTCGTGCTCGGCCAGCTCATGACGCTGCACTCGCCGTACCTCATGACGCGCTTCGCGCCCGAGACGCACCTGCTCGAGGCCGCGACGCTCTTCCGTCTTTGCCATTACGAATCGGCCAAGCGCAGCCTCCAGAACCTGAAGGGACGCTACGAGAAGCTGCCGGGCCTGCTCTCGCGCTTCAAGGGCAAGTACGGTTCGCGCTTCGCCCAGGTCAGTTCCGTGCTGAACTTCGCGCGCGGCGCCACGGGGGATCTGCAGGATTTCACCACGACGGAAGGCCGCATGCTCATCGACGGTTTGCTCTCGGACGAGACGCTCACCGAAGTCGACCGCTCGTTGACCCAGGCTTCGACCGAGATGGACGCGCTCGAGCGCCTCGCCCGCGAGGGTGGGGCGAGCGTGACCGCGATCGTGAACGGCCACCGCGCCGAGATCGAGGCCGCGCGTCGCGAGTACTACCGGAACGGCGTGAAGGCGATCCAGCGTCGGCTGGACAAGATGAACCGCGACGTCGGCGAAGCCATGGCGGATGCGGTGGCCGTCGAGGTCGAAGTCGATACCCGCCTGCGTAACCGCCTCGTACGGCGGCAGACGGCCGTCATGAAGGAAGTCGACTTCGAGACCGAGATCAAGAAGGGCTACGAGTTCTGGCCTTTCCACGGAGAGTTCTGGCGCGACGAAGTCGGGGGCTACGCCTTCGCGACCACCGACGTTTGCGCCGCGGGCGAAAGGGGACCGGAAAGCCGATGAGTTCTACCATCTTCCGTAACGTCGCCCTCGTCGCGAGCCTCGCGGTTTCGGCCCTCGTGTGGGAGGCCCACGCGCAGCACGGCGACTGGCGCGTCCGTTACGGCGAGAAGACGGACTCCATCGTTCGTCCCGAAAACTCGGACCAGCGGGCGATCGAACGCACGCGCGTGACGATCCGGCAGATGGCGCGGCCCAAGGGCGCGCCGCGCGTCTTCCGCGAAGAGATGGAGTGGGAGCTCGCCCGTCGCATCCGGCTCGACGAACAGACGACCGATCTCATTCGCAAGCTCGAAACGATGAAGCGCGATCCCCGGCAGCAAGGCCGCCTCGGCGAGATCAACATGCGCCTGGCCGAGTATTACTACGAGCGCGCGAAGATCACCGCGGCCAAGGAATCCGCGAACTGGGAACGCCAGCTCAAGGCGTGGGAAGAGCTGCCCGAGGAGCGCAAGCGCGTGGCGGCGCGTCCTGTGCTCCGCACGCCCGAGGCGAACCGCCAGCGTCTCGAGTCCCTGCGTCTCTACACCGAGCTCGAGCGCATGAGCCGGGGCCCGGATCGCGGCCGCGCGCAGATGGTCCAGCGCGACGAAGTGCTCTTCTACCTCGCTTCGACGCTCGTCGAGGTCGGGCGCGGCAAGGAATCGATCCCCTTCTTCGAAGAGCTGCTCTCGAAGGCTTCGGCCTCGGAGCGCTCCTTCGCGGCGCGTCTGCAGCTCGCCGACCTCTACTTCGAGACCGGCGAGTACGCCAAGGCGACGCCGCACTATTTGCAGCTCGCCACGGGGCGCGGCGCTCCCGCCGAAGGCCAACACCTGAAGGCCTACGCGCTTTACAAGCTGGGTTGGTGTTACCTCAATACGAGCCAGGCCGATAAGGCCGTGCTCGCGTTCCGCCGCACCCTGGATGCCTCGAAGGAAAACCCCTCCGAGCGTCGCATCGTGTTCGAGCGCGAAGCCAAGAGCGACCTCATGCGCGCCTACGCAATGGCGGGTCAGTACGACGAGGGCGAGAAGTTCTTCCGCGACCTGGGCGACGATAACCTGCTCAAGGAATACTACGTGACCGTGGCCGACACGGCCCGTGACCGCGGCGACCCGCGCGGCGCCGAGCGCTTCTACAAGATCCTCGCGCAGAAGTACCCCGAGGATCCCTCGGCGCGCGACTGGGCCCTCCAGCGCGTCGGCTTCGCCGAGAAGGGGTCGAGCCCCGCCGCCCACGCCAAGGCCTTGGAGGACTTCGTGCGCGGCTTCGGCGCCGGCTCCGATTGGCTCTCGGCGCAGGAAATGCCGGAGTCGGACAAAGGCGTCTACGCCGAGGAAGGCCTCTCGCTCTTGCGCCGTGAGGCCAAGAACCGCCACGCCCTCGCGCAGAAGCAGGCCAAGCACGCCGCCTTCCAGAACGCGGAGCCCTACTACGCGTCGTACTTCCGCGTCGTGCCCGAGCCCGCGACGGACACGGCCGAGAACGTGCACGACATGCGCTTTTTCTACGGCGAGCTGCTCTACAAGCTCGGGAACTACCCCTTGGCGGCCGAACAGTACGCGAAGGCCGGCGAAGGCAAACACGCCGCGGAGGCCTCGTTCAACCGCATCCTCGCGCTCCGTCAGGCGGCGGGCCGCGACAAGAAGTACGCGGGCGATCTGGCGAACGCGACCGAGGCTTTCATCGACGCGAACGCCTCGGACCCGCGCGCCAACGACCTGCTCTACGCGAGCGCCGCGCAGGCCTTCGACGCGGGCGCCGACGAGAAGTCGCTCGTCATCCTCCGTCGCATCGTCGAGCGCACGCCCGAGCAGGCGAGCGGCGTCGAGTCGGCCGAGCGCATCCTCTTCATCCACGAGAAGAACAAGGACTTCGCTTCGGCTTCCAAGGACGCCGAAGCTTTCCTCGCCAACGAGAAACTCGCGAAGGCGGGCGGCGCGGACTTTCGTCGTCGCATGATCGGCTACCGCGACGCCGCGCGCTTCGCGATCGTCGACGCGATGCCGGCCGATCCGGCCGCCGACAAGGGTCGGGCCTACTTTGAGCTCGCCAAGCAGAGCTCGGGCGACCTGCGCGAGAAGGCCCTCAACAACGCGCTCGTCTTCGCGGGCAAGGCCGGCGACGAAGCGACCTCGACGGCCGCGCGCGAGATGCTCCTGAAGGAGTTTCCGGCCTCGAGCTTCGCCGGCAACCTTTACCTCGATCGCGCGGACCGCGCGCTCGCCGAAGGCCAGTGGAGCGCGGCCCTCGCGGACTACCGCGTCTACGTGCTGAACAAGCAACGCGCGGCCGGCGCGAGCGCCCCCGCGCAGAAGGGCCGCGCGGCGACCCCGGCGCGCGCGAAGGGCGCCGACGTCGAAGCCGCGACGTGGAACGCCCTTTACGTCCGCACGCACCTCGAAGACATCTACCCGTTCCGGACTTTCCCGACGAAGGGTATGGGCGCCGAACTGAAGGCCGACCTCTTCGCCTTCCTCGCGGACTTCCCCGCGGCGAAGAACCGCGCCGAGGCCGTCGCCTCGATCGCCTACCAGAAGGACGCGGTCGACGCGGACTTCGCCAAGCTCAAAGCGCTGCCGCGGCTTTCCGCCGAAGAACGCCGCATGATCACGGAAGGCGAAGCGTTGCGCGCCGCCCGCCGCGGGTCGGCCGCGGATCGGGGCGCCCTGCTGAAGCGTTACCCGTCGGCGTCGCGTCCGGTCGAGATCCTGCGGCCCGCGCTCGCGGATCTCGCCTTCGGCCAAGTGCAGCCGGCCTTCGACGCCTACCAAAAAGGCAAGGTCGACACGAAGAACGACAACGCCTTCGTGAAGACCCTGAACGCGCGCATCGCCGCGCTCCAGAAGCTCGAGAAGGACTACCTCGCGGTCGCGGCCTACGGCGACGGCGAGGTTTCGCTCAAGATTTACGAGCGCCTCGCGCGTCTCTACCGCCGTCTCGCGGGCGACATCTCGCAGGCGCCGCAGCTGAAGGTCGAGGAAGTGAAGAGCTTCCTCGAGCCGCAGATCAAGAGCCTGACCGAGAAGGCCGACGGCTTCGTGCGCACCTGTCTCGACAAAGCCGTCGAGTTCAAGATCGGCGGTGCGGGGCTCGAGGCCTGCCGCGCGGTCGCGCGCGAGTTCGATCCCTCGCTCGTCACGCTGGGCGACGACCTCGTGCCTTCGCCCCGTTGGATCTCGTCGGGCGGTGCCGAGTCCGTGCGTCCCGTCCTGCGGGTCGCTCGCGAGGCCTTCGCGCAGAACCGCAACGGCGAGTTCCTGCTCGCGGTCGCGATCGCCGAAAAGGCCAAGGAACCGCTCACGAACTTGGAACGCGCCGAGATCGACAACCAGACCGGCCTCGTGAACGTGCGCTTCAACCAGTTCGAGGCGGCCGTGAAGGCCTTCCGCTCCGTGGCGGATCGCCAGGGGACCGAGCTCGGGGCCGTCCGCACGGCGGCGCTCAAGAACCTCGCGGCGCTTTACCTCGTCGTGGGCGACTATCGCCAAGCGTCCGAGACCGCGGGCCTCATGACGGACGGGGATCCCGACGTCGCGTGGATCGCGGGCATCGCGCACCGGGGCGCGGGCCGCACGGCGGATGCCGTCAAGGCCTACGAGTCGGGCCTCAAGAAAGCGCCGGACAATGCGACGCTGCTCTTCAACTTGGCCGTCGCGCACGCCGCGGCGGCTCAGTTCAAGGAAGCCGCCGCCGCCATGCAGAACTACATCGAGCGCACGACGCCGCCCGCTTCGCACGTCTCGCGCCAACTCTACCGCAACTGGAGGGCCAAAGCGCCATGATGCCTTTCCGCTGGAACCGAGTCTTCCTCGCGCTCGCGCTCGGCGCTTCGATCGCTTCGCCCGCGACCGCGCAGACGAAACGTCCGGCCAAGTCGGCCGCGAAGAAGGCGCCCGCGAAACCCGCCCCTAAGTCCGCTCCCGCGAAGCCCGCGCCGAGCGACGACGATGGCGAGGTCGAGGGTTACATCGTCCAGAAGACGGCCCAGGGCTACATCCGCGTTCCGCGCAAGCAGCGCTTCAAGTTCAGCGGTTCCGACGTCGAGGGCCAAGGCTCGCGGCCGAACGAATCCAACTTCGGCCAGCGCCCCCAGGTCCGCGAAACCTCGCTGATCCCAATCCGCTCCTCGTTCCGTCCCGAGATCCTCGAGACGGCAGGCCAAAAGTAAGAAGGACGAGAGACTATGATGAACACGGCGTTGCTCTTAGAGGTCATGGACGGGGACAAGCTCCTCGCCCGGCAGGTCCTCGACCAGCAGAAAGTCATCGTGGGGCGCATCCTCTCGGCGGACTTCCGGGTTCCGGATAACCGCATCTCGCGGATTCACGCCCTCCTCGAACGTCTCGAGGATGGTTCGCTTCGACTGACCGACCTCGCGTCGACCCACGGCACTTTCGTGAACGGGGAACGCGTCGTCGAGCGCGTGCTCAAGTCCGGCGACGAGATCTCGTTCGCCGGCCTCAAGACGAGACTCGCCGAAGTGGCCGTGCCGTCGCAAGCGGTGCCTTCGGCTCCCGCCGCGGCCACGCTCGCGAAGCCCATCGAGGCCCCTCGCCCGGCGCCCGAAGCGCGCGCGGCGGCTCCGGCCTCCGTGCAGGTGTCCCCGGGCGCGGGCCCGCAACCGCAGCCGACGGGACCCCGCGAAGCGACCGTCATCCGCTCGCTCCGCGAAACCGCCCGCACGCGCGGCGCCCTCGAACCCGCCACCGTCACCGAAGAGCTCGAGGTCACGGTCTACTGGCAAGAGACGATCCTCAGCATCGATCACTTCCCCAAGCGCACGAACGCGTCGATCCTCATCGGCGAAGGCCAAGGTAACCGCTACATCGTCCCGCCCGCGGGCCTGCCCGACAAATACGAGTTCTTCCGCCTGAACGGCCAGACCGTCGAGCTCTTCCTCCATCCCGCGATGAAGGGTTCGATCCGCGTGCAGGGCAAGATGCAGTCGCTCGAGGAGCTCCGCGCCTCGGGCCGCAACTCGGTCACGCTGAGCGGCCACGACATCGGCAAGATCCAGGTCGGCACGGTGAACTTCTTCTTGATGTTCGTGCCCGAGCCGCCGTCCATTCCCAAGGCGCCGATCTTCGACCAGGGCGGACTCTTCTGGACGATCCAGGTCTCGATGGGACTTGCGGCCCTCGCCTTCATCGCCTTCTCGATGGTCTTCCGTCAGCCCGTCGAGGGTAAGGTCACCGAGTTCCCCGAGAAGTTCCGTCAGCTCCTCATCCAGGAGTACAAGCGCAAGGTCGAGTTCACGCCGCCTCCCAAAGAGATCAAGCCGCCCGAGCCGGCGCCCGAGAAAAAGCCGCCGCCGCCCACGAAACCGCCGGAGCCGAAGAAGGCCACGGGCGAGTCGCCGGTGGATTCCGAGACGGTCCCCGACGCTATCATGAAGTCCGACGTCGCCCGTCGCGGCGGCAACGAAGGCGAGGGCGCGCGCGAGCGTGGCGCCGAGGGCAAGCGCGGCTGGCAGAACGCCAAGCACGATACGGGTATCACGAATCGTCCCAAGCCGCCGGGCGCGAAGCAACGCGTGCCGGTGAAGGACGCCCCCACGACGGGCGGCGGCCAGAGCGGTCTGCTCTCGGCGCTCAAGAACTCCGGCCTCGGCTCGAAGCTCGCGAAAGTCTCGGGCTCGGGCAGCGGCGCGGGTTCCGGCGGCGGCGCGCAAGGTAACGATCCGCTCAAGGACGCCTTCCTCGGCACCGGCGGGGGCGGCATCCGCTCCGGTCGCGGCAGCGGCGGGTCGGGCTTGCAGGGCACGGGCACGGGCGGCGGCGGTACGGCCGTCGGCGTGGGCGGTCTCGGCTCGAAGGGCTTCGGCGGCGGCGCCACGGGCGACGGCGTCGGCTCCATCCCGGGCAAGGGCGAAGCCGCGGTCGGGACCGAGACGGGCTCCGTCACGGTCGTCGGCGGCATCTCGCGCGAAGAAATCGCGCGCGTCGTGAACTCGCACATGTCGGAAGTCCGCTTCTGCTACGAGCAGGAGCTCCAGAAGAACCCGCAGCTCTTCGGCAAGGTCACGATCAAGTGGACCGTGGGCGAGGGCGGCCAGGTCACGGCGGCCACGCCCGCCGAGAACACGACGGGCTCCACGGGCCTCGGCACCTGCATCACGGGCCGCCTGCGCACGTGGCGCTTCCCGTCGCCGCCGCCGGGTTCTTCGGCCGACGTGAGCTGGCCCTTCAACTTCCGCCCGAGCGGCACTTAACGTCGGAGCAAGCGATGCGAATCGGAGCGGCCTTTCACTTCGTCCGATTCGCCGGCCTCGGCTTGGCCGGCTTCGCGTTCCTCTCCGCTCCGGTGGCGGAGGCGCGCCCGGTTCCCGCGACGGAAGCTTCCGAGGGACTCGGATCGCCGTTTCCGAGCAGCGTCGACGGCCTTTCCATCGGTAACGCCCATCTCGTCGCGACCTCGGGCGAGGGCGGCCGCCTCTACCGCGGTATGCGTCCGCGTCGTCCGAACGAGTACGCCGAACTCAAGAAACTCGGCGTGAACCGCGTCGTCATCTTCAAGAACTTCGTGCGCGGGCAAGAGCGAGAGCTCGGCGAAGAGCGTCGCCAGCTCGAGCGCTTGGGGCTCGCGCCCGACGCGATCGTCCACCTGCCGATGCCGTGGAAAGACGTGCGGAATTACGCCGAGACCTGCGGCTTCGTGACGGCGGGCCTCGCGGAACTCGAAAAGAGCTTCCGCGCGAAGGAAGGCGCCGCCTACTTTCATTGCACCGTGGGCGAGGATCGTACGGGACTGCTCGCCGGCCTCGTGCGCCAGCTCAGCGAAGGCTGGGACGTCGAGCGCGCCTTCCGCGAGGAGATGTGCCGCTGGGGTTTTGCCGAGGGCAACCCGCGCAAACCCCCGCACGTCGCGCAGGCCGTGCGCAAAGATCTCGTACCGCTTTACCTCAAGCTGAGCTGGGCCATCGAGCGCGGCCAACTTCGCTTCGATCCCAAGGTCGAGGCCTCGCCCGTAGAGAGCATCCACGGCGCCGCCTGCGCCGAGGATCCGGAAAAGAGCCCCGAGTACCGTGCCTTCGCGCGCAAGTGGCAGCGCAAGCTCGTCTGCGCGACGGAGCGGCCCGGCCCCTAGGGCTTCCGCGAGAAGAGCGAGAAGGATTCGAAGCGGGCCTTCACGAAATCGCGCGAGAGGACGAAGAAGCCGCGGCCGGCGTCGTCCGTGCCCCAGGAATTGAGGGCTTTCCACGCGATGGGGCGCTTGCCGTCGAAATCCTTGATGTAGCCGACCAGAACGACGGCGTGGGCGTCCGTCGGGGTCGTCTGCGCTTGGCGTAAGCTCCAAAGCGACTGGGCGGCGTCGAGTTCGGCGTCGTGGAGGGTGTAGCTCAAGCCGACGGGCTTGCCATGGTCGAGCCATTCGATCGCGCGGGCCTCGGCCTCTTCGAAGTTCTGCACGCGATGCACGGCTTCCGCCCCGGCCTCCAGCACGTTGCGGTTGATGACGACTTCCTCGGCCGTCACGTTGGGGTCGCCCAGCACCGTGTAGCGATCGCGGAAGGTTTCGGGGGTGATCGACTCCCCGTCGAACACGAAGGTCCTCGGCGGCCGTCCGTAGTCGTCGTCGAGGTAAGCGCGCACCGCCTCGTCGTAAGACTTCCGGTCGCCGTGCGCCCGGTGGTAAGCGGCGAGTTCACGGAGCTTCGGCTCGACCTTGCCGCTCAAATCCCATTGCGAAGAGGGGAGCTTCGGGACCCAAGCGGCGTCGGGCATCGCGCCGTGGACGCGGGTGAGCCGAACGGCGTTCGGAAGGATTCCGCGCCAGCTGAGCGCGTCGTCGGGGCGTCGCCAGGTCCCGGTCCCGGTCGACGAGCCCTTTGAGTAGCGCCGCGCAAAGCGAGTTGGCGTGGACCTCCACGCTGAGCAGGGCGCCGAGGAGCCAAGCGCTTCGGCTCGCGAGCGGAGCTTTCGTGAAAAAGCGCATCTTAAGGTATCGGCTTTTTGATTCGAGAAGTTAAGGCGCTAACGCGGGGTTTCATGCGGCTTCGTTTGGCGTTTTCTCCCGGCTGCGACTAAGTTGGCGAGCGGGTTCGGAGCTTTTCGCTCCGAAATGAGGAGGAGTGCTTATGTTCAAGTCGACCTTTGGTGTCCTCGCGTTGGGATTCTCGATGTGGGCGTCCTCGGCGCAAGCCGATGTGCGTTCGGTTTACTTGGGTTACACGCTTTTCCCGGGCCAGAGCCTCGACGTGCTCGGCGCTTTGGGCGGCGGCTTCCGCTGCGGCGATCACGTCTATTCGACGAACGTCGAGGTCGCGAACCAGGGCCGCAACGTCGGCTATCTCAGCTTGCTGCAAGACCGTCGAGAGTGGCAGCGCGCGACGATCTTCATTGATCCTTACCGTCGTCCGGTGTGGGCCCTTTTCTCGCCGCGCACGACGCTTTGCCGCGACTCGCGCTTGCTCGAGATCCGGAACGTCGGGTACGAGCCGCTTTGGCTCGGCCAGGTGAACGTGGAGTTCACGCCGGTCGTGCCGGGCCCCACGCCGACGCCGGTACCGACGCCCGTGCCCACCCCGGTGCCGACGCCGGAACCCGCCTGCGCGCGCTACGCTTCGGGGCCGATGAACATCGCGCCGGGAATGTGGCAAGCCAAGCTTCTCAGTTGCCCGCAGGGCAAAACTCGTCGCGAGCTCGGATTCTTCGGCGGCGCGGGACTCAGTTGCCAATGGGAAGCGGCCGATTCGCGCACGGCGCGCTTCGCGTGCTCGAACTCGGGTCCTCGCCCGGCTTCGGTCGAACCTTGGATCGAGTGCTGCGAGAACCTCCGGCCTTAGTCCCGCGACGATGAACCTCGATCGCATCCGCTATTTTCTCGTCCTCGTCGAAACGGAGCACGTCGGGCGCGCCGCGAGTCTGCTCGGCATCACGCCCGCCGCGCTCTCCAAGTCGATGGCGAAGCTCCAGGAAGAGCTCAAGCTGCCGCTCCTTCGCCACGAGGGACGTGGCATCGTCGTCACTCCCGAGGGACGGCGCTTCGTCGACGAGATCAAGCCGCGCGTCTTGGAGCTCGAGGGCTCGCTCAAGGCCTTGCGCGCGGGCAAGGCGTCGGCGGAAGACCGGCCTTTCCGTTTGGGCACCTTCGAAGTCTTTTCCAGCTACGTGCTGGGGCGTCTCGTCGCCGAGGAGTTCCGCGATCTCGCCGTCGACGTGCACGAGCTCGTGCCGGGCCCGCTCGAGGAAGCCCTCGCGCGCGGCCAGATCGACGTGGGCCTGAGCTACATCCCGGTGCCGCACCCCAAGGTGCAGTTCCTCAAGGTCGGGCGCGTGCGCATGGGCGTCTACGCGCTGAAGGGCTTCGCGGGCAAAGCGCCCTTCGAGGAATGGCCCTTCGTCGTGCCGCTGCCGCCCGTGGACGGCGGTTCGGCCACCAAGGTCACGGGCCTCGACGGTTGGCCGGACCACGAGCGGCCGCGCCGGATCGTGTACCGCGTAGACCTTATGGAATCCGCGTTCTCGCTGCTGCGCGAGGGACTCGCCGTGGCCTACCTGCCCGAGCTCGTCGTGCGCTTCCAGAACCGCGTCGTCGCGCCCGAATTCCGTCTGCACGAGATCGGCGAAGGCTTGCTCTCCGAGCGCGCCCGCTCGCAGGATGTCTATCTCGTTCTGCGCAAGGGCGAGGCCGAGACGCGGCCGAGCAAGCGCATCGCGCGTTTCTTGCGCAAAGTTATGTCTTAAAAGTTAACGTTTTCGGAAAAAGAGTCTCTTTTTGTTTTGGGTCGCATCCTCGATGGTGATCCCAACAAGGAGACCTTATGAAAACCCCGATCCTCTTCACCGCGCTCTTCGCTTCCCTCAACCTCGTCGCGGCTCCGGCCGCTTCGGCTGCGCCCGCCTTCGGCCGGAATTCGCCGGCGGCCACCGCCGAGCCCGTGCTCCTCGAAGACATGGGTCGACGCCTCGTAGGCCGTTACGACCTGCATTTTTATCACGGTAACAACAAGCCCTTCCTCCATTCGTTCAGCGTCGGTCGGGCCTTCTTGCCGGACTTCGGCTTCGTGGGTATCCTCGATGTTCCGAATGACTACCAAACGAACGTGCGCTTCATCGAAGTCAGTCCGACCCGCCTGACTTTCGAAGTCCTGGTGCCGCGCCGTCGCACCGTCCGTCTCAAGGACGTCATCTTCCGCTACGACGCGATGCTGTCGGAAAGCGACTACGACCGTGGCTTGGGTCGGGTCAACGCGGCGGCGGGTCTCGTGCAGATCGTGGCCGAAGGTGGCGATGGCGTGACGCCGCCGCAACCCGTGACGCCCGCCTACGTTGGTAGCTTCCTTCTGTTCCGCCAAGGATCGAGCACGGGTGAGGCTGCGGCTCAGCCCGTCCGCTTGCGCTAAATCTCACGCCCCTCGCAACGACAAATTCTGAAACGGAGTCTTCATGAAAACGCAAAGCTTTCACGCCTTCTTGCTCGCATCGATCAGTTTTCTTCCGGTGGGGGCCGCCGTCGCGGCGCCCGTTCTGCCTTCTCGCGATTCGCGGAGCGGGGCCAACGCGACGCCGCGCGATCCCGCCACCGCTTTCGCGCTCGTCGGTTGCTATGACTTGTTGCTCTATTTCGGCAATACGGAGCCCTTTTTGGACGCGGTCGGCATCAGCTACCGTCCGATCCCGCGCGGCTTTGGCGATCCGCGTCCGCCGGCCTTCGATCTGAAGGGACGCATGGAAGTTCCCCGCGACTTCAACGCTCCGCTCAGCTTCCGCGAGATCAGCGCCGAACGCGTCGTCTTTGACGTGCTCGTGCCGCGAAACGCTTCGCGTCCGAAAGATCTTACGTTCCGCTACGAGACGAGCTTCCGTGGTGGCGATTACGAGCATGGTGCCGGTCTCGTGCAGATCGTCGCCGAGGGCGATGCCGCCACGTCCATGGAGCCCGTCGAGCCGCGTTACGTCGCGAGCTTCCTGCTCTTCAAGACCTCGCCGAACGATCCGCGACTCTTCATCGGCAACGGGCGTTCGTGCTTGCGTTCGCAGAATCCGCGTCCGACGCCCGAGTCACGACGATGAACCCGCCTCGCTTCGTCTCGGAAAGCGAGATGCGGGCTCTCGTCGGGCCGGCCGAACTCCGCCGCTTGATGCGGCAAACCCTCGCGCAGCGAGT
>DDRA01000152.1:16100-16407 GCA_002343545.1 Bacteriovoracaceae bacterium UBA2428
CGGACGCGAGCCCCCCGCGTTTCGCCTACGGCTCGGACTCCGCGCGAGTCGGCGTGATGCCGGTGGCGTCGGGTGGGGCGCCGGGAACTCCGCTCGGCCTCAAGGTCGTCGGGCTGAACCCCGGCGCGGGACACGCGGGGCTCTATCTTCGCTTTGATCCGGTGAGCGGCGAGCTCACGCATCTCTTCGACGGCGGGGCGCTCACCGCGCTCCGCACGGCCGCCGTGAGCGCGGCCGTGACCGAGGCCCTCGTGCCTCCGCGCGAGATTCGGAGCGTGGCGATCTTCGGCGCGGGCCGCCAGGCGGT
>DDRA01000152.1:16566-16936 GCA_002343545.1 Bacteriovoracaceae bacterium UBA2428
CTTCGGCGCGGGCCGCCAGGCGGTCGAACATCTGCGCGCTTTTCGCGCGCTCGTGCCGGGCGTGCTCGTGCGCGTTTACGCTCGGAGTCCCGAGTCCGCGCTCCGCTTGCGCGCGCAACTCGCGCCACGCGATCTGGAGTTCGTTGAGTTCTCGGCGGGCCCCTTGCGCGCTCCCGTCTCGGCCGATGTGATTTGTCTCGCGACGAATGCCGCGACGCCCGTGTTGGATTCGGCGGACCTTCGGAGAGCCCGGCATATCAACGCGATCGGTTCGTGCCGCCCGGATCGCCGCGAAGTTGGCGGCGCGCTCGTGGCGGCTTGCGCCCGCTACGTCGATTCGCTGCCGCAGGCCCATCGCGAGGCCGGCGAC
>DDRA01000152.1:17013-17305 GCA_002343545.1 Bacteriovoracaceae bacterium UBA2428
CAGGCCCATCGCGAGGCCGGCGACCTTTTGCTCGCGCGTGCGGAACGCACGCTGCGCGGTCCGCTCGCGGTCGAGATCGGCGAGTTGCTCCGCGAGGGCGGCCGCGTGGCGGATGGACGCACGACGTTTTTCAAGTCGCTCGGACTGGCGTGCGAGGACGCCGCTTACGCCGAGCTTCTCGTGCGCAAACTCGCGAGCGGCGCCGCGAAGGAGCGGGCGGCATGAACGCCGTGAAGGAACTCGATGCGAGCTTCTTCGGCCCCACGCCCCTCGTCGACGAAGAGGGGCTCGG
>DDRA01000152.1:17361-27796 GCA_002343545.1 Bacteriovoracaceae bacterium UBA2428
CCAGCAGCGGCACGTGGTAGTGCTGGTCCACATTGGCGATGCCGAAGCGCAGCGCGACCTCGTCGACGAAGAGGGGCTCGGGCTCAAACTCGAAACTCGCCAGCTTGGCGCTTCCTACAAAATGCGTGGGATCCGAAGCTACTTGGCGGAGCTTCCCTTCGGGGTTCGACAACTCGAAGTCCTGAGCGCGGGCAACATGGCCCGCAGCCTCGCGCTCGCGATCCGCGGAACGGGTCGTCGTCTGCGGGCCTGCGTGCCCGATACGATTCCCGCGATCAAGGCCGGCGCGCTACGAGAACTGGGCGTCGATCTTCAAAAGTTATCCTTTCAAGAGTTGTGGTCGCGCGTCGAAAACGTGGATCCGCGGCCGGAGCTCGTGCATCCGATCGACTCGCCGGCCATCCTGAGCGGTTACGGGAGCCTCGCGCGGGAGCTGCTCGGTCAGTCGCCCGGCGTGGACGAAGTCATTTTGCCCTTCGGCGTGGGGGGTCTCACGCTGGGCGTGGCCTTCGAACTCAAGCGCGTCCGTCCGGAGCTTCGAATCGTCGCCGCCGAAAACGCCTTCCTCGCGCCGCTCGCGGCCGCGTACCGGAACGGCGAGAGTTCCCCGGTGGCGGGCACGCGCAGCTGGATCGACGCGATCGGAACTCCGCGCGTGCTCCCGCGCGTCTTCGACGCCGTTCGTACGGGCAAAGTGCCGGGCCTCGGCGACGCCGGCGCGCCGCTCCTCGACGAGATCCGTCTCGTCGAGCCCGACGTCGCGCTCGCGCACGCGCGGAGCTTCTACCGTCGTCGCGGCGAGACGCTCGAAGGCGCCGCCGCGATCGCCTACGCCGCGGCCCGCGGGGACGCGCGCGAAACTTTGCGCCTGGACGGGAGTGGCCGCGTGGGCGCGCATCCCGTGGTCGTACTAAGCGGCGGGAACGTGGATCCCGAGCTGCTGCGTTTCTAGGAAAAGCTAACGAGAGGAGAAGGGGATGGGGATGAAATTTTTTTTGGTGTCGGCGTCGTTGTTGCTGGGGATCGCTTCGCGGGAAGCCGCTGCCATCGGCACCGAGCTGGAGTGTCGATCCTCCAAGCCCGAAGCCGCCCGCGGCATGATCATCTTAGGCGCGCGTATCGGACATTTCCGCCTCGACTCGGGTCTCGCGGTTTCGGAGCGTCTCCGCTCCGAGCCATCCGCGCACGACGACTCGCATTGCAGCTACGTGGGGATGAATCTCTCCGTGACCCACGTGGGCGGCCGGAACTTCGTCCTCGAGTACCGGGCTTCGGAGGGCATGGAATCGGTCACCCAAGAACTGTTTTGCGTGCAAACTTATGCCTGTCGCTTCTGATCCCGGCCTTTCTCCGCTCGAGCGGTCTTCGAGTTGTTAAATGCATCGCGTCAAGGTGGAAAGACGCCTCGACTTGGACTTAGTTTGATCCCCGGTGTCGTTCGTCCATTTGCACGTCCATTCCGAGTATTCCCTGTCGTCGTCGCTCTTGCGCATCGACGACATGGTCAAGCGGGCCGCGGGCTTCGGCATGCCCGCCGTCGCGCTCACGGATCGCGGCAATCTTTACGGCGCGCTCTACCTTCAGAAAGCCTGCAAGGGCACCAAAGTTGGCGAGGGCGAAGCCCAAAAGCCGATGCGCGCCATCTACGGACTCGACCTCGCGGTTCGGGTCGACGGCGGTGGTGAACTCTCGCGTAACATCGTCCTGCTCGCCGAGAACCTCGAAGGTTGGCGCAACCTCAACCGTCTGACGACGGCCGCGCACACCCGCTACAACGGCATCGAAGAAGGCCGCGCCCCGTGGGTGCCGCTCGACTTCCTGCTCGAGAACAACGCCGGTCTTATCGCGCTCACCGGTGGCCTCAAGGGCATTATCAACACCTTCCTGCTGCAGGACCAAGAGGCTCTCGCGCTCGAGACCCTGCGCAAACTGCGCGCCGGCTTCGGCGAGAACAACCTCTTCCTCGAGCTCGTCGATTCGAGCCTCAGCCTTCAGCGGCAGTGCAACGAAAAGCTTCTCGAGTGGTCCAAAACCGAAGGCCTGCCGATCGTGGCGGCATCGGACGTCTACTACGCGAGTTTGGAAGACGCCTTCGCCCAGGAAGTCTGGATGATGGTCTCGCAGAAGGTCACGCTCGAGGAGAACCCGCGCTCGAGCCTCGTCGGGCAGGAGCATTTCTTCCGTTCGCCCGAAGAAATGCGCGAGGCTTTCAGCCACTTGCCCGAGGCCTGCGACAACACGCTCAAGATTGCCGAGCGTTGCAACGTCAAGATCAGCTTCTCCGACGAAACGGGCAAGCGCATCTACCACTTGCCGACGATTGACTTGGACGTCAAAGGTCGCACCCTCGGGCAGGACGAAGCCTTCGCGGAACTCTCGCGCGAAGGTCTCGAGCAACGCCTTAAGGACCTCGAGATCACGGACGAAGCCAAACAGAAAATCTACCGCGACCGCCTGGAGTACGAAATCCAGGTCATCACGAAGATGGGTTTCTGCGGCTACTACCTTATCGTCTCGGACTTCATCCGCTGGGCCAAGAACAACGGCTGTCCGGTGGGGCCGGGTCGGGGTTCGGGCGCGGGGTCTCTCGCCGCCTACGTGCTCGACATCACGAATATCGATCCGATCGCGTACAACCTGCTCTTCGAGCGCTTCATCAATCCCGAGCGGATCTCCATGCCGGACTTCGACGTGGACTTTTGCCAGGACCGCCGGCAGGAGGTGATCGAGTACGTCACCAAGAAATACGGCGAAGAGCGCGTGGGACAGATCATCACCTTCGGAAAGCTTCAGGCGAAGGCGGTCCTGCGCGACGTTTCGCGGGTGTTCGCGCTTCCCTATAGCGAAGCCGACGCTCTGGCGAAGCTCGTGCCGGACGAACTCGGCATTGAGCTTCAAGAGGCCATCGACAAGGAGCCCAAGCTCAAGGAGCTCGAGGACCAGGACCCGAAAATCCGGCGGATACTGCACATCTCCAAGCGCCTCGAGGGGCTCTATCGTCACGCCTCGATCCATGCCGCCGGCGTCATCATCACCAACGAACCCCTCGTCACCTACTGCCCGCTCTACAAGGGCCGCGAGGGCGAGCAGGTGGTCCAGTTCGACAAGGACTTCTCGGAGAAGATCGGCCTGGTGAAGTTCGACTTCCTGGGNNTTCGAGCGCTTCCTCAATCCGGAGCGCGTTTCGCTTCCCGACTTCGACGTCGACTTCTGCCAGGCCAAGCGCGGCGCAGTCATCCGCTACGTCATCGAGCGTTACGGCCAGGAGCGCGTCTCGCAGATCGTCACCTTCGCGAAGGAACAAAGCAAGAACGCGCTCAAGGACGTGGGCCGCGTGCTCGGACTGAGCTTCGCCGAGACGAACCGCCTGACCAAGCTCATCCCCGTCTTCCGCGGCAAACCCGCGACGATCCAGGAAGCCCTGGACGAGGTGCCCGAGTTCAAGGAACTCGTCGACGCCGATCCTCGTTGCCGTCAAACCGTGGATATCGCGCTCAAGCTCGAGGGCGCGCTTCGCCAACCCGGTGTCCACGCGGCCGGCGTCATCATCGCCTCGAAGCCCGTCGAAGACTGCGCGCCGCTCTCGCGCGACGTGAACGGCAACATGATCGTGCAGTGGGACATGAAGATGTCCGAAGAAGCCGGACTCGTGAAGTTCGACTTCCTCGGCCTCGTCACGCTCGATCTCTTGGATATGGCTTGCCGTTTTATCCACGAGCGCGCCGACCGCGAGGGGCGCCCCCGTCCGGAGATCAAGGGCCGCGACCTTAACTACGAAAACATCCCGCTCGACGAGCCGCGTGCCTTTGATCTTTGCACGCGTGGCGACACGATGGGCGTCTTCCAGTTCGAATCCGGTGGCATGCAGCAGCTTTGCAAACGCGTGCGCCCCGATAAGTTCGCCGAGATCTCGGCCATCACTTCGCTCTTCCGCCCCGGTCCGCTCGAGTCCGGCATGGTCGAGGACTTCATCAACCGGAAGTTCGGCAAGGCCAAGGTCGAGTACATGTTCCCCGAGATGGAGGCGCCGCTCAAGGAAACCTACGGCACCATCCTCTACCAGGAACAGGTGCTCGAGATCGCCCGCCGCGTTTCGGGCTTCTCGCTCGGCGGCGCCGATATGCTCCGCCGCGCCATGGGCAAGAAGATCGAAAAGGAAATGGCCGCGCAGCGGGCCGCCTTCGTCGACGGCGCCGTGAAGAACGGCAAGCCCGCCGCCAAGGCGTCGGAACTCTTCGACCTCATCGAGAAATTCGCCGGCTACGGTTTTAACAAGTCGCACGCCGATGCCTACTCCGTGCTCACGCTCCAGACGGCCTACCTGAAGGCCGTCTACCCGACCGAGTTCTTCGCGGCGCTGCTCGCGATCGAAAAAGGCGACACGGAAAAAGTCGCCAAGTACATCCAGGACGCGCGCCAACGCAACCTCGAGGTCCTGCCGCCCGACGTGAACGAGTCGGGCCTCGACTTCACGATCATTCGCGACGGCGTCATCCGCTTCGGTCTGTCGGCCATCAAGAACGTGGGCGAGGGCGCCGCCGAAGCGATTCTCGTCGGGCGCAAGGAAGGCCCCTTCAAGGACTTCTTCGATTTCTTGTCGCGGGTCGACGCGAAGGCGCTCAACAAGCGCACGGTGGAATGCTTGATCCAGGCCGGCGCCCTCGATTTCGCCGAGACCGACAAGACGGCGTACCGCTCCAAGCTCCTCGGTATCTTGGAAAAGGCCGTCGAGTGGTCGGGCAAGCTGCACGAGTCGCGCAACGAAGGGCAGTTCTCTCTCTTCGGTGGTGGCGGTGGCGAAGGTCCGGCGCAAGACATGCCGCCGCCGCGCTTCGATCCGAACGCCGTGCCGCTCACGCAGCGACAGATCCTCGACTTCGAAAAGCAGCTCCTCGGCGTTTTCGTGTCGGGCTCGCCCATGGATAAGTACCTCGATCGCGCGCGCCGCGCCGGGGCCCTCGCCATCGAGCAATTGGTCGATCGCGCCCCCAAGTCCTACGTCACGGTGGCGGGCATCGTCGTCGAGTTCCGCGAAGTGCGCGTCAAGAAGGGACGCATGGCGGGCGAGCTCATGGCCATTCTCAAGATCGAGGACCCGTCGGGTCAGGTCGAAGTCGTGAGCTTTCCCGCGCACTACAAGGAATTCGCGGAGATCTTCAAGTCGGGTAACCCGCTACTCATGAAGGCCGAGCTCGACTTCGAGGAAGACCGGCCCAAGCTCATCTGCAGCGTCGGCAAGAACGGCCAGGAAGGCTCGCGCATCGAGGACCTCACCTTGATTGAGGACCGCGCGCCCAAGAAGCTTGCGCTCACGCTCGCGCTCGACCGCGTGGACGGACTCATTCCGCCGCACCTCATCTGCGAGGAAATCGCCGAAGTCCTGCGCAAGCACCACGGTCCCATCCCCGTGTCGATGACGCTCGTGAAGACGGGCCATTTCGAGACGAAGATGGACCTGGGCGAGACGTACAAGGTCCACGCGCACGAAGCGCTCTACGAAGAGCTCCGCGGCGTCGTTGCCATCCCCGGCGGCTTGCGCGTCGACGCGGTCTACTGAGCGTAGCTACGGCAATCGAAGGGAAGTCGTAGCGGTACGCAGCGGCGCCCGGAACTCCATGCGACGGATCACGGAGGCGGGCGCCAAAACTTTGGCGACGCCGATCGCGTGAACGCCAAGGCTTCGCCGTTTCTGACTCGCGTCGGAAGCCCTAAACTAAGGGAATGCTTCGACGTCGACGACTGTGGTGCTTCGCCCCGATTTTACTCGGCGCTTGCGCCGAGCCCGTCGTGCGGTCCGCGAGCCCCGGTCGGCCGACCGTGCAGGCTCCGACGAGCGCGCCCAAAGCGCCGCTCCCCAACTACACGCTGCCGGATCTCAAGAAGCGCGTTTGGATCGCGCGGCCCAAGCTGTCGGCTACGCTGCCGCCCGAGTTCAACGGCGTCGACGTGTCCGGCATCCTGATGGCCCGCTTCCTCGAGATCTTCAACCACGAGAAGAGCCCCTTCGTGGCCGAGATCGCGCCCGGCGATCTACCCGAGGACCCGGCCGAGGGCGCGCGTCTGGCTCGGGGCGCGGGCTTCGCCGGGCTGCTCGTGCCCACGCTCGGCAGCCTCGAGGTGACGCGTCGTCGCGCGCCGGAGGGGCTTTTGCAATCCTCGACGGTGGACCTTTCCGTGCGGGTGAGCTCCGAGCTCATCGACGGCGGATCGGGCAAGGTGCTCGGCACCGCCGACGAAACGGATGCCTCCTCGCAAACTCGCTCCGAGCTTCTCTCGACGGAAGCGCTGCCCGAACCCGCGCGCCGCCTCGAGGAATCCGCGCGCAAGCTCGCCATCCGCACGCTGGGGCGCTACCTCCCCTGGGCCGAGAAGCTCGGCTGGTCCGGTAAGGTCGTGCGCCTCGACGGCGCGCGCGTTTACATCGACTCCGGCCGTCGCACGGGCCTCCAGGTCGGCGATACCCTTCGCGTCGTCGAAGCGCCGCGCGAAATCTACGACCCGCAGACCAGCGTCTTCGTGGGTGTCGCGCCCGGTCGGCTCAAGGCGACGCTCAAGATCATTCAACTTTTCGGTCAGGACGGCGCGATGTCCGCGCTTCAAAGCGGGGGCGGCATCCTGCTCGGAGACCGCGTCGAGTTGTATTGAGGGAGAGGCTCATGAACGGCAGCGTGAAAAATTCGAGTCGTGGCGTCGCGCGGAACATCGCGTGCGGGCTCGCGGGCCTCGCTTTGGCGGCGTGCGCGACCTCGGTTCCGCCGGCGGATCTGCCCAAGCCGCCGACTCCCGCGCCGGCCTCGGAGCCCTTCTCGCCGCCGGAAGTCGCGTGCGTGCCGAAGGACTACGTTTGGCAACGTCGGGTGAAGGACAAGAAGGGCAAGGTGACGGTCGTCGCCAAGCCGCGCTTCTTCATCCCGAAGAAGGGACTCGCCGGTCGCTTTCCCGTCGAGAGCCACCTGCTCACGGCGGACGAGCAAGCCGAATCCGGCTGGCCGAAGTCGAAGGGCGAGGGTATCGATGAACACGTCCGAGCGAGCTGCGCAGTCCTCAAGGCCAAGTACGGCCTGACAGACGAGGATTGCGAGGACGTCTACAAGAACTCGTGGGAACGGGTCTGGACGCCGGCCGAGGGCGGGGGTCAGATTGGCCAGGGTTCCAAGGGCATCCCGCCTCACCTCGAGGAAGAGATGTTCTCCTTCAACATGCGCTGGATCCCGCCCGTTCCGCCGGGAACGAAGTTCCTCCTCAGTCACGGTGATCGTCACGTTATCGTGAGTGGCGGTTACGAGTTCGGTCCGGGCAAGAAGATCGTCGCGAAAGGCGCCATCGGCGGCGTGCAACCCGAGGTCGAGTATTTTCTCGGGGCCAAGACGAGTTCCACGATTCGCGTGCGCTCGCTCGAGAATATCCAGGAGATGCCGCTCGGACCGGTCGTCTGCGAGGCGCTCGCGCGCCCCGAGACCCAAAACCCGGCGCCGAAATCGGGCGAGTAAAAACGACTAAGGGGCTTGGTCTTCGCCCGGGGCGGCGTCGAGCGTCGGCGCGGCTGCGGGCGTTTCCTCGTGCGGAGCGATCGAGGCTTCTTCGTTGCCCGTCGCGGTCGGAGCCGTCTCGACGACTTCCGTTTCTTCCGTCGGAGCGGCCGAGACTTCGGTCTCGTGGTTTTCGGTCGCAACGGCGGCCGCCGCGACGTCCGCGGGCGCTTCGAGGGCAGGAGCGGCCGTCTTCTCGGCCTTCTGGAAGCGGGCGCGGAAGGCATTCTGGCGCTCGCTCTTCTTGCCCTTGGCGCGGCCCGCGTCTTCGCTCAGCGCGCTCAGGCAAGTTTCGAGCAGCTCGTTCTCTTCTTCGGGGGCGAGCATGTTCACGAGGAACTCGGAATTCTTCGGGAGGAAGCTCACGTCCAAAAGGCGACGGCCATCCGCGAAGAGGCGCAGGTCATGGCGCGCGCGTTCGATGCGCAGGAGGCGCGTCGCGCCCAGCAGCTCGCGGCCGGTCTCGAAGACGCGGGTTTTGTCGGAGTCTTTCAGCAGGCCCGGCAGCGTGCCGTCTTCGGGGGCCTCGGTTTCCTCGCGGCCGAACTCGTCGACGAGAAGGGCGAGGGCGAGCACGGTCTCGGACTGGCGGATTCTTTCGAGCCGTTCGCGGATGCTGTTGGCGCGTTCTTTGTCGACGGAATAGTTTTCGAAATCCACGTTCGGGCCTCCCTCATGAGCACTCGGTCTGGGCCTGTTTTCGCCGGAAGCGGGGGGGGAGTCAACTTCGGGGATCGGGGTTCTGCCTCAGGAATTTCTCGAGGTTAGGGCTTTCGCCCGTCAAAAGCAGGAGGTCGTCCTCGGCCAAGACGGTTTCGGCCGTGGGCCGCCGCATGCGGGCCCCTTCTTGGGCGCCGCGCACGGCCACCACGAAGATGTCGTAGCGGTCGGGCAGCCGCAGGTCGCCGAGTTTGCGCCCCGCGAGCGGCGCCGGACAACGGGCCTGCACGACTTTGTAGTCGTCGCCCAGATCCATCTCGTTCAGGACGTTCCGGTGCAGGACCCGGTGGGCGATGACCTCGCCCATCTCGCTCTCCACGAAGAAGACCTCGTGCGCGCCGAGCTTGCGCAGGATATCGGCCGCGAGCTCGTTGTGGGCGCGCGCGACGACGCGCGGGATCTTGAGGTCGACGAGGTGCACGGTCGTCAGCACGGCCGCCTCGAACTGTTCGCCGATGCAGACGACCGCGGCGTCGAGGCTCGCGAGATCGAGTTGCAGGAGCGTCTTGCGGTCCGTCGCGTCGGCCACCAAGGCCACGCCGACGGAATCCTTGATGGCGTCGATGCGTTCGGGCGAATCGTCCAGGACGATGACTTCGGCGCCCGAAAGCTGGAGCTCGCGGGCGATCGATTCGCCCAAAACTCCGAGTCCGACGACGAGGATCCGTTGCTTCTTGGCCATGCCGCGATTCTACGCGAGGACCCCGCGTCGTCAAACGCGGGGTCCTCTCCGGACTCGAGAGGCTATTTCGAGTGGATGAGGGTCTTGAAGATACCCGTGCTCAAGCGCTTCATGTCGAAAGGCATCTCGGGGAACTTGTCGGCCGCCATGCGGGGGTCCGCGTGGACCTTCTTAACGACGGCGCTCCGGTGCGACTTGGATTTATAGACGACGAAAGCGAAGACGAGCGTTTCGTCGGACTTGAGCTTGCAGAGCTGCGGGAAGCTCGTGCCCCAGCCGTTCTTGAGGTCCGCGCCCACGCATTCGTAGTAATCCAGCGCGCCGTGCTCCATCCAAACTTTGTAACCGACGCGCGCCATCTTCTTGTAGGCGGCCAGATTCTTTTTCTTAACGGGAATCACGAAACCATCGACGTATCGGCTCATAGGGTCCTCCATAAAATTCGCGGGAAGGCGGATCCTATCCCACGTAATAGACTCGTTCGGCGTAGCGGAAGCGCTGCTCGCGGACGCGCCCGATCCCCATGTAGACGAGCGCGACGATGCCGAAGCGCCCCGCTAGCATGAGCCCCGAGATCCACAGTTTTCCGAAGGCGCTGAGTTGGGGCGTCACGTCGAGCGAAAGACCGACCGTGGAAAGGGCCGAGACGATCTCGAAGAAAAGCCCGAAAGCATCCGGCGCTTCGAAGGGCAGGAGCACGAGGAGGCTTCCGAAGGCGAGCAGAAGGTAGATCAGGACGATCGCGACGCACTCGAGGAGCGTCGAAGCCGAGATCTCGGATCGACCGAACTGGATCCAGCGATGTCCGCGCAGGGAACTCAGGGCGGCGCTCACGAGCACGCCGATCGTCGTCGTTTTGAGTCCCCCGGCGGTCGAGAGCGGGGATCCGCCGATGGCCATGAGCACGACGATGAGAAGCTGGCTTCCGATCGTAAGCGTCGAGTGCGGCACGAGCCCGAAGCCGGCCGTGCGCGAGGAGACGCTGTAAAAAAGGGCGTTCCCGAAGCGTTCCGCGGCCGGGCGCCCGGCCACCGCGAGCGCCGTGCTCTCCGTCAGGTAAAGGCCGACGGTGCCCAAGATGAGGAGCGCAAGGCTAACGCCCACGGTCAGCAGCAAATAAGGAGGCCACGGGAGGCGTCGCCGTTGGGGATTGCGCGAGCGATCGAAGACTTCGAAGAGGATCGGAAAGCCGATGCCGCCCGTCACGATGAGGGTCCCCACGACGGATTTGAAGGCGAGCAGCCCCGGGACTTCGAGGCCCGGCGGAAAGCTCGAGAAACCCGCGTTGCAGAAGGCCGACACGGCGTGAAAAACGGCGTGAAAGAAACGCCCTTCCTGATGGGAGGGCAAAAAGAAGTAAAGCGCCAGGCTGCCGGCGGCTTCGCAGGCGAAAGTCGTCGCGAAGACCCGTCCGACGAAGCGATTGAGCCCGGCGAGATCGGGGCTGCCGTGGGCTTGCGCCGAAGCGAGGGAATGCGAAAGCGAGAGCCGGTGTCCGGCGAGG
>DDRA01000152.1:27872-29396 GCA_002343545.1 Bacteriovoracaceae bacterium UBA2428
GCGCCGCGAGACCGGCGCCCAAAGTCACGATGCCGAGCCCGCCGATTTGGATCAGAAAGAGAAGCACGAAATGGCCGAAAAATGAGAGCGTCGCGGCGGTCGACACGGGCGCGAGGCCCGTCACCGAGACGGCCGAGACGGAGAGAAAAAAGGCGTCGACGAGCGAGAGGTGCGCCCCGTCGCGCAAGCTGATCGGCAGGATCAGCAGGAGGGTGCCGAAGAACGCGGCCGAGGCGTAGAGCAAGAAAAAGGTTCGGAGCGGATTCGCCTCCAGGAAATTTTGCACGGCCCGGCGCAGTCCGGGCCCCTTCCAGAGCGTCCGGAGGAGTTCGAGCAAGCAGAAGGCATGCAGCAAAGTCCGATCGCGGACGGGCGTGAGCCCTTGCCAGGTCTCCGTGGGATGCGGAATCCAGCGGAGGCTCCAGGCGATCGCGAGGACGGCGACCCAAAAAGCGAGAAACGCCGGGATGACGGGCCGCCAGGGACCGCGGAGGAAATGGCGATTCCGAAGGTCTTCGCGGCGGAGCCGACGAAGATCGAGAAGATGGCGGAGGAGCCCACGGCTCGCCTTGAAGAGCACGAGCAAGCCTAAGGAGCTCTGAAAAAGGGGCCAGCCCGGGAAGCGGAAAAGCCCCAGGTCCAGCAGGAGCAGGCACAGAAGGCTCAAAAGCACGAGCGGTTCCCGTATCGTCACCGGCGGAAGTCTACGACTCTTCTGGGTTTTCCGCACCCTCCGGCCTTGCGGCGGCGTCCCGGGGGCTCTAAGACGGGGGTCATGGCCGAAAAGACCCCGCCGACCCCCACCGCTCCCGCGTTGTCGCTCGACGAGCAAACCCAGGTCCGCCGCGAGAAGCTCGAAAAGCTCCGCGCGGAAGGTTTGGCTTATCCCCACGACGTCAAAGTCACGCACACGACGGCGGACATCTTCAAGCGCTTCAGCCAGCCCAAACCCGACACGGACGACACGGCCGCGGTTGCGGAATTCGGTCGGGTGGCCCTCGCGGGTCGCGTCGCCTTCTTCCGCAGCTTCGGTAAGGCCGGCTTCGTGAAGATTCGGGATCGCCACGGGCAGATTCAACTTCACGTCGCGAAGGACAAGGCCGACGCGGCGGGCTTCGCCGCTTTCGAGGGCCTTGATTTGGGCGACATCGTTCGCGCGGAGGGGACCCTCTTCCGCACGAAGACGGGCGAGCTCTCGGTGAGCACGGAGCACTTCGAGATCCTCTCGAAGTGCCTCCACGCCCCGCCGGACAAGTTCCACGGTCTCGCCGACATCGAGGAACGCTACCGTCGTCGTTACCTGGACCTCTTCACGAACGAGGATTCCAAGAAGGTCTTCTTGGCTCGCTCCAAGATCGTCCAGGGCGTGCGGGATTTCTTCCTCAAGCGCGACTTCCTCGAGGTCGAAACGCCGATGCTGCACCCGCTCGTGTCGGGCGCCACGGCCAAGCCCTTCACCACGCACCACAACACGCTCGACCGCAAGCTCTACATGCGCATCGCGCCCGAGCTCTACCTCAAGCG
>DDRA01000164.1 GCA_002343545.1 Bacteriovoracaceae bacterium UBA2428
GCGCGCCGCCCCGCGCGGGGGGCGGGGCGGGGGGGGGGGGGGGGGGAAGGGGGGGGGGGGCGGGGCCAGGGGGGGGGGGGGGGGGGCGGGGGCGGGAGGGGGGGGGGGGGGGGCGGGAGAAAGGGGGGGGGGGGGAGAAAAAAAAAAAGTGGGGGGGGGGGGGGTTTCGCGATCCGGGCGTTATTTGAGCACGAGGATTAAGTCCTGGAGCAGGACGTCGCGCACCGAGCCTTGGTTGCCCTTGGTCGAATCGAGGATCCCGTTGAGGGTGTTCCGGATTCCGTCCTTCAAATCGAGCTTGCCCGAAAGGCGTTCGCTTTGGAGCCCCTTCGCCGAGAGGGTCTTGAGGACTTCGGCCTTCACGGCCGGCAGGCGTTTACGGATGACTTCGGCCGTCGCGGGATCGCTGACTTCGATCTGGATGCCGGCCTTGAGCGTCTTGCCCTGGCCGAGGCTCACGGTGAAGGTCTCGAGGTCGACGTTCGTGACCTGGGCTTCGACGTCGCGGATGGACGCGATGGTGCGCCCGGTGAGCTGCGTCTCGGAAAGGTCCTTGGGCTTCTGCATGAAAACCGTCTTCGCGATGAAGCCCGCCGCTCCGAGCAGGATCACGCTTTGGAGGCCGAGCGTGATCGTCAGAAGCGAAAGCTTCTTCTTCGGGGGGGCTTCTTCGGCTCCGCCTTCGGGGGCGGCGCCTTCCGGTTTTTCTTCTTCGGCCATGACCCTCCTATCTTAAGACTCTTCGGGTGGACGGCGCGGAAACTTTCGCCCCGCTTCGGGTGAAGTTTTCGTGAAGGCCGGGGAGGCCAAGGGGAGGAATTAGGCTAAACTCCCGGAATATGGAGCGGGACGAAAACGCCTTCTGGGATGTCCTCGTCGTACGACGCACGGGGCAATGGTTCGGCTTTCGTGCGCCTTGGAAGAGCCTCCAGCGCGTCACGACGTTGCTCGCGCTGCTTTTCCTCGTTTCGGCCGTGGCGGGGACGGGGTGGCTCGTCGCGCGTTGGCAGCTCCACCGGAGCGTCGAAGAGGCCGCGAGCCTGCGGTTGAGCCTGCGCGCGCTCCGCGCCGAGCAGGCGCCCGTCGTGGCGGTGCCGGCCGCTTCGGAGAATCCGCCGCGCGCGACATGGCTGCCCGGGCTCGACGGCCAAGAGATCCTGTCCTCCGCCTTCACGGCCGAGAATCTGAACGTCTCCTTCGACGCCACCCGCAAGGAGCTGTCGCTCAAGTTCGGCCTTCGCCGGGCCCCGCCCGTCCAGGGGGCCGTGAAGATCTACTGGATCCTGCTCCTGCACGGGGCGCAGGGCGTGCTTTCGCTCCCGCCGGCGCTCGCGAACCAAACGGGCGACGCCATCCTCTTTCACCGCGGACAGTCGCTCGAGGACTTGCGTCTGACCCGCGACGTGACGGCGCGCTTCAACGTCGGAAGCTGGATGGAACTCGCGGGCTCCGAACCGGTCTACTCGACCTTGCTCGTGTACGACGACAAAGGCTCGCTCCTCATCAAGACGCGGCAGGAAATCCAGTGGAAGCGGGGGGGCTCGTGAGCGACGTCGGTCCGTTCTTCGAAAACTTCGAGATCCTCAAGGATCAGCACTGGATCATGGAATCCTTCCGCGGCCGGGGGAACCTCGAGTTCCGCGGCCAGTTCCGCTTTTCCGGCGAATGGACGGGGAGCATCCGCTCCGAGGAAAAATCCCACCTTTATCTCATGCGCGAAGCCCGCGTGAAGGGCACGATCGAGTGCGACGAGCTCACGGTCGAGGGCAGCATCCTCGACGCCGACGTGAAGGCGCGCAACGTGCGGCTCCTGCCCGGCGCCAAAGTCATCGGCCGCGTGCAGGCCGAACGCATCTCGGTCGAGCCCGGCGCGATCCTCGAGGGTCGTCTGGCCTCGATCCCGTCTCGTCCCGCCGTTTCGCCGGAAGCGAAGCCTTGAAGGGGGCCGTTCGACCGACGAAAGCGTCGAGGACGCCGAAAGCGACGGTCGCGGCCTACATCGCGGCGTTTCCGCCCGAGGTGCGTCGCTTGCTGAAGCAGGTGCGCCAGGCGATCCGCCGCGCGGCACCGAAGGCCCGCGAAAAGATCGGCTACGGCATTCCGACCTTCACGTTCGAGGGTAATCTCGTGCACTTCGCCGCGTTCAAGGCTCACATCGGTTTTTACCCGGGACCCGACGCCATCGTGGCCTTCAAAAAAGAATTCTCGGCTTTCGAGGGCGCGAAGGGCTCCGTGCGTTTTCCTTTCGACGAGCCCTTGCCGCTCGCCCTCGTCACGCGCGTCACGAAGTTTTGCGTGAAGCAGGCGCTCGCGCGCGCGCGCCAAAGCACGCTGACGCGCCCGTCGCCAAAGTTAGCGGGCTTGGCTCGCGGCCGGGGAAAGGCGGGGGCATAATGCGGGGATGGAAAAACAAAAATGGGGAATCGTCTCGCGCGCTTTGCTCGCTTCGTGCTTGGCCTCGTCCGGGGCGGCCTTCGCGAGTGATCACATCGACGGCCCCGTGACGACGAAGCATCGGGTCGCCGATCTGAGCGACCTCTACGTTTACCCGACGCCGGGCAAAGAGGGTTTCGTCACGATCATCCTCAACGCGTACCCGGTCGTGCCGCCGCCCGGGCACTTCGACGACAAAGTGACTTACAAGATCTCCGTGCGCCGGGCCGCGATCGCGGGCGAGGCCGGCGCTCCGCGCATCGAGACGAGCGCCGACGGCGAGCTTACGCTTCGTTGCAGCTTCGTGACTCCGCGCACGCACGAAAAACACGTGGCGACCTGCGAGACTTCGACGGGAATGCGGAGCCGGGTGACCTTCAACTCGACGAAGTCGGCGGGCGGTGACTTTCCGCTCTTCGCGGGCATGCGCACGGATCCCTTTTTCTTCGACGCGCTCTGGTCGGCCGCGGCGACGAAGGGCCGTCTCCTGCCGGCCAAGGGCCTCGACACGATGGATTCGCTGAACGTGCTGAGCCTCGTGATGGAATTGCCCGTCGCGCGTCTTTTCCCCGGTCACTCGCTGCTCGCGTTCGCGGCGGAAGCCTTCGCGCAAGATAAGCCTTCCGCGCCCATTCGACGGACCGATCGCCTCGGACGTCCGGAGATCACGAACGTGAGCCTCTTCTCGCCCAAGGGCGCGGAGGAATTGCGGGACGCCTACAACGGAGAAGGGACCTTCGAGGTCTCCGCGGCCCGAATGGCGACTTACCGCGAACGTCTCGCGCGCAACGTCGCCTTCTACGACGGACTCGACGGCAAGGCGGAATGGTCGCCCAAGGGAATCGAGTCGCTGACGACGCTGCTCCTCGAGGATTTTCTCGTCGTGGACATGGCGAAGCCCTGCGACGAGAACTCTTTCCTCGAGATCGAACGCTCCCTCTTGAAGGGCGTGAAGCCGACGAGTTGCGGCGGTCGCCGCCCCACGGACGACATCATGGACACGATGTACACGCTTTACGTCGCCGGACTCAACGGCGCCCGCGTGGGCGACGGCGTGGACAAACCGAGTCGCGAACTCGCGAAGGAGTTTCCTTATCTCGTCGCGCCGGAAGTCGGCGCCGGCGCGCGCGTCAAGGCCGCGGTCGCGCGCAAACTTTTGGGAATCTAGACGCTATTGATCTCCGCACGAATAAAGACATTTGGATGCGAAGTGGATTTTTCCGTCGGCTCGGAAGGCGACGACCGAGTTTGCCGGGCGCAAGCGACCGAGGAGCCTTCCGAGCCGACGGGAAAAGACCGAGCAGAGAGGTGTCTTTATTTGTGCGGAGATCAATAGAGCTTGCGCAGGGGTAGGCCGTAGCCGTACTCGCCCGGCCGGAGCTCTTGGTAACGAAGGTACTCGGCCACCCGCTTGGCGCTCGCGGCGTCGGGCGTGTGCAGGACGCCGGGGCCTTTGGCGCCCTGCCAGACGACTTTGTAGTGCGCGCGCCCGTTCGTCTCGACGGCCTTCCACTCGACCCGCTCGCTCTGCGCCGGACGCACGTACTCGATCGCGTCGAGCTCGAGCCCGCGCTCGGCCAAGAAGCGCTCGCAGTCCTCGAGTTTGTCGAAGCGCTTGACGGCGTGGAGCCCGAAGCGGTTCGCGCCGATGATCCAAAGGCCCTCCGCGCGCGGCACGACGTAGCCGAAGCGCTCGGGCTCCGCCGAGCGGATGCCCGCGACGCCCACGCAGAGCGCGAGGTTGGCGATCGCGGCGCCCACGATGAAGCGGGCCCAACGGCGGTAGCTGGCGACGGGATCTCTCACGGCTGCTCCTGGCATCATCGACTTCCCCCTGCCGAAAAGGGAGCAAGGCGAGGGCCAAAGCGGATTCGGCGGCTTAGCCGGGGCCTTCGGCGAAAGCTGACGGGAAACGAAGAGGGTGTCGAAAAAATCGACACCCTCGGTCGCGCGTTAGCGCGCGACGCGGATATCGCAGTTGCGTTTGTAGTAGTAGCGGCCGCTGCCCCCGTCCGTGGCTTCCGTGACGTAGGCCCGGTACTCGAGGATCCGGGCGTGCGGGGCTTGCCGTTGGTACATCTGCATGGCGAAGTCGCACTCGTTCGTGGCTTCGGCCAGGGCCCCGTGCTCGTCGTTCGCGATGCGCACGTTGTCGCCGCCGCGACCGAGGAGGCGCGGCACGAGGGTCGTCTGAACGGGATTGAGCGGAACCCAGCCCGTGTCGGGCAGGGCGAACGCGGGGGTCGCGACGGGCGCGACCACGAAGGCCAGAAAAGCGAGCTTGGGCAACGACATGCGAGACTCCTTCCGGGCGACCGAAATGGCGCCGACAAAGGCGTTTCTAGGCCGAAGTCCCCGATGACGCCAGCGGAGCGCCCCGCGCCCGTTCCGTGGACCGAGTGATGCGATCAATTCACCGAGATGTCGGGGTAGTTCGCCGACAGGAACTCTTTGAGCTTTTCCTTGATGCGCTCCTCGAGCTGGCGGGCGCGCTCCTTCGAGACGCCGTATTCCTCGCCGATCTCGATGAGCGTGCGGGGATTCTCCGACAGGAGGCGATCGTTTAGGATGACTTGGTCGCGCTCGTTCAGCGTGGCGCGGAACTCGCCGAGCGCCTTCTTGAAGAGCGCCGCCTGCTCGGCCGCCTCGAGCTCGCTCGAGGCGAGCGGGGCGGCGTCGACGATGTTCTGCGCGAGCGTGAACGCTTGACCGCTTTCGTCGTCGCCGCGCGGCGCGCTCAGCGAGACGTCTTTGCCCGAGAGGCGCTCCTGCATGATCTTGACGTCGGACTCCTCGACGTCGAGGTCGTGCGCGATGCGCTTGGGTTCGGGGCGAAGGCCTTCGCGCTCGAACTTCTCCTGCTCCTTCTTGAGCCGGTAAAAGAGCTTTTTCTGCGCGGCCGTCGTGCCGAGCCGCACGAGCGACCAGTTTCGCAGCAGGTAGTCTTGGATGTAGCTACGGATCCAGTAGACGGCGTAGGTCGTGAGCCGAACTTCTTTGTAGGGATCGAAATCGCGGATCGCGCGGAGCAGCCCGACGTTGCCTTCCTGCACGAGGTCGAGGACCTTGGCGCCGTAGCGCGCGTACTCGAAGGCGATCTTCACGACGAAGCGCAGGTTCGAGGCCGCCAGGAGCTTGGCCGCTTCGGGGTCTTGGTGCTCGTGGACGCGCAGCGCGAGGGCCTTCTCTTCTTCCGGGCTCAGCAGCGGCGCCTTGCCGACTTCCTTCATGTAAAGGGTCAGTAAGTCGCGCTCGGCCGGCGCGGAGTAAGGAACGGGGGCAAGCTCCGTCGAAGGAGGGAGCGCGTCCATCCCGTCGTCGGTCTCCACGTCCTTTGGCGCTTTTTTCCGGGAGGGCGTCATTTTTCCCGAGGGGGGCCGTGCCATAACGCTCCTTCCATCTCTTCGATCGGTTTTGCTACAATGAAGGCATGGACGCAAGCGCCCTCGACGGCCTGCGAACGTTGGTGCTGTCCTCGACCTATGAGCCTCTGAGAATCGTTTCGTGGAAGCGGGCCATGATTTTGTTCCTCACGGAGAAGACGGAAGTCTTGGACTTCTACTCGTCCGCCATGGTGCGGAGCGTGTCGCGGAGTTTTCCGCTTCCTTCCGTGATTCGGATGCGGCGCTACGCGCCGACGCGGCGTCATCGCCGGGGCCCCCGCTTTTCCCGTCTCCACGTGTTCCTGCGCGACGACCACTGCTGTCAGTACTGCCGGATCCGTCTGCCGGCCAAGGAACTGACCCTCGATCATATCGTGCCGGTCGTGCGCGGAGGGCTGACGACCTGGTCGAACATCGTGAGTTGCTGCGTGCCTTGTAATCAGAGGAAGGGAGCCAAGACGCCGCAAGAGGCGGGACTCGTTTTGGCGAAGATCCCCGCGGAACCCAAGCCCGGCTTTTTGCCGGATCTCTTGCTCTACGATTTGGGGGGACAGGCGCTCGAGCGCATCACGAACGGAAAGCTCGCGATCCCCGAGCCGTGGAAACCCTACCTTCCGGAATCTTTCATCGAAGCCAAGAAGGCGGTGTAAAGGGCCGCGAGGGAAGGGTCCCCCGCGGCTTCGCGTGTCGCGGACTCGCGAACTAGAACGGAATGTCGTCGGACGCTTCGTTGCCGCCGCCGAAATCCGGGGGGGCGCCGAAGGGATCGTCGCCGCCGCCGCCGTGGCTCGGAGCTCCGAAGCCATCGTTCGAGCGCGAGGCGCCCGCGCCGGCTCCGGCGCTATCGAGGAACTGAACGACGTTCGCGACGATTTCCGTCGTGTACTGTTTCTGTCCTTCTTTGTTATCCCACGAACGCGTCTGAAGCTTGCCTTCGATGTACGCCTTGCGTCCCTTCGCGAGGTACTTGCCGCAGAGTTCGGCGAGCTTGCCCCACACGACGACGCGGTGCCATTCGGTGCGTTCTTGCTTTTGGCCGTCGCGGCCCATCCAGTTTTCGCTCGTCGCCATCGTGAAATTCGCGACGGCTTGGCCTTGCGGCGTGTGACGGAGCTCCGGATCGCGACCCAGATTGCCCACGAGAATAACTTTGTTAACCCCAGCCATGTATCAACCTCACTTTCATAGCCGAACCGTTTTTTGAACGAGTTTTGGTATGATGCAGCCCGTGGGGGGAGTCAATTGAGCCGCTTTAAGACGAGAACGCTCGGGCTGGGGCTCGCGCTCGCTCCCCTCTCGCTAAGTCACGGAAGTCCTGGGTTTCCCGTGGCGGAAGGGCCCTTGGGCGGGAAAGAATGGGAGCGGCGAGTCATGGCGCGTTTGCTCCTTCGGATCGACGAAGCGCGCCTGGGCTTCGAAGGACGCTTTCACTGGGGCCCTTGGGCCTGGACGGAAGCGCGTCTGTCGCCGTGGCGGGGCGACGCGACTTCTTTGGAGGCCTTGGGGGGCGTGCGGCTTTCCCTCCTGCGGAACCTCGCTTTCGCGCCGTACGGGGGTTGGAACTTCGAGTTCGCCGCGCCGGTCTTCGGGCTCGAAGCCTTTTTCGACGCCGAGTTCGTCGAGATTCGGCCGCGCATCCAGCTCGGCGTCGCCGGGATGGGAGTCTCCGTGGACTACCGTCTGCAGGATTCCCCGGCCGGCCAGGCGCGGGTCGGATTCCTGTACGCGCGCCGCTTCGACGTTCGCTTTCTCGAGTCCGCCGTCGCGCTCACGACGTCGCTTTCCTTCTAAAAACGTCGCTCCGAAGGCGAAGCGACTTCCTTCGGCGACGACGGACGGACTTCGAATGCGAGAGGCGCATAAATCGCGCGTCCCCGAGCGGGGCGTCGCGAAAGGCCTTTCCTGCTCGGCACCGCCTTTGTAGCCCTCCGTTAACCGGAGGTTCAGAATGTCTTTTCGCTTAAGTGGCTTCCTTACGCTCGCCCTTGGCTGGGGAGGGCTCGCCCCGATCCCCGCCGCGTTCGCCCAAACCTACTACCCCGAGAACGATCGGGCGCAGTTGGTCGCGGTCGGTCGTTCGTCGCGCTTGTTGGACGATGTTCTCTTCACGAAGATCGAAGGCGTCGGCTACGGCACGAAAGTCGCGATCGACTTGGAGTTGTCCAACGCCGCGTCGGACATCGTGCAGGCGAGCCTTTCGAACTGCGCTCTGATCCCGGCTCCCGCGGGTCTGCGTCTCGTGCGCGTCGGCCCGAAGCGGATTCGTTTGGACGGTCGCATCCGCTTCGTCGAAAACTGGCCCGTGAACATCTGCGCTCTGCTGAGCGACGGAACCTACGTTCGGCACCAAGTCTTCTTCTCGACGCCGCTCGCGCAACCCGCGGCCAAGATTCCGGCCTTCCGCACGCCGGGCGGCTTTGACGCCGTGGCCGGTCGCCCCTTCCGGGGCGTGATCACGGTGGACAAGACGCCGAAGGCCAAGTGGGTCGGCCTCACGGACGGCACCCTGCCGAAGGGACTCGCTTTCTCGACCGTCGACGGCGTCTACGCGATCTCGGGAACGCCGACCGAAGCGAGCGTCGGGGCCTTCACGTTCACGATCGTGCTCGAAGACGACCGGATCGTGCAGGAGTCTTTCTTGGTGAAGGTGAGTTCGATGGGGTGGGCGCCCGCCTACCGCCTGATGAGTCCCGACACCCAAAGCCAATGGGAGCTGGTGGACGAGGCGAGCCCGAGAATTTTCTCGGACGGCGTCGAGATGGCCGGAGCTTCTTTCCGTTACTTCCCCCGCTTCACGGCGGGACAGAGCCTCGGGAACGCCTTCGAGGTCGTGGGAACGAAGTCGGCCGTGACGGAGTGGTCCATCAACCCCGCGAGCCCGCTGCCCGAAGGGCTTCAGCTGAAGGCCAACGGCGCGACGGCGCGGCTCGAAGGCAAACTCAACGTTTCGGGGATCTGGGCTTTCCAAGTGCGCGCGAAGCTCGCGGACGGTCGGACGGTCGCGCAAAACTACCTTCTGCAGTCGAGCGTGGCCAAGGCCAAGCACCCCGGTCTGCCGGCGCCCTTCTACGAGGACGAGGCGGTTCTGCAGCTGTCGCCTCGTGCCGGTGAAGACTTCAGTCATCTCATCTCGCTCGAAGGCGCGACGGCTTTCCGTGACGCGAAACTGACGGGCGCCGTTCCGGCGGGAATCAAGTTGGATGTCTGGCGCGATTCCATCGAGATCTCGGGTCAAACGCAGGCGGTCGGTACGAGCTACGCGGCGCTGACCCTCGAGAAACTCGACGGCACGAAGTTGTCGAAGCAGGTGTTCTTCGAGGTCAAGGCGGCGCCGGTTTACCAACCGCCGACCTACGAGCCCCCCACCTACGAACCCCCGACCTACGAACCTCCCGTGTACGAGCCGCCGACGTATGAACCGCCGGTTTACGAGCCGGTTCCGGACCGCGCCGCCGAGGAGCGCGAGCGTCGCGAACGGGAAGAACGTGAGCGCGCGGAAACCGAGCGTATGGCTCGCGAGCGTGCGGAAGCCGAACGCGTTGCCCGTGACCGTGCGGCCCGCGAGCGCGCCGAGAACGAACGTCGTGAGCGCGAAGGCCGCGAACGTGCGGAGAACGAGCGTCGTGAGCGCGAAGGTCGTGAGCGTGCCGAGAACGAGCGCCGCGAACGCGAAGGTCGTGAGCGCGGCGAAAATGAACGCCGTGCGAGAGAGGCCGCCGAGCGCGCGGCCCGCGAACGCGCGGAAGCCGAACGGATGGCCCGCGAACGTGGCGAGAACGAGCGCCGGGAGCGCGAAGGCCGCGAACGTGCCGAGAACGAACGCCGCGAGCGCGAAGGCCGTCAGCGTGCCGAAAACGAACGCTCCGCCCGCGAACGCGCGGAAGCTGAACGTGTCGCTCGCGAACGCGCGGAAGCCGAACGGGTGGCCCGCGAACGTAGCGAGAACGAGCGTCGTGCGAGAGAGACGGCCGAACGTGCCGCCCGCGAGCGCGCGGAAGCCGAAAGAGCGGCCCGTGAACGCGCAGAAAACGAACGTGCGGCTCGTGAGCGCGCCGAGAATGAACGTCGTGCGAGAGAGACGGCCGAACGTGCCGCCCGTGAACGCGCGGAAGCCGAGCGCGTTGCGCGTGAGCGTGCGGAGGCTGAGCGTCGCGAACGTGAAGGACGTGAACGCGCCGAGAATGAACGTCGCGAACGCGAAGGTCGCGAACGGGCGGAGAACGAGCGTCGCGAGCGCGAAGGTCGCGAACGGGCGGAGAACGAGCGTCGCGAACGCGAAGGCCGCGAACGCGCCGAGAATGAACGTCGTGAGCGCGAGCGCGCGGGCCGTCCGGGGAACCCGCCCCAGGCTCCGGGCGGCGAGTCCGGATCGGGCGACGCTTCCGAGCCGAATCGTCCGGGCCGCGGCGGCGGTCGTCGCCCCTAGTTTCGCGTCGCGCGAAGTCGGAAGGGTTTAACTCGGAACGTCATCGAGTTGGCTCGTGCGAGAGGGGAAGCTTGGCGATCATGGGTCCATGAAGACTCATGCGGATCTGAGAGCTTCCCTCTGCGGGGCCCTGCTCGTGCTTGTCGCGGGTTGTGCCTCGTTGTCGTCACGGCATCCGGCTTCGGTCGAAGCGCCTTCGACGCCCTCTGGGCCGTCGGCGGGCGCGCCCGTCGCTTTTCCTCTCCTGCGCGTCGTCCGTTCGAAGGAGGACGGATCGACGCGTTTCGTGACGGATCGGGCGGGAATCCTGCGCTTCATCGTCCGGGAGGCGAGTCGTCATCCCGAAAAGAACGGTCTGCTGCTGTCTTACTTCTCGCCCCACGTAACGGCGCACGCCGAAGCGCGCGGCCCCGCGATCCGGATCGTCCGCACCTTCTCGCGCGTGCTGCTCTCCGCGGCGCGCTCGCCGGGCGGCCTGAACTGTCTCTCGAACGAAGGGGCTTGGGATGAAGCCCTCCGAGTTCTGGGTGACGCCGTCCTGTTGAAGGAATCCGCGATGGAACAGCGTCTGCGGAAGGCCTTGTTCTCGGGCGATCCCCGGCGTTGCCCGGCCGCATCGGTCGCGAAGCCGGAGGGCGAGCCGCCCTCCATCGCGGTGCTCGTGGGCGCGTTGAACGCGCCGTCCGACGCGGCGACCGATTTTCCGGAGTCGGCCGATTCGTCGCCGCTCGACAAGATTTCCTACACCTCGGGCCGCTTTTACAACGGCTTGGCCTACGTGCTCGCTTCCGCGAACCAAAGCGTTCGACTCGCGGATTCGCCGTTCTCGATCGTGGGCAATCTCTACTACTTCCGCTACGAGGACCGCGCGCAGACCGAGGCCTTCGATCGTCTCGTCGCCGAATCCATGGTGAGCAACCTTTTCGAACTCGGGGCCGACATCGGTCTCAAGGTCGACCTCGGTCCGTCCGCCAGCGTGAGCTTCATGGGCTACGTCTTCAACTACGACGAAGCGCTGGGACGCGAGTGGTACATCGGTTTCAACTACGCGCTCGCCGACACCTTCACGGTTTCGCTCGAGTACCACAAGACGAAGTTCAACGGCGCGCTCAACGAGCCCTACGACGAGTTCCGCGTCGCGGGCAAGTGGATCCCGCCGATCTGGAAATAGCGGCTAGTCCCGGGGCGAGGCCGGCTCGCGGGCGTCGCCGCCCTTCGCGCCTTCTTTGGCCTTCTTCGTTTCTTCCCACTTGAGACGCTCGACGCCGCCGCTCAGCACGAAGCTGCGCTGGGCGGCCTGCAGGGTGAAGACGGCTTCGTTCATCGTCTTGCTGAGTTGCGGCACGAGGACCGAAAATTCGTTCGCGATGCGCGTGAGCTCCGGCAGGCTGCGCTCGGCGCCCGCGAGCACGGGCGCGATGTGGGGCGATCCCGCGGCGAGCTCGCGCAGGATTTTCTGGAGGTCGGGCGACAGCACGAAGTTCGTCTTGATCGCGGTGAGGTCCTTGCCCGCGACCTCGACCGCCTTGAGCGTGCGGTGCGCCTGCTTGTAGAGCTCGGAGAGCGGCACCGCGTTCGGCGAGCCGTCGCCTTCGATGACGATCTGGAGCTGGTCCATGAGCTTGGTGAAGGTGTTGAAGTAGGGCGCCAGCCGGCCCCCGCTCAGCAGGTCGGTGATTTCGAGGACCTCTTCGCCTTGGAGTTCGGAACCCTCGGGCAGCGTGGGCAGGGCGGGCGAGCCGGGCGAGATCGACACGAGTCGCTCGCCGATGATGAAGGGGCGGCCGAGGCTGGCCTTGGAGTCCGACTTGATCTTGTTCGCGAAAGCGCTTTGGATCCGCAACACGACGGACACCTTGTTGTCGTGGTCGAGCTCGACGGCCGCGACCTGCCCGGCCTTGAGGCCCGCGATCGAGACCGGCGTGCCGACGTAGACGCCGTCGCCGCGCGCGAAGCGCACCCGGAAACTCGTGCTCGGTTGGAACCAGCCCTGGCGGAAGCCGGCGCCGAGGAAGAGCAGCGCGAAAGTTCCGGCGCCTAGGAGCACGAAGAGCCAGAGCGTGCGTTTCGAGATCATGCGGCTTCTCCTACGAGTTGGCGGATGCGCGTGCCCCACGTCGAGTCGGGGTCGCGGATGAGTTCGGTCGCGGGGCCGTCGAAGACGATCCCGCCTTCGTCGACGAGAATCCAGCGCGGGCAGAAGCGCCGCGCGAAACGGAGGTTGTCCGTGGAAACGACGATCGTGCGCGCCGACTCGGCGAACATGGCCGTCATGACGTTCTCCAGGCGCTCGCGGCTGAGGTCGCCGAAGCCGACCGTCGGGTTCTCGAGCAGCAGTACGCTCGGCTTGGAGAGGAAAGCGCGCGCGAGACCGGCGAGCCGGCGTTCGGCGGCGGTCAGCAGCGTGGGGCGCTTGTCGAGGCAGTCCGTGATGCCGAAGCGATGGCCGAGCTTGTCGACCATCGTGCGCGCGGCCTCAATGTGCTTGCGCGTGCTGTCGCCGTTCTTGAAGCGAAAGAGGAGCTCGAGTCCTTCGCGGACGGACACGTTGCTGAGCAGGCCCTCGCGATCGAGCAGCACGCCCATCTTCCGCCGGACGGTGGACGGGATGAGCTGGTCCCAATCCACCCACCAGGGTTCCTCGGTCAGCTCGTGACCCAGGGTCACGAGACGGCCGCCCCGGACGGGCCGGAGGCCGGCGAGCACCTTGAACAGCATGGCGCGGCCGCCGTGCTCGGGGCCGACGAGGGCGATCTTCTCGCCCGCGTGCACGAGGAGCCCGACGTCGCGGATCTCGCCGTCGCTCGCCGCGGGAAAGCCCGCGCGAAGACCTTCGGCGCGCCAGATCTCGGTCGGCTTTAGAGGAATTGCGTCCATCCGGCCTCCCTCAGCACGAGCAGATAGTAGGTCACGCTGATCGCGGCTTGCGCCCCGAAGCAAAGCCCGAAGGAAAGCACGACGGCCTTCGTCGTCGCCTGCGGGATCTCGAAGCTGTTCCCGGCCGTCCGCAAGCCGCAGTAGCAGGCGAAGAAGAATACGAAGAGCCCGAGGAAGCTCGTCTTCAGGAAGAAGATGAGGAAGTCCGACGGCGCGATCGAGGTCAAGACGTTCTCGAGGTAGCGCGAGAAGCTCATGTCGATGTAGCTTTGCGCCACGAAGTAGCCGACGCCGAGGGCGATCACGGCGAAATGCATGGCGAGGAGCGAGCAGGCGATGGCCCCGCCCACGACGCGCGGAAAAACGAGGTAGCTCATCGGCGAAACGCCCGTCGCGCGCAGGCCGTCGATCTCGCCGTTCGCCTTCATAGCCGAAAGCTCGCTCGCCACGGCCGAGACCGAGCGGGCGACGACGACGATGAGCGTGACGAGGGGGCCGACTTCGCGGACGAAGGCGGCGACGAGCAGGGTGCCGAGCGCGTCCGCGCCGCCGAGGCGCCGGAGCTGGGCGCCGCTCTGGGCGACCGTGACGAGCCCCAGGAAGAGCGCGGCGAGCGCGATGAGCCGGAAGGCCTGGGCCCCCGTGAAATAAACCTGGCGGGCGATGACTTGTTTGACGTCGTGGTGGGCCCACGGCCGGTCCTTGCGGCAGGCCGTCCAGAATGCGCGCAGAAACGATAAGAGTCCTTCGAGCGTTAAACCCACATTTACCGGATCGGATGTTACGATGCGGGGGATGAGGTGGAACGCGGGCCGGGCCGGATTATTGACGCTTGCGGGCGTCCTGGCTTGCGCGGGGCCGCGCGCGCAGGCGGCCCCGACGGGCTCCGACCTCCCTTGGGGCTCTTACCCGACGCTCACCGAAGGCGAGGGCGAGCGCAAGGTCGAGGATTTGCGGGTCGAGCTGCGCGACCTCGGTTCCCGGGTCGAGACGACGGTTCGCCGGCTCGCTTCGCGCCGCAACCTGAGTTGCTTCGGGGGGCCCTGCCTGCTGCAGGCCTTCCCGCTCGTTTACACGAAGCCCCGCTCCGGATTCTGGGGCGGCTTTCGCGCCAACCTGACGCGCCTCTCCGACCGCGAGGACGAGCCCGCCTTCCAGAGCTTCCTGCATTTCGCGCGGTCGGACACGCGAGAGTACCAGTCGAGCTTCGGCACGGACTTCCCGCGCATCTTTTGGCTGCCCTTCGACCCGCGCTGGAAGTTCCAGTTCTTCACGAGTTACACGACGGAGACCCGCTACTACGGCAGCGGCCCCCTCGCCGTGACGATCGGCAGTCGCCCCGACGTGGATTTCCGCTACGCCCTTCGCGAGTACGGCTTCCAGACCTCGTTGCTGCTGCGGACTTTCCGCCTGGACGCGCAGGCGGCGAACCTCTTCGCCTCTTTCTCGACGATCCATCACTTGCCCGCCGCGCTCGCGCCCGAGTCGAAGCTGTTCGAGGACGCGCCGGTCGGGATCGGCGGCGGTTGGTCGTCGCGCGTCGGTCTCGGGCTCCAGATCGATACGCGCGACAACGCCTTCCTTCCCAAGAAGGGTTGGTCCTTCGAAGTTTCGGGCGAGGTCGCCGGCGAGCCGCTCGGAAACTTCGCCTACCAACGTCTCACGATGACCGATCGCCGCTACATCGGAAACGAGCGCTTCACCCTCGCGAATCGCCTGACCGTCGACGCCTTCGTCGGCGACCCGCCGTTCTGGGAACTCACGAGCGTCGGCGGGCTCGATCCGATCCGCGACGTCTCGTACTCGCGTATCCTGCGCGGCTACGCGCGCGGCCGTTTTCACGAGAAGCTCAAGTTCCTGGAGTCGGCGGAGTTCCGTTGGCGTTTGCGGGATACGAAATTTTTCGGGCTCAACTGCGAAATCACCTGGATCCCCGTCGGCCTGGACGTCGGGCGCCTGGGCGACCAGACGGCCTTCTCGGGCAGCACGGGCGCCCTGCTCGTTTTCAACAAAAGTTTTCCCGTCGTGGTCTTCGCTTCGCGGTCCCTGGAAGGGAGCTCCTTCCATCTGCAATTCGAAATGTCCTACTAACGCCTGACGTCCCGCGCCCGCGATGCTAGCTTGTCCGGCATGTCGAAGTTGGGGCTGCCGGGCTGGGCCTGGTCCTTGTTGCTGAAGCACGTGAGCGGTCGCCACTCGCGCGCGTCGGTCAAGGTCATGAACCTCTTCGCGTTCCTCGGCCTCTTCATCGGCTCGATGGCTTGGATCTCGGTCGCGGCCATCATGGAAGGCCTGCAGGGAGACATCCGCACCCGTGCCCTCGCCGAGAAGCCGCATCTCCTGTGGGAGGGCACTCCCCGCGCGGGGCTCGGTCGTTCCGTCGACGAACTCGACGCGGCCTGGCGTCCGCAGGTTTCCTCGATCCGTTACCTCCTGCAGACCGAGGCGCTTCTCGAGGTGCCGACCCTCCAGGGCGGCCGCGTCGTCGGCTCGGGCGTCGTCCTTCAGGGCGTCGATCGCCACCCGCCGCGCGAGTTCTCGGTGGGGCTCGAGCTCGTCGACGCCGTCGGGCTCATTCCCGGTCAGGTCTACCGCTTCCGGAGCGCGTGGAAGATCGACGCGCCTCCGCTCGAGCTTCCCTTCGAGTCGACTTTCCGCACGGGCGTCTACGAGCTCGACCGCGGGCTCGTGCGCATCGCCCGCTCGGACCTCGAGACTTGGCTCGGGCTCCCCGGCGCGGTCTCGCGCGTCGAGATCAAGGTCGAGGACCCCGATCGCGTCGAGGCCTTGCGGGCGCCGCTCGCGGCGTTCCTCGGGGTCGAGCTCAAGACCTGGCGCGAGACCGACGCGGCCCTTTGGTATTCGCTACGGCTCGAGAAGATCCTCATGAACATCGCCGTGTTCTTTATCGTCGTGCTCGCTTCGATCGCGGTGCACCTCGCGCTCGCCGTGCGCGTCGCCGAGAAGAGTCGCGAGATCGCGCTCCTGCGCGGCCTCGGCGCGCGGGTCGAGGGACTCGGTCGCCTTTACCTTTTCGAGGGGGCTTTCTTCGGCGTGGCGGGGGGCGGCCTGGGCTGCCTCGCGGCCTATTTCTTCTGCCGCTTCGTGAGCGGCTCCTACCGCTTGCCGGACTTCTATTACATGACGGAAGTGCCCGTCGCGTGGAGTCCGCTGCGGGCCGCGCTCATCGTCGCGGTGACGATCCTCGTCGCGCTCGCGGCGTCGTGGGTTCCCGCGCGCCGGGTCCTGCGCGTCGAGATCAGCCAGGGCCTGCGCTCCTAAAACTTCAACGGCAGCCGTAGACTTGCTCGGCCGTGCGGCAGAGCGAAGCCTGGACGGAAGGCATCGCCCAAAGGCGTTGCGCGATGGCGGCGCCTTCGATGCCGAAGCTGGCCTTGCGGGGATTCTGGCGGAGTTCGGCGAGGCTGTAACGGTGGTTCTCCATGTTCGAAGCGTTCATGAAGAGGACGAGGCGTCCCTGCGGATCCATCGCGGGCGAGTTGCTGTTGCCGCGAAGGTTCGAGACCCCCACGCTCCACGTGCTTTGAAAGGTGTAGGCGCCGACTTTGTCGTCGTTCGAAGTGTTGATCCCGAGGTAGGCCAAGACGGGGCCTTCCGAGGCGCGGATGCTCGTGGCGCCCGCCGGGTGTCCGACCGCGCGGAGCCTTTGGTTCACGGTCGGTCGCGCGAGGGCGATCGGAACGAAGTTCGCGGCGAGCTTCGAGTTTGGCTTAAAGGCGTCGAGCCGCGATACGCAGAAGTCGAGGGCGCCGTTGCAGGCGAGCAGGGTCATGTCGCTCCAGCCGAAGCCCGCGAGGCGGCCCTTGTCGACGCAGTTTTGTCGGGAGTGCTGGGCCCAGAGGATCAAGCCGTGGCCGATGTGCACGCCCGTGCCGACGCTCGCGTTTCCGGTGTCCGTGCGGCAATAGACGGCTTGGATCGCGGCCTTTTCGCGCTCGCTGACTTGCTTGGTGAAAGGCGCGTCGAGGATTTCCCCGGCGGGCGCCGCTTGCGAGACGATGAGACCGACGAAGAACGTGAGACCCGTCCGCTTATTCCGCATACCCAGGGTCCTAGTCGAAATAACGCACTGTGTCAACGCGATTCGGTGCCGCCCGAGGGCCGAGCTTCGAGCTTAGATTCGGGGCCCCGGGTCAATTTCCCGCCGCGTTTGCGCCATTGCTTGAGCTCCGAAACGGCCGTTAGACTATTGGAGACATGCGTAAAATATGGGGAATGCTCGCGCTAGGGGCCCTTTGTGGGACTTTGGCCCATGCTCAGGAGGCGGCCCCGCCTTTGGTGCCTTTCTATATCGTCGTCGAGAAGCAGACGAACCGCTTGACGCTGCGGAGCTTCGAGTCCCCGTCGCGCGTCCTACGGACCTTCCATTCGATCACGGGCGCCGTCTTGGGCGACAAGCAGATCGAGGGGGATCGTCGGACGCCCGAGGGCATCTACTTCGTCACGCGCGAGATTCCGCGCCCGCGCCTGCAGAAACTCCACGGCGCGGCGGCCTTCGAACTCGACTACCCGAACATCGTCGACCGGCTCGCGAAGAAAACGGGCTCCGGCATCTGGATCCACGGCGTCGACAACGAAAAACGTCTCGAGAAGCGCTTCGATACGCTCGGTTGCGTCGCGCTCGGGAACGCGGACGTCGTCGAGCTCGGCAAGATGTTCCAGTGGAAGCGCACGCCCGTGCTCGTGGTCGACACCGAAGTTCCGGAGCAGCTGGGCCTCGAGTCGCCGGAGGGGCCGATCGGCCGCCGCGTCCAGGCCTGGGCCCAAGCCTGGTCGGCGAAGGACCAAGACGCCTATATCTCTTTCTACGGGGATCGTTTCTCGTCCAAGGGCATGGACCGCGCCGCTTGGGACAAGTACAAGCGTCGCCTCGCGAAGAATTACGCCAAGATCGACGTGAAAATCGAGAACCTGCGCGTGCTCCGTCACCCCAAGTATTCCGTGACGCTCTTCGATCAGTTCTACGAAAGCGACCGCTACCGTGCGCAGTCCTCGAAGGTTCTCTATTGGGACGGCAACGGACCCGACGCGCGCATCGCGGCCGAGATCGTGGCGGGCGAGATCGCCGGACCGATCGAACTCGAGGAGCAACGCGCGCTTCCCGCCCCAGCTTCGAAAGAGCCCGAAGAGGGAGAAGAGGGCGCGCGCATCTCGACCTCGCCCTCGACCGCCTCGATGGGCGGCTAGAGCTTCGCGAGTATTTGGGGCTTGAGTGGCTCCGTGCGTTTCCTTATCAAGGCTTCAAGCGTGGGCCGGAGGACCGCGGACGCTTCCTTTACGGGAAGGATCCGAGGAAAGTCCGGGCTCCGAAGGACACCGTAGGGGTTAACGACCCCCCTGGGAATGGAACGTGGTTGAATCGACACGAGGTTGCCTCCGGGCACCAGCCGTGCCGGCTCAGCTGGCACCAAAAACCAGAGGAACAGTGCAACAGAGAGAATGTCCGGGGAATTCGAGCCTTTGACCGGGAACGGGACGTTGAAGGGGTATCCGCCGGAGTGAAAACAGGCAAACTCTACGGGGAGCAAGATCAAATAGGAGGCGAGGGGCGGTCCGTCCCGTTTGGAGCCTCGGGTAGATCGCTTGAGCCGCCGGGCAACCGTCGGCCTAGACAAATGGTTCTCTCCGTCGTGCCGTCGTTCGGTCGCCCTCGGTCGATCGACGAAGTTCGGTACGACGAAGACAAAACCCGGCTTACAGGCCCGCGCGACCGACCTTTTTCCAAAACCCAGTCCCGAAATCCGTGGACGGAGGCGCGCTGAGCGGCGCGATCCTCCACGGCTTCGAGGCGTGCCGAGCGCACGCGCACGAGCGTCCGCTTCCCCTTCAGGAAATTCCACAGGTGACTCGCGAAGTCGTCGTCGCCGAGCCACGCGCAGCGGGCGGGATCGTCGTATTCGAGAAAGAGCGCTTCGACGGGACGACATTCCATGCGCGCGGCGCGGAAGGCGCCCGCGAAGAGCGAGGCCTCGCCGCGCACGGGGCCCGTGAGCGAGGTCGTCCCTTCGGGAAAAACGACGACGCTCAAGCCGGCCTGAAGGCGGCGCGAGATCTCGAGGATCGCGCGGGCCCGGCTCCAAAGGTCGTCGCGGTCCACGAAGACGACCCCCGCGCGGCGGGCGATCCTGCCGATGATCGGCCAACGGGCGACCTCGGATTTGGCGAGGAAGAGGCAGGGACCGCGCGCGAGGTGCACGGGGATGTCGAGGTAGCTCACGTGGTTCGACACGAGCACGCGCGGAGTCCCGAAGCCGGGCGCGCGGGGCTCCGCGACGCGAATGCCGAAGCTCCGGAGGACGATGCGCGCCCAAAGGTGCAAGAGTCGCGCGCCGACCCGCCAGCGGTCTTCCTCGCGCGCCAGAACGCCGATGGGGAGCATCGCGAACCCGACGATGAAGAGCGAAACGGCGAAGCCCGCCACGCGAATCTCTCGCATGGCGGGCAGCTTAAAGTCGGCGGTCGCTCGCGGCCAGGGACTGACGAGGTCGTGACCGAGAACTGGCGCGGCCTTACGGTTTGCGGACCAGCCAGAGTTGCTGGCCGAGGGCGCGCTCGAGATGCGGGAGACGAAGATCGTCGCCTTCGCAGTAGAGGCGCTTGAGACGCAGCGGCGAAGCCGCGTCGCTGTAGTTCGGGTCCGTGATTTCGAGCGGGATGCCGTCCTGCATCGAGGGATGCTCGGCGTCGGGCGAATCCGTCAACGGGCCGAACTCGTAGGTCACCCGCGTGACGATCTTGTCGTTCCCTTCGGCCGTCGCGCGCGCGGAGGCGCCCAGGCGGTACTCGGCCGCCGGAACGGCGAGCGGCGGCAACACGCGGGCGGCTTCGTCGTTCCGCTCGTTCGCGAGCGCGGCGCTGCCGGTGATCTCGGCGACGCAAAAGCGTTTCGGCTTCGCGGCGGGTTGTGCGTCGAAGGCGCCGAGGAATTCCTTGAAGACGAGTTGGGCGTCGCCGATCGCCTTGAGCGTGAGGGCGCCGCCTTCGAGCGTGAAGCGATTCGCATTCTCGGCTTCCAGAGCGCTGAGCGGGAGGGCCGCGTCCGAAAGCGTCCAGGGCCGTTCCGCTTTCACTTCGAAGCGGAACTCGAGCGGAATCACGGGGCCCGTGGGGGCCTCGGCTTGCTCCGATCCGGCGTCCGCTTGCTTGGCCTTGGCCGCTTCGCTCGAAGCGCCGGCTTCGTACGGCGAAAGGGACGGCTCGACGGCGCCGAGAGGGGCCGCGTGCGTCGACGGTGGCGTGGCCAAGGCCGAAGCCGGGGAGTTTGGCCGCGCGGGCGCGTTGGCGGCGGGCACGATCGCACGGTTGTCGCAGGCGCCGAGCAAAGTGGCGGCTCCGAGGGTGAGAATCGAAATTCTCGAGTTTTTCATGCCCACCTTTATGCTCCCGCCGTGAGGGCCCCGGCGAGCGCAAAGGTCGGCCGGCCTGTCCAAGATTTCGACGCTCCTTCAAGCCCCGAAGGATTTCCGCCGAAGAAGGTGACATGGCAAGGACTTCGCTCGCCGTCACCCTTCTCTTCGTCGCTTCCCTCGGGGCCTGCGCTTCGCGCGAGCCGAACCGGGACATCGCGGCTCAGGGGAGCGATGCCGTCTCGACGCCCTTTTTCGGTCCCGTCGATCCGAATCCGGGTCCGCCGCTCTCGAGGATCTTTACGAGCTCGGAGCAGGGTTGCCGGACGCTGCACCTGTTCTTTAGCCGAGTTTCGCTGCGGCAGTTCGTCACCGGCCTGCCGGGCCACTCCGCGATCGGCGTCGACAACAATTTTTACGACTACGGTCCCGAGATCGCGAACTCGGGTTTGCGGGCGCTCTTGGGCGTGCAGGCCGCGCCTTTCTACGACCGCACGCTCTCGCCGTTCGGCGACATGACGACGGCCCAGGCCTACCGCTTGTTGCCCGTCGAGGCGCAAAAGCACAACGAGCGCTCTTTCGCGCTCATCGTTTCCGTCACGAACGAGCAGGCGGAATCCGTGCTCGCTTACTGGCGCGAGCTCTACGCCAAAGTCGACGACGTCGCGCGCCGCGAGTCGCGCAAGGGCCCGCGCGCGGTTTACCGCGCCTTCGGCGACCAGTGCACGACGGTCGTCGTCGAGAGCCTCGTGCG
>DDRA01000102.1:0-528 GCA_002343545.1 Bacteriovoracaceae bacterium UBA2428
GTCGCGATTTCGGGGTTCAGGTCAATCTGATTGTAGTGACGCATTTCAGTCACTTGATCGTTGTATCTACTAATATTTCGCTTAACCGTGGCAAGTTTTCGCTGCGTCGCTGCAGGCAATGTCGGCATAAGATTCAAGTTAGCTTCTAAATACGGCATGGTGAGCACCGGAACAAAGGCCCCTGCGGGATTTGTGCTGTTTTGTTGATTCAAAGCCGCTAGGGCGCCCGCAATTCCTGGCGACGCCTTTAACGCTAACAGTGGTTGGATTGTGTCTTGAATGCTGATTACCGACGGATCCGAGGGGTTGTGCTTACCCAATTCAGAGTCCGTAAACTCAGCCAGCTGAAGGTCAAAAGTACCGACTTTAAAGGCTACGGAAACAACGCCGGCAATAAGATGAAAGTGCAAATCCGAGATTTCTACTCGTAACCCCTTTACGAAGTCTTTGGAGTCGTTTCGGCGCGAATACCAATTTGTTAGCAAGCTCGAAAAAAAGCCGATCACTCCACCTACAACTACTCCGACC
>DDRA01000102.1:675-1268 GCA_002343545.1 Bacteriovoracaceae bacterium UBA2428
CCAACTACTCCGACCAATTCATTGCTCACCAGCTGGAATCTACCATATGCGAGCGGTCGGACTCCGGTCTTCGAAGTGACGAGTTTCTAAAGAACCCTGCACCTGGCACGCGACTTGTAGCGGCCGGACCATGACAACATTTCGTACGCTCGAACTCGCCGTGGAATTCTATCGCCAAACTCAGACTCAAAAAGTTCCAACGCATTTGCGAGATCAGCTGGACCGAGCAGCGTCTTCCGTCTCTCTGAATCTGGCCGAGGGGAATGCAAAGTTTTCCTTTAAGGACAAAGCGCGGATTTATCAGATTGCCTATGGATCTCTGCGCGAATCGCAAACGATCTTGCGTTTGGCTGGTCTTCCGGGGGAGGAGATTGATGCGATTTCGAAGCATTTGGCTTCGAGTCTCTACCGGCTGATTGAATCTACTTTGGCTCGGAGCAAAGCGGGTTTGAATTCTTGAATTCGGGTTCGGGACTTGGATTCTAGTGTTCAGGTATTCATGTACGCGAATTTGCGAATGCATGAATTCTAGTATTCGTGAATTCTTGAGTGTTTTTGCCGGTTGGCAAAAATTGGCGTCCCCACGGGGATTC
>DDRA01000102.1:1449-9347 GCA_002343545.1 Bacteriovoracaceae bacterium UBA2428
CACGGGGATTCGAACCCCGGTCGCCTCCGTGAAAGGGAGGTGTCCTAGGCCTCTAGACGATGAGGACGCTCTAAAGGCAGGACCGATGTATCCTATATTCCTGGGCCCAAATCTAGCCCCCCGCGCACGAATCTTGAAAAATTTTTCGCCGTTCCGAATTCGCGCTTCCACGCGGGGCTTAAGCCCCTAAGATTTTTTGGGAAATTTTCCGATACGCCCTTGTGGGCCTTTTCTTTCGAATCCTCGGCGTTGGCGTCCTCGCGGCCGCCCTTCTCGAAGCCCAAGCGGGCGAGGCGACCTTCGGCGCCGAGTTCACCTTCACGAACCCGGCCCTGCTCTCGAGTCCCTACGCGCAGGACTACCAAAAGTACCCCGAGAACCTGACGGCCCGTAACGAGATGGCCTCGATCCTCATGCAGCGATGCGCGGACTCCGGCGGCTGCCACGTGGAGGCCATCCAACGCGAAGACGGCATGGTCGATGCCTACCGCGTGATCTACTCCGACGGCTGGTGGTTCCAGATCGCGACGGACCCTTCGGTCGTCGAAGTCCAAACGATGCCCACGACCGCGGAGCGCTTTGCGCAGCTGCGCGCGCGCCTGGAATCCGACATCTTCGGCGTCGCCGCGCAAGCGGGGCTCAAACCCCACGCCACGACGGGCGGCGGCCACATCCACATCGGGGCGGCCTCGGCCTTCGACGGCGACGTGCGGCTCTTCCGCGACTTCATCGTGGATCTCGTGAACAACGCCGAGCTCACGAACGGAATTTTCGGCGGGAACGAAGACAACTCCCCCACGATCGACGCCCTCACGCCCGAACAACAGCGGGCCTTCGAGAAACTCGTCGCCGAAACCGACGCCGGGCGCGTGCCCGACATCCCGACCTTCGCGAAACGCCTCCAGACCGAGGTCTACTACGCCACGCCGGGCGGCAAGCCGCCGGCCGAAAAGTACCAAGCCCTGAACGTCGTACGCCTCGTGAGCGAGCTCTTTGCCGAGGACCAACGCACGCTCGAGCTGCGGGCCATCAATCCGCAGGCAAGCTTCGAAGACTTCTTGCTGCAAACGCGGCTCTTCCAAGCCCGTCTTGACCACCTGAAAGCCTCCGACCAGCGCGTTCCGCTCAAGATCCCCAAGGTCCTCCAGCGCGGCCACAACCGCACGGATCGCTTCCTGCGCTACGTCGCCGAAAGCGGCCTCGATTGGGAACCCTACGCCCGGTGGCTGCCCGGGTCCGAGCGCCCCTACGCCGACCGGATGTGGAAAAAGTTCCTGCGCGAGAACCCGAGCCACGTCCCCCGAGGACTGCCGCCCGTCTTGCCAAGCGCTCCGGCCACGTGCACCGAGATCCTCGGGCAGCTTTTGTAGCCCTCATCCAGGGCCGTCTACGCCGCTTGAAACTGTCCCAAATTTAGCCTTGCGCCGCCCTTGGAAGCTGCTTAGTTTCCACAGACTTATGGCAAAATCCGGCTTCCAGCTCCCGAAGGCTCCCGCAACGCCGTCCAAAGAGACCCTCGAGCGTCTCTTCAAGGTCATCCAAACGCATGCGATGACGATGATCTATCTCGCGAACCATCGCGAGGACGTGCAGAAGGGCGACCCCAAAGTCGGCGGCCATCCCTCGGCCTGCAGCTCGGCGCTGCACTTGCTCTCGACGCTGCACTTGGCCTCGCGCCAGCCGCAAGATTTCATGGCGGTGAAGCCCCACGCCTCGCCCGTCGATCACACGAACCACTACCTCATGCGCCTTTTCGCCGAAGCCGGCGGCGAGCGCATGTCGGACGAGCGCGCGCGCATCGCCATGCGCAACCTGCGCCACTTCTCGCCCAAGGGCGAACCCGTGCTGCAGAGCTACCACTCGGCCTACGACCCGGATCACTGGAACTTCTTGCCGTCCGGCTCGGTCGGCATCCCGCCCGTAAACGCCGCTTACCTCGCGCACGCCTTCCGCATGGCCGCTTCGCACGGACATAACGTGCCGACGGACGCGCACTTCTGGTGCCTCATGGGCGACTCCGAGTACCGCGAAGGCTCGCTCATGGAAGTCCTCCCCGAAGTCGCCGAACGCGGCCTCGGTAACGTCACGTGGATCGTCGACTACAACCGTCAGTCGCTCGACGGCCACCGCATCCTGAACGAAGAAGCCCTGGGCGGCAAAGACAACGATCGCATCGACCGCGTCGCGCACGCCTCGGGTTGGGACACGCTGCAACTTCGCCACGGTCGCTTCCGTCAAAGCGTTTTTGAGGCGAGCGCGCAGGGCGAAGCTCTCCGCAACGTGCTCGAGAACGCCCTGCCCGACTACGAATTCCAGTCGCTGCTCTCGAAGCGCGACCCCAAGACGATCGTCGAGGCCATCGGCCGCTACGACCAAGACGCGGCCAAAGCCCTGCGCGAGCTCCAATCCGACGACCTCGTACGCTTCCTGCGCGACCTCGGCGGCCACGACACGGACGTCATCCTGGACGCCTACGCCTCGGCCCGCAAGGATCCCGACAAGCCCATGCTCATCGTGGCGCACACCGTGAAGGGCTGGGGACTCCGCTGCGAAGCCCAATCGGCCAACCACTCGGCCATGCTCACCGAAGAGGAAGTGCGCGAGCTCCGCGCGAACGTGGGCCTCGAAAGCGCCGACCTCACGAGCTTCGAGCACTTCGCCCCGCAATCCCCCGAAGGTCACTACCTTAAGGCGCGCGGCGAATGGTTCTGGAACGGCATCCAATCCCTCAAGTCGCTCAAGCAAGAGAACCTGGGCAAGCTGCGCGAAGTCTACGAACTGAGCGGCGGCGCCAAGGGCACCCCGGCCGACACGGGCATCAATCTCAAGCTCCTGCCGATCGCGCACACGCAGTGGATGCTCGGCCAGATCACGGCCAAGCTCGTGCGCATTTCCGAGACGCCGCTCAAGGACGCCGAAGTGCAAGAGCCGCGTAAGCCGCTCAGCGAGACCGAGAAGAAGCTGAAGGCCGCCGCCTCGATGCTCGTCACGATGGCACCCGACGTGGGCACCTCGACGAACCTCAATAGCTCGATGGACGGCCGCATCTACGGTCCCGAGTCCGAGGACTTCGAAGAAGAGTACGGCGTGAAGGACGCCAAGTCCCCCGACATCGTGCCGCACGAATCGCCCTTCTCGCGCCACATCCGCTTCGACATCGCCGAAGGCAACGCGATGAGCTGCCTCGGGTCCTACGCCAAGATGGGCGATTACGTGGGCGTGCCCTTCCTGCCCATCATGACGGTCTACGACTTCTTCCTGAAGCGCGCCCTCGACCAACTTTTCTACAACGCCTACTGGGGCGGCAGCTTTATCGCCGTCGGTACCCCGGCCGGCATCACGCTCGCGCCCGAAGGCGCGCAGCACTGCTGGAAGAGCGACATCCAGATCGCGAACCTCGTGACGTGGGAACCGGCTTACTGCTTGGAGCTCGACTGGATCCTGACGGAATCGGCTCGCCGCCACGTGCTCGCCGCGCTCGGCGACAAGGACGCGATCAAGGGTCGCTCGGGCGTGCTCGTCCGCGGCGTCACCCGCGCCCTCGACCAAAAGGAGATGCTCAAGCGTCTTAAGACGGCCGCGCGCTTCCAAGGCAAGTCGGACGAAGAGATCCTCGAGACGACGCGCAAGGACTGTTTGGAGGGCGGCTGGTACGTGGTCGACCACCGCGGCAAGCCGGGCTACCGCCCCTCCGAGAACGTCGTGCATATCTTCTCGATGGGCGCGATGATCACCGAGGCCCTCGCGGCCTCGGACGAGCTCTTGAAGGAAGGCCTCTTCGCGAACGTCATCCAAGTCAGCTCGCCGGATTTGCTCGCGGGTAACTTGGCCGACGAGAACGGCTACCGCCACCTGCGCCAAGGTCTCGGCGTGACGGGCGATCTTTTCTTGCAGCTCAAGGAAAGCACGGCCGCCGCGAAGGCGAACGGCAACGGAGCCGCCGCCTCGTACCCGCCCGCGGTCTTCGGACCCAAGCCTTTTGAGCGCGTGACGGCCGACGCCGCCGGCGCGGCCCGTCTACTCACGCTGGGCGGCCGACGCATTCCGATCGTGAGCGTTCACGACGGCGAGCCCGGCTTGCTCGACAACCTGGGCTCGATCGTGGGCACGCTGCAGACGGCGCTCGCCGTGCGTAAGCATTCGCGCTCGGGTCGCCCCGTGGACATCTACGCTTACCACCACGTGGACGGCGCTTCGGTCGCGAAAGCCTCGCGCGAGGCGCTCGAGCGCAGCGCCTTCACGGGCACGCAGGTCGAGCTGCCGGGCGCCCCGGCGGCGCACCCAACGGAAGCCGGCGCCGCGCACGCTTAGAGCGCGACCGCTTTAGCGACGGGGATAGGCGAGACGCCGATCGCGACGACGGCGCTCGGCCTCGTCGCGTTTTTGTTGCTCTTCGGCGGCCAGCAGGCGCGGACGAACGCGCTTCCATTCCTCGGTCCACCACGACGCCTTCCACGTGCGCTCGGCGAGCTGGGCTTGGCCGCGCGCGTTCGGGTGGAAGCAGTCGATGCTGAGGTCATCGGCCGAGAAACGCGCCTGATAAGTGTCGGGCGCGAAGCGGATGCGATCGCCGAAGTTGCGGCGACGCGACTCGACGATATCGCGCAAGACCTCGTTGTACTCGACGACGCGGCGGGCGACCCGGCGACGGTCTTCGGGGTCCGTCAGGAGCGTGAGCGTGTCACAGAACTTGACGGCCTTCCAGAGCTGCTCGCACTTGACCCCCCAGTAGAGACGGGCGTCGCGCGCGACTTCGCGCAGGATCTCGATGTTAGGGAGCGCGCTCACGACCAGTCGCGAACGCGGGCTGCGCAGCAGAACCTCATCCACGACGCGCGTGACGTTCGCGTAGTAGGTGCGCGGCGAGATCATCTGGTCGACCCGGTCCATGCACACGTCGTTCGCGCCGATCATGAGCGTGACGTAGTCCGGAAAGGCCTGCCCGAGCGTGCGCGCGCTCCAGTCCGTCATGCTGCGAATCTGTTTGGCGACCATGTCGCCGCTCTCCGCCCCAGAGATCGCGGCGTTCATCGTGGGCAGCGCGCCGCGGTCGAGCCCGTGCAGCTTGGCCAAACGGAAACCGTGGCTCTCGACGCGACGATGCTTGTCGAAGCCCGCGGCCCAGCTGAGCTTGCGGGCCTCGACGTTGTCGAAGTTACGCGTGATCCCGAAGGCGAGCGCGCGCAGAGCGACGAGAAGCTCGGTCCAGGGGAGCACGAAGTCTTGGCGCCGGAACATCGCGAGCGCGCCAGCCGTCATGCTGTCGCCGAAGGCCCCGATCGACGCGGGAAGCGTTACCCGGGCTTTCGGGTCGGAGTGTTCGGCGAGCGCCCGTGCTTCGACCGAAAGCCCGGCTAACGCGAGCACGATGGCGAGGCGGGATTTCGCGGTAAAACGCAAAAGCATTCTGGATCCAGGATCTCGTCTCGACCCGCGCCCGCGAAGCCCGCGCGACGTCAAAAAATCGATACGTTACTCGGCCCCGTGCGGCGTGGGCCAACGATCCGCTTCGTCCTCGGAGAGCAGCCGAAAGCCCGCCGCACTCGCCGTTCCGACGCAACGAAAAGTCCGCAGCAGCGCGCTGGGAGCCTTCTCGCGACAGTAGTGCACGGTGTTTCGCTCCGCGAATCGCTCCGACTTGAGATGATCGAACTGTTTGGAGCCGTTCACCTTAGCGATCCACGCCTTGCAATAACCCGCGCTCTCCCCACATTCCGGGAGTCGCAGCTTCGACCAACCCACGACTTCGCCTTGGCCCGACGCCTGGCACTGAAAGACCCCGCACGCCGCCGGTTTGGACAGACGGCAAGCGAAGCTTTCTTCCCCCGTGGCGCAAAGCTCCGCCCCCGTGGCCCGCCGATCCTCGCACGTGGGCATCTGCCAAGAGACCGCGGTCACGTCGACCGGATCGGAGCCACCCGGCGCTTTCTCGCGCAGGGCCCGCTGTTCGCCATTACGGATCTCGCAAAGCCCCATCAGTTGCCCCGCCGAGAGACCGGGATTCTCCCACCACGGAAGATAGGGCGAGCCGTCGAGTAAATCCTTCGCCGGTACGGTCAGGATATCGATGTTGGTCGGAAGCTTGCCCGCGCCGTCGCAAACCGGATTTCTCTCTTCGAGCGCGAGGCAAAGCGCGTCGCGGGACTCACGCGGGGGTACCCAGGGATCCGTCGTCACCGTCCCCGACACCGACGCCGTCCAGCACTGTTTCGCCGATGGGCGTTTGCGAATCTGCGGGTCGACCATGCAGTACAGAGCCCGACCGTCTCCGAGCGGCTGACGAATGACGTTCATCGCGTGGCCGTAGGGCGACGTCACTTTGCCGGCCCGCCGCCGAACCACGAGCCCGGCGCAGTCCTGGCTGCCGTAGCTTTCGCAGAGACTCAACGAGTGGTGATAGCAATGGTAGCCCGTGCAGTACCCCGGTTGCGGGGACTTGGGCATGAAGCGATTCGAGATCAGGTCGAGCGCATCCGCTTTTTTAAGCACGGCGGCGTCGGCGCCTGCGGCGCCCAAAAGCGCCGCCCACGCGATGAAATGGAGAGTATGCGCCACCGATCGCGCCCTCAGGGCGTTTCGTAGGTCTTCGCGTTGAGCGTCTCACGGTACGGGATCACGCGCACGCCGAAATCCGGAAACGCCTTGCGCACCATCGGCTCGAGCTCCTTGGCTTCGCCGACGACCGTCGCGACGATGGCACCCTTACGCCAAACGCGGCGGAGGCTCTCGATGACCTCGTCGCGACCGATGGGGCGATCACCGTCGAGCTGGGCGCGGTAGGCCTTGAGCCCCATCGTGCCCGTCGCGACGGCCACGCGCTCGGCCTGGCGGCCGGCCGGGGTGCTCGTGTCGAGGGCGCGGCCGTACACGAAGCTCTTCCACTGGCGAGCCCAGATGTCGGGCGGCAGTTGGCGCAGGATCTCGCCCGAGACGTAGGCGTCGTTCAGCAGCTTGGCCACGAGATCGAGCGCGACGGCGGACTTCTCGCGCACGGGGTTCGTGATGACGCCGAGACCGGGATAGCCCAGGTAGAAGCGCGGCGCGCTCTGCACGGCGTAAGCGAGGCCGCGTTGGTTGCGAATCTCGTCGCCGAAGACCGAGCCCAAGCCGCTGTCGATGAGCACGTGGTTGCCGAACTGGAAGGCGATCTCGTCGTCGGCGTCGAGACGTTCGTTGGGCACGCCCACCACCGACAAGTAGGACTGGGCGCGGCCGGGTTTGTCCACGATGACGAAGGTCTTCTCGGCCTTGTGGCCCTTGGCGGAGTTCTCGCGGGCCTCGAGGCGCGAAGGTTCGCGTTTGACCTCGATGGCGCCTTGCTTCGCGAAAACCGCCGAGAGTAGAGCGCGCACGGCGGGCTCGGCTTCGGCCGGCGCGACGACGGCCGCGAAGACGTCGCGCGCGTTCACGTAGTCGCGATCCCACACCGCCGGCAGGCTCGAGAGCTTGAGCCCCCGCAGGACGTCGAGGGTCAACGGCGTGCCCGAAAAATAACGCTTGTTCATGAGACGGCGGATCGTCGTGAGGCCGAGCGACCCGTCCGAATCGAGACCCGACTTGAGCGCGGATTCGAGCTTGAGTTTGGCCAGCCCGAAGGATTCCTCGGTAAAGCGCGGGCTCGCCCACTGCTCCGCGAGCGTCGCGCCGAGCTCCCCGTAGGAGCGGTTTTTCTCGAAGGGGAAGTTCAGCGTCCAGTACGAGTACTGGTTCGAAACGGTGAAGCTCGCCGAGGCCCCCGACATCGAGAGACGATCCAGGAAGGCCTGGCGGTCGAGGCTACGCGATCCCGAGTCCAGGATATCGGCGAAGAGATTCGCGATCCCCGCGTCCTTCGCGTCGCGGACCTCGAAGCCCGTGGGGACGACGACCTGGATCTGCACGAGCGGAACGGGATCGGC
>DDRA01000102.1:9464-17902 GCA_002343545.1 Bacteriovoracaceae bacterium UBA2428
GAACGGGATCGGCCTCGTAATCAAAACGAATCGTGGCGGAAGCCACGAGCGGGAACAACGAGAGACCGACGAGGCCTCCGCGAAGAATCGAGTTTCTCATCGGCGAGCTCCTTTGGATTTCGTGGTCGGGGCGGCGACCTTGGGCGCGCGGCCGAAGGGCGTGGGCACGTCGCCCGGCACGACCGCGATCTGCACCTTCACGGCGGCGACCCAGGCGTTCCAAGCCGCGCGGACTTCGGGCAGCGTGACGGCCTTGATGGCCTCGAGCGACTTGAAGTCCCAGGCCGGATCTTCCGTCGTCGCGAGCGCGCGGCCGAGGTCCGAAGCAAGGCTCATCGGGTCGCGCAGGCCTTCGTACTGCGAAGCGAGGTAGTAAAGCTTGATCCGCTCAAGGCGCTCGGCCGTGAGCCACGGCAGGAAGCCGCGCTTGGCGTCTTCGTAAGCGGCTTCGAGCTTGGCGAGGGGCACACCGGGGTTACCTTGCATGTAGATGCCCTGCAGATGGGGATCCATCGACGGCGAAGCGTCGGCGCCCACGACCTTGGCGAGACCCGTATCGACGAGCCGGCCCACGAGGTAACCGAGCTTCGATTCGCCGAAGAGCACCATCGAGAGCGAGCGGGCCGCGGCGTCGCGCGAAGCGTAGGTCGGGCCTTCGGCCATGTCGCCGAAGAGCACGCTTTCCGTCTTCATCGTGATGACGCGTCGTTTGGCCTTCTTGCGCGGCGGCTCGGCCGGGATCTTAGGTTCCTGGAAGGCCACGGGCTCGAAGGCGCCGAAGTTCTTCTCCACGAGCGCGAGCGCCGTGCGCAACTCGACGTCGCCCACGATCACGAGCGAGGCGCGGTTCGGGGCGTAGTAGCGCTTGTAGAAATCGAGCGCGTCCTGGAAGCTCGTCGCCTCGAGGTCCTCTTGCCATCCGATCGGCGAAGTTTTGTAGGGGTGCACGTCGAAGGCGAGCTGGTTGAGCTCCCAGAAGCCGCGGCCCATGGGCGAATCCTCGGTGCGCATCTTGCGCTCCGAGACGACCGCGCCGCGCTCGGTGTTGAAACCTTCCGGCGTGATGAGCAGTTTGCGCATGCGCTCGGCCTCGAAGCGAAGCGCTTCGGGAAAGACGTCCGTCGTGACGAGCTCGTGGTAGAGCGTGAGGTCGTCGCTCGTGTAGGCGTTGAAGCGGTCGCCCCAGCCCGAAAGCGTCTTGAAGGGCTCGGGGAAGCTCTCGGTCCCGCGGAACATCATGTGCTCGAAAAGGTGCGCGAGCCCCGTGCGGCCGGGGCGCTCGAAGCGCGAGCCGACGCGGTAAGCGACCACCGTGGCGACGACCCCCGTGCCCGGCTTGGGCACGAAGAGGACGTCGAGACCGGACTTGCGGTGACGGAAGCGCGAGAGCTTGAGGCCCGGGAAGGGCTCCGTCGTCGCGCGGGCCTCGAAGGCGGTCTCGACGCGAAAATCCGCCGGCACTTCGTCGCGCAAAGACGTCTTGGGAGCCGCGCTCGAGCAAGCCGCGAGAAACGCGAGGCCGGCCCCGCGAAGAAGGCCGCCGCGCTCCCGCGCCCAGGTGAACCCTTTCGTGATCTTCATGGCGTAGGAGTCTAACAGGCCCCCGCGAAAAGGCGAGCTAGCCGCCGCTCGTATGTCCTTAGGACACGCAGCAGAGCCTCGAATGCAAGGCTCGAAGGAGCGAAATGTACGGTTTTGTACATGAGTCGACTGAGTACGCCGCAGACGAGACTCTGCTGCGTGTCCTAGCCGCCGAAGAGGCGCTCGCGGCGGAAGAAGGCCTCGACGCCCGGCGCGAGATCCGCCGCCGTCGCCCCGCCCCACCCTTCGCGGCGCAGCTCGCTCGACGAGAGCGGCGGCAGCTGGCCGCCCATGATGCGATAGCTCGTGAGGCCGCGCCACGCCGCGGGCAGGCTCCCGAGACCGTCGCCATGCCCGACGCGGGGAAAGATCCACAGGCCTTCGAGCAGGCCGAGCAAACGCTCGGGTTCGCGCCAGCGCGGCAACTGCGGGACGAGGTCGCCCCCGCCGCACATCACGAAGCGGTCGCCCGGGTAAGCGGCGCGCAAGCGCGCGACGCCGTCGACGGTGTAGCTGGGTCCGGTCGACTCGATCTCGAAACTCTCGAGACTGAGCTTGGGCAGGAGCTCCGGCGGAAGCTCGGCGATCCAGGCCTCGAGGGTTCCCCGCAAAACGCGGGGGTCGGCGAGACGCGCCGAAACGGCGTCGGGAGCCTTGAGCGGGTTCGCGCCCGTCGGTACGAGATGCACGTGATCGGCCCAGGAATCCTTCAGGAGGGCCAGAAGAATTTCATGGTGGGCGCGGTGCGGGGGACGGAAGGATCCGCCGAAGAACACGCGGCGGATCGGAGCGCGCGAAGACGTCACGCCTACTCGCGCAGCTCGACCACGGTGGCCTGGCCGCCGCGATCGGATTCCTCGAACTCGAAGTCCGACTCGTCGTCCTCGAAGCCTTCGCCCTCGTCGTCGGCGCCTTCCTCGAAGGCCAACCCTTCGGCGTCCATCTCGTAGAGCTCGTCGTCTTCGTCGACCGGCTTGGTACGGCCGCCCAGAAGACGAGCGTCACCCAACACGAGCGAGGGGTTCACGCGGTTTTCGAAAGCGCGGGGACCGAGCTCGATGAGCTTGTCTTCGACCGCGGCGCGGAGCTCGTCGAGACCTTCGCCCGTGACGGCCGAAATGAAGAAGGGCTTCTCGGGGAGTCCCGCCGCGCGCAGTTTTTCGACGAGTTCGTCGAAGCCACGCGACTCGAGATCTTCCGCGGAGAGACTGTCGGACTTGTTGAGCGCGAGGACGATGGGCTTGTGCGCGAGCTCGGGCGAGAAGGCGGTCATCTCGTTCATGAGCACGTCAAACTCGGCGTCGAGCGTGCGGCCCGTGAAGGGGTCGAGGTCGAGCAAGAGGATGATCACGCGAGTGCGTTCGGCGTGCTTGAGAAAGCGGATGCCGAGCCCGCGGCCCTCGGCGGCGCCTTCAATGACGCCCGGGATGTCGGCGAGCACGAAGTCCGTCGCCTTGCCGCGCACGACGCCGAGGTTCGGCACGAGCGTCGTGAAGGGATAGTTCGCGATCTTCGGGCGCGCGGCGCTCCAACGCGAGATAAGCGTGCTCTTGCCCGCGTTGGGGAAGCCCACGAGCGCGACGTCGGCGAGCAGCTTGAGCTCGAGGCGCAGCTTCTTCGCGACGCCGGGCTCGCCGGGTTGGGCAAAATCGGGCGCCTGGCGAGCCGCCGTGGCGAAGTTCATGTTACCGAGGCCGCCGCGACCGCCGCGCAAGAGCAGGATGCGCTTCTTCGGCTCGACGAGATCGGCCAGGAACTGCCCCGTCGCGGAGTCGTAGACAGCCGTGCCGACGGGCACGCGCAGGACGAGGTCTTCGCCCGCGCCGCCGTTGCAATCGTTGTTGCTGCCCGGGATGCCGTTCTTCGCTTCGTACTTGGGCTGGAACTTGAAATCGAGGAGGCTCTGCAGATCGTGCGTCGCCTCGAAGAAAACGCCGCCGCCCGTGCCGCCGTCGCCACCTGAGGGCCCCATCTTCGGCATGCACTTCTGTCGCATGAAGGCGACGGCGCCGGCGCCGCCGTTTCCGGACCGAACCTCGATACTGGCTTCGTCGATAAACTTCATAGAAATGCTCCGGATAAAAACTAGCGCCTTGGGCCTTGCGAGTCGCCCGGAATTCCTACATGCAACGGCGCGTCAAGAAAAGGGAATTCGGGTCTAAGCCCCGGGAGAAAATGAAAAAGCGGCTTGGACGAAATGTCCAAACCGCTTCGAATTCGAATCTAGAAAGGGACTAGGCTTGGGGCTGAACGGCGATCGTCGTTCCGCGGGCCGTCGTCTTGAACTCGACCGTGCCGTCCGCCAAAGCGTAGAGCGTGTGGTCGCGGCCGCAGCCGACGTTCTTGCCGGGGTGGAACTTCGTTCCGCGTTGGCGAACGATGATGCCGCCCGAACGGATGGCTTCGCCGCCGAAGACCTTCACGCCAAGCATCTTGGGGTTGGAATCGCGGCCGTTCTTCGTGCTACCGCCAGCTTTTTTTGATGCCATTTCGATCTACTCCCTGAAAAGCGTCTTAGACGGTGATGTCTTTGACGATCAAACGCGTCAGCGGCTGGCGATGACCGAGGGTCTTCTGCGAGCTTTGGCGACGACGGTGGTGACGGATGAGGATTTTCTTGCCGAGCGTTTGCTGGAGAACTTCGAAGTTCACCTTGGCGCCCGAGACGACCGGCTTGCCGATCTCGAATTGGCCGGGGCCCTTGGCCACGAAGAGGACTTCTTCGGCCGTGTAGGTCGAGCCGACTTCGAGCTCGAGCTTTTCGACGAGAAGCATTTCGCCCTTGGCGATGCGATACTGCTTACCGCCCGTGCGGATGACCGCGTAGGGGAAAGCAAGCGCCGCAGCTTCCTTTGCGGCCGGCTTTTTAACAGCCGTTTTCTTCGTTTTCGTCGTAGCTTCTGCAGCCTTGTCAGCCATGATCCGTGGACCTCCGGAAATAATTCGTAGGCCCTGGGGTTTCTCAGCTTGAGCAGGCTTTGTCAACGACGAAGGAAAGCTCTTCGCGAGCTTCTTTCGAGACTAATTCAGAGGAAAGCGACGGGGGGCGACGGTGCCGCCACAGTCCCCGCAGGCGCCCTTTTCGACGACCGACATCGTCGACCAGTCCGTGTGACTTTCAAACGCGATTTGACCGCCGCAGCAAGCGCAGGCGTGGAAATCCTGGGCGAGGCGCTGGGCACGACGCTCGGGCACGGCCGCGTTCAAACGGGCTTCGCGCTCGGGGGTCATCGGAAATTTTGCTTTAAATTCAGAGACTTTCATAGAAACTCCGTTTCCTGTTGCGACCCCACTCCGAGGGTCACCCTTCTTTGCGGCGGAAACGGCCGGGAACTTGAGGAAGGACGACGTCAGAAAATCGATCGGGGACTCCCCCCGGGGCTCGCAAGCCCCCGGGAGAATCCCCGATGCGGAAAGGTCGACGACGTACCCGCTCCCGCGGGGACTAGCGCAGGGTCAGGCGGAACTCGGCTTCGCAGCCGTTCGCCGTCCAGAACTGCGTCGGGTTGGCCGGGTCGAAGCCGTAGTCGATGTTCGCGCGGCACTTGCCGGTCGGGCTCGCCGACGACATGCGGACCGTGCGGACGACGCTCAAGCGCAGCAGCGTGCGACCGCGCGTCTGGTTGAAGCCGTTCAGCGACCAGCGGTAGACGCCGAGGTTACGCGACTCACCCACGATGAGGAGCGCTTCGCTCGGGGCCGGGAGCGGAACCGGCGTCACGACGACGGGCGGTTGCGGCTGGCCGTTCGCGATGGCCGAACCGATGAGGCCGATGCCGATACCGATGAGCGCGTCTTCGCGACGGTCACGGTCGGAGCGGCGATCGCGGTCATGGTCGCGGTCGCGGTGATCGCGGTCGTCGCGACGCGGGCCGGGGCCGGGACCCGGGCCGTGCACCGGACGGCCGCGGTAACGGCCGCGCTGCTCACCCCAGACGAAGCGGAAATCGTCATGGTCGTCGCCGTCGCGCCAGACCGGACGACGACGGTAGTCGTCGTCGTAGTCGCGGCCGAAGGTGCTCACGGCGGCTTGGCTCACGGGAACCGACATGATCGAGCCGTAGCTCGCGCGGTAAGACACCGTGCCGTTGAAGACGTTGACGCCGAGGATCTTGCCGCGCGTGTTGTTGCGCGTATCGATCAAGTCGTCGCCCACGCAGTAGCCCGTCACGCAGCCGTAACCGAGCGCGGCTTCGCGACGGTTGACCGACATGATCGAGCCGTAGCTCGCGCGGAACGAGTAGCTTCCGTTCGAGGGGTTCAGCGCGATGATCGTGCCCAGCGTGTTGCTGCGCTGGTCGACGAGCGTGTCGTCGACGCAGGCGACGCCGAGGCAGCGGCTGCGGCCGCTCTTGGCGCCGACGGCGAACTGTCCGGCGGGAACCGTCATGATCGAGCCGTAGCTCGCGCGGAACGAGACGCTGCCGTTCGTGGGGTTGAGCGCGAGGACGGTGCCCAGCGTGTTGCTGCGCTGGTCGACGACGGTGTCGCCCGTGCACGCCGAATCGAAGCAGCGGTTACGGCCGTCGGAAACGCCGATGGCGTAGGATCCCGAGGGAACCGTGATGATCGAGCCGTAGCTCGCCTGCATCGAGACGTCGCCGGTATGGAGGTTCACGCCGAGCACGCGGCCCGCCGTATTGCTGCGCTGGTCGACGACGTCGTCGTTCGAACAGACGCGGACGCCGCGCACGTTGGCACAGGCCAACGCGCCGACCTGGCCGAACGCGGCCACGGCGAAGACCGAGCCCAAAGAGATACGAGACTTCAGCATAGAGACTTCTCCCACTCACCACTGCTTGAGCAACCCACCACGGAAAGCTCGTCCAAAGGGGCAAAGAGCAAAGGAGATGCCGATGGCGACCCGACCCGAATTCGTGGCGTTAGCCCCCGTCCGCCTGTCCAAGCCTTAGACGGGCGGGCGCGCTAGAGGGCCGAATTTCAAGCGGAACGTTCCGCGACGGCGGCCCGGGCCCAAAAAACACCGGGGCCCTCCCCGGAAGCTCGCAAGCTTCGGAGGAGGGCCCCGATCAGTAGACGTACCGAGAGAGGTCGGCGGAGCTAGCGACGACCCGGAGGGCCGCCGCGACCGTCGCGACGGTCGTCACGGCGGTCATCGCCACGGCCGGGACCCGGACGACGGTCGTCGTCGCGGCCCGGACCGGGGCGGCGGTCATCGCCACGACCGGGGCCCGGACGACGGTCATCGTCGCGACGATCGTCGTGACGAGGCGGCAGGGGCCGAGGGCCGGGGCCGGGCCCGTGGCCGGGATGGCCGCGGTAACGATGGCGCGAGTTGCCCCAGACGAAACGGAAGTCGTCGTGCACGTCGCCGTCACGCCAGATGGGGCGCATCCGGTAGTAGCTTTCGTACACGGTCGAACCGAAGAGGATCGCCACGCTCTGCGAAGGCACGCTCGAGACGAAGCCGTACGCGGTCTGAATCGAAAGCATGCCGTCGAACACGTTCACCGCGATCACGCGGCCGCGCTGGTTCGTGCGGGTATCGATGACTTCGTCCCCGGCGCAAGCGCCGTTCACGCAACCGTAGGCGAGACCCGTGCTACGACGAGGAGAGGTCGCCACGAAGCCGTAGGCATCCTGCGACGAGATCGCGCCCGTGAAGGGGTTCATCGCGATCGCCTTGCCCACCCGGTTGCTGCGCTGGTCGACGACGGTGTCGCCCGTGCAAACGACGCCCAGACAGCGCGTGGCGCCGCGCGAAGCGCCGACCCCGAGATCGCGGAGGTTCGTCGTGCTGACGAACCCGTAGGCGCTCTGATGGCTGATGTCCGCGGTGTAGGGATTCACGCCGATGACGCTACCCACGGCGTTCGTGCGCTGATCGACGACGGTGTCGCCGGAACAGATCTGAACGCCCTGAAGGACGGGACAGGCCATCGCGCCCATCGGGGCGAACGCGAGCGCGGCCAAGGAGAGACGGGATTTCTTCATTCGATTTCTCCACCGTTTAAAGACCGCGCAACCGCGCGCGAAAACGCGACGGGCCACGATCATTCCGAGCTTGCCCGAGAGCAAGAAGACGACCACGGCGCGCGGCCACGCGGAATCCCGAGCTTAGGCGCGCGGACGCGCCCAAGGATTCGACGGAGCGGGAACAAAAAAGAGCCCGAGGAAAATCCCGGCCTACTGGAACATCTTCACGATGCTCGAGAAGTCGAGGCGCCCGTTCCCCGCCGTGGAGTGCATGCGGTAAAGGCTGCGCGCGAGCGTTCCGAGCGGCGTCGAAGCGCCCGAGGCCAGCGCGGCTTCCATCGCGAGCCCCAAATCCTTCGCCATGAGGTCCACGCCGAAGCCGCCGGCGTAGTCGCGGGAGGCGGGCACGTTGGGCTGCACGCCCGGCCACGGGTTGTACTTCTCGAGGCTCCAGTTGTTGCCCGAGCTCTTGCCCATGATCTCGGAGAGCTTGGCGGGATCCATGCCGCACTTCACGCCGAGCGCGAGGGCCTCGGCCGTGCCGACCATGTGGATGGCGAGCAGCATGTTGTTGCAGGCCTTGGCGACCTGGCCCATGCCGGCGGCGCCCGCGTGGAAGATGTTCTTGCCCATCGCGGAGAGAACGGGACGGGCGAGCTCGAGCGCGGCCTCGTCGCCGCCCACCATGAACGTCAGCGTGGCGCCGGCCGCGCCGGCCGTGCCGCCCGAGACGGGCGCGTCGATCATGGTGAAGCCCCGCACGGCGGCGGCCTTCGAGACCTTGGCGGCCGCTTCGGACGCGATCGTGCTGCAATCGATGAGGAGCGTGCCGGCGCGCGCCGACTCGAGCAGACGGCCTTTGCCCAGGTAGACGTCTTCGACGTGCGGACTCGAGGGGAGCATCGTGAGGACGGCGTCGT
>DDRA01000102.1:18028-20302 GCA_002343545.1 Bacteriovoracaceae bacterium UBA2428
CGTGAGGACGGCGTCGACGCCCGCCACGACTTCGGCGACCGAGGCGGCCGGGGTCGCGCCGGCGGAAGCGAGGGCCTTCACGCTCGCTTCCACGACGTCGAAGACCGAGACCTTGAAGCCGGCCTTGAGAAGATTCTCGGCCATGGGACGCCCCATGTTGCCGAGGCCGATGAAGGCGACGCTCTTAATACCGTTCGATGCGTTCATACTTTCCTTTCCCGCCGCGCGATCACGCGATCAGCGGAAGTAGCTTTCCACTTGTTCGGCCGTCACGTCTTCGAAGCGCGCCGGCGACCATTTGGGTTGAAGATCCTTGTCGATGAGGAGGGCCCGTATGCCCTCCTTGAAGTCGTTCGCGGCCGCGCAGCGGCGCGAGAGCAAACGGTCCATCTGGAAGCACGCGTCGAGGGGGAGGCCCCGCGCGCGACGCCATTGCTCGAGGATGACGTGCGCCGAGGTCGGCGATCCCTTGAGCAAGGAATCGAAGGCCACCTTGAGCCACTTGTCGTCGCCCGCGTAGGCCCGCGCACGCGCGACCATTTCGTTCACGCTCGATCCCGCGGTGAAAGCGTCGATCTCGGACAGGCGCTTGACGAGTTCGCTTTCGCCGGGCGCGAAGGCCTTCGTCGCGGACAAGCGCGCGAGCGCCTCGCCCACGAGCAGCTCGTTCAACTCACCCGATTCCGTGTAGCGAAGCGAAGCGAGCGCGGCCAAAGCATCGTCTTTGGCCGCCGAAGGCAGGCCCACGTCGGCGAGACCGAGCGCGAGCGCGTCGGCCGCGTTGAGACGCACGCCCGTGAGACCGAGGAAGAGTCCGACCCGACCGGGCAGCTTCGTCAGCACGTAGGAAGTGCCGACGTCCGGGTAGAGGCCGATCGTGATCTCGGGCATGGCGAGCTTCGTCGTCTCGGTCACCACGCGGTGCGAGGCGCCGATGAAGAGCCCGATGCCACCGCCCATGACGATGCCGCCGCCCCAGACGACGATCGGCTTGGGATAGGCGTGGATCGTGTGGTCGAGGCGATACTCGGCGTCGAAGAAGCTTTCGGCATCCTTCATGAGGCCGGGCGTCGTCATCGCGCGGTAGAGCTGGCGGATGTCGCCGCCCGCGCAGAAGGCCTTCGGGCCCGCGCCGTCCAGGAACACGGCCTTCACCTGGGCGTCGTAACGCCAGGCCTCGAGCTGCGCTTGCAGCGCGGGGATCATCGCGGCGCTCAGCGAATTGAGCGAGGCTTCCGCGTTCAGGGTGAGGCGACCGAGCTTGCCGTCGCCCGCGAGCGGGATTTCTTGGACGAGAACGACGTCCGTCATGGCTTCGCCCATTAGGCGTTTTTCCAGGCGGGTTTGCGCTTCTCGAGGAAGGCCACGACGCCTTCCTTCTGGTCGGCGCGATCGAAGAGATCCACGAAGAGCTCGCGCTCGAGCGCCCAGGCCGAGCCCATCGGACGCGTGCGGGCGGCTTGGATGAGTTTCTTGCAGGCCGCGAGCGAGCTCGGGCTTTGGTTCTCGATGCGCGCCGCGAGCTCGAGGGCCTTCGCGAGACCCTGGCCCGTTTCGGCGACTTCCTCGACGAGGCCGATGCGAAGGGCCGTGTCGGCCGAGACGCGCTCGCCCGCGAGGATCATGCGCTTGGCCCAGCCTTCGCCGACGAGCCACGCGAGGGTCTGCGTGCCGCCCGCGCACGGAAGCAGGCCCACGGCCGCCTCGGGCAGCGCGAGCTGGGATTGTTTTTCGGCGACGCGAAGGTCGCAGGCCAAGGCGCACTCGAGGCCGCCGCCCATCGCGTAGCCGTTCAGCGCCGCGATCGTGACGAGGCGCGTGTTGGACAAACGCTCGAAGGCCTCGCCGAAGAGGCGCGCCATGGAACGCGCCATCGCGCGGTCGCCGTCCTTGAAGAGCTTGAGGTCCGCGCCGGCCGAGAAGAACTTGGCGCCTTCGCCCGTGAGCACGAGCGTCCAAACGTTCGCGTCGGCCTCGAGACGATCGAGGAGAGCGGGAAGCGCCCCGAGGGATTCCGTGTCCCAGGTATTGGCCGGCGCGTTCGCGATCGTGAGCACGGCCGTGTGGTTGCGAATCTCGAGTTTCAGTTTGGGGGTTCCGCTTTCCATCGCTCCGTTCTCCCGAAGGCCGGGAGCCGAGTCAAAGTCCCCCGCGACCCTTTACGCCCCGCATCGCGACTCTCACCTTTGCCGCCCCGACTTCCGATACAAACCCATGAAGTTTTACGCCGCCGCCGCCCTCTTCGCCCTGCTCGTCACGACTTCGGCGCGCGAT
>DDRA01000102.1:20420-30038 GCA_002343545.1 Bacteriovoracaceae bacterium UBA2428
TCACGACTTCGGCGCGCGCCGAAAATCCCGTCTCTCCGCTGACGCCCTCGGGGGTGCGCGCCGGCGACGTCGCGCAAGCTTGCCGGGAAGCTCGTCTCAAGCGCTTCTCGATGCGACGGGAAAACGAAAGCACGGGCGCCGACCTTTGCCTCAGCGCGAGGGCGGATGTCCTGCAAAGCGTCCGTCAGCTTGGGCTTTGGCACCGCGAGCTCGCAACGCTGCTGGGCATCGAGCTGGACGACCTCTTTCCTCGCGGGATCGAGCTCCAGATCCAAGCGAGCCCGGGCGGAGTCTTCACCTCCTACGCGACTGACCTGGGTCCCCTGCAGGCGAACCGCACGCCCCTCGTCGTGATGGGCGCATTTCCCGATTGGACCCCGGCCCAAGGCCTCAATCGCGCCGTCTACACGCACGAGCTCGGGCACGTCATCTTCCTCGCGGTGAACCCCAAGCTTCCCCCGCTCTTCCAGCAACTCAAGGACATCGAGCTTCTTTGGGAGGGGATCTCGGATCTCGTCGCGTACGAGTCCGCCGGCGCCGCGCTGAGCACCTCGCTCGAGCTGCCGGGCTGCGCGGGCAAAGTGCGCGAGATCCTCGAGATCCAGAGCTTCGCCTACCCGGCCGAGTACTTCCGCAAGCGCTTTACCTCGCGACGGCTGCGCGCCTGCTGCGACTACCTGGGAAGCCGCGTCCTGCACACCCCGGAGTCCCGCGGCGTTTGCCAACAGGTGCAACGCGGCTCTCCCTTGCCGCCCCTGGACCGGCGCCCCTTCACGCCCGAGCTCTACGCCCAGGAACCCGAAGCCTACGATCTGCATCAGCTCGGTCTCCCGCTGAACGCCTTCTTCCGGGCACTCGCCAAGGAAAGCAAGCGCCCCGTGGCCCGCGCGTGGCTCGGCGCACTGCGGACGGGGCGCCTGGACCCGCGCACGCGACGGACCTTCGCATGCCGCATCCCCAAACTCGAAGCGTCGGTCAAAGCCCGCCACGTCGAGCTTTCGAGTCTGCAGGGATTCCTGAGCCTGCTGCGCGACGAGCTCACGGCGACGGAACGCGCGGCCTTCGACCGCCTCGAACGCAAACACGAACTCGACAAGGGCTACCGCCTCTCGAACCTCATCCTGACGGCGCGGGCCAGCCAAGGGTTGCGCAACCGCCTGCTCGCCGAGGAATTCCCGGAGGGCGCACGGGGCGCGTCGAAGCGCCGGGCCGCGATCGCTTCGGGCTGCTTCGTCGGCACGGTCGACCCGGCCGGCTGGCAAAGCGAGAAGGAAGGCTGCGCCCTGGAATGCCAAGAGCTTCCGGGCACTTAAGGCGCCGCCCCGAGGGACTCAAGTTTTTGACGGAATGTCCGATGCGTCCTTCATGATGCGTCGACTTATTCCAGCTTTCATCGCTTTCCCCTTCGCCCTGCAACTCTTCGGTTGCGCGACGACCTCCTACGATCGCATGCCGAAATGGGATCCGGACGCGGAGTCCGCTCTCAAGCAACTTGCCGTGTGGGAGACCGAAGGTAACGCCGTCGCGACCCGCTCCTCGCAAGCCATCCAGATCGAGCACTTCGAAATCCCGCTTCGCCTGCTCGAGAAGGATTTCTCGAAGCGCGTCGATCCCGAGACCTTCAATTCCATCGTGTTCAAACGCGACGGCGAGGAATTCGTCCGCTGGATCATCAACCCCGAAGACACGAAGTGGCACCTCGAAGTCGCCAAGTGGCTCGAGTCGAAGGGCGTTTCCTCGCGCCGCCACAAGCACTTCCGCGCCTACATGACGGCTTCGCGCAGCTACCTCATCGAGGACCCGACGACGGGCGCGTCCTTCAGCGCGAAGGTCTCGACGAACGTCACGGGCGGAAACTGGAAAGACAAGAAGCTCGACCTGGGCGACTCGCGCGAAGTGCGCCTCATGTCGGAGTACATCGAAGACGTCGCGGACCGCGTGCACTTCCGCCGTTTGCGCTTTCTCCCGGAGCCCATGCTCATGGGCATCGAAGACATCGACCAAGCCATGCTCGTGCGTAGCCTCGAACCGATGAAAAACGGCGAGACGCTGCTGCTCCCGCTCTTCTCGGCGCTGCACGAGAACGTGGGCCGCGAGATCGCGCTCCGCAACGGCTCGCACGACCCGGCCGCCTTCTGGGAGAAGAACCTGGCGATTCCGCTCGCCGAGGCCTACGCCGAGCTCGCCGCGCACTTCGGCTTCACCTACGACTCGCCCCACGGCCAGAACTTCATGATCGAGCTCGATCGGAACTACCGTCCGACGGGTCGCATGTACTTCAAGGATTTCGCGGACGCCTACCTGACGCGCCCGCACTTCCAGGCGACTGGCGCGACGCAGGTTCTCGACGGCTTCTACCAGAACAACGTCACGAACGAGCTGCGCGTGGCCATCGGCCTCCTGCACGGAAACAAGCCGCCCTCGTGGATCGACGTCCAGCGTTACCACCAGATGAACGTGAGCTTCTACAAGAGCTTCGAGCGCGTCTTCTCGAAGATCACCGGCATCCCGGCCGAGGAACTCACGGACGTCTACTACGGCGGCAGCAACTTCTCGACGAGCACCGACTTCGGCTACTACAACAAGTCGTACTCGACGAAGTCGGAGTCGTGGAAGAACTTCCTCGCCAAGGCGCCCTGCGCGCAAGGCAAGGCTCCGCGCCACAAATGCTTGCAGGAGATGGCTTCGAAGCTGCGCATCCACCCCGACCACTTGCCGGATCCGATGGCGTGCGAAGCCATCCTGCAGAACATCCTCGTTCGCAACGTGCCGGGCACCTAAGCCCGCTCAGGCCGGAACTTAACGGATCGGATCGAGACCGCCGTCCTCGAGGAGCTTGCGCGAGACGATGACCCGCATGATCTCGTTCGTGCCCTCGAGGATCTGGTGCACGCGGGCGTCGCGCATGTGGCGCTCGACCGGGTACTCCTGCGTGTAGCCGTAACCGCCGAAGAGCTGGATGGCGTCGTTGCAGACTTCGAAGCCCACGTCGCTCGCGAAACGCTTGGCCATTGCGCAGTAGACCGTCGCCGACGGATCCTTGCGGTCGAGTTTGTGCGCGGCGAGGCGCACCATCTGGCGCGCGGCCACGAGGTTCGTCGTCATGTCGGCGAACTTGAACTGGAGCGACTGGAACTGCGCGAGCGTCTTGCCGAACTGCTTGCGCTCGTTCATGTAACGGTGCGCGGCGTTCAGCGCGGCCTGCGCGGCGCCGATCGAGCAGGTGCCGATGTTGACGCGGCCGCCGTCGAGGCCCATCATCGCGATCTTGAAGCCCATGCCCTCTTCGCCAAGCAGGTTCGCGGCCGGCACCTCGACGTTGTCGAAGCTCACCATGCGCGTGGGCTGCGAGTTCCAACCCATTTTCTTTTCGTTTTCGCCGTAGGAGATGCCCGGCGTCTTGGCGTCGATCACGAAGGCCGAGATGCCCTTGGGCGTATCGTCGCCGGTGCGCGCCATGACGACGAGCACGTCGGTCGCGCCCGCGCCCGAGATGAAGGCCTTCGAGCCGTTCAGGATGTACTTGTCGCCCTTCTTTTCGGCCTTCGTCTTGAGCGAAGCGGCGTCGGAGCCGGCGTTCGGTTCGGTGAGACAATAGGAGCCGAGCGATTCGCCGCTCGTCATGCGCGGGCACCAATCCGCGCGCACTTCGGGTTTGGCGAAAGTGTCGATCATCCACGAAACCATGTTGTGGATCGTGATGTAGGCCGCCGTCGAGGTGCAGCCCGTCGCGAGTTCTTCGAACATGATCGCGCCGTCCATGCGCTTGAGCCCCAAGCCGCCGACGTCCTCGCGCGTGTAGACGCCCAGGAAGCCCATCTCGGCCGCGCGCCGGAGCACATCGACGGGGAAGTGCTTCTTTTGGTCCCATTCGCCGGCGTAAGGCGCAAGTTCCTTAGCCGCGAAAGTGCGGGCGGCTTCTTGGTAGGCTTTTTGTTCGTCGCTGAGTTCGAAGTCCATGGCTCCGGCTTAGACCCAGGATAACGAAGAGGCAAAATTCCTTCCGGGCGCCCCCAATGGCGCGGCGCATCACACTTAGATTTGCGAGCGGAAGTTCCGATACCGAGGCCATGAGCATTCCCACGCCGACTCGGTCCCTCGTTTTTCTCGCGAGCCTTAGCCTCGTCGCGTGCGTGGACTCCGGTCCCGGCCAGAAGGTTTCGGTCCAACTACGGATCCGGGATGGCGCCCTCTCGACGACGGGCGTGCGCCCGAGCCTGCCGGAGAACTACTGCTACGCCCTTCTACTGAGCGGTGATCACCCGACGCTCAAACGCGGTCCGACCTCGTCGCCGGAAGAACGCAGCTGCGGCTCGGCGGCCGCGCCGACGCCTTCGCCCTCTCCCTCGTCGACGCCTTCGCGCCCGACCTACCTCCAAGCGCCCAAACAGCTCGGCCTCGTGAAGGGCTTCTACCGAAAGGGAAGCGAAGCGACGCTCGAAATCCCGACCGGCAGCGCCCGTCGCGTCGACCTGATCGGCGTTCCCATGGCCGAGATCGGCAACGCGACCTGCGCGGGCGTCCTCGCGGTCGATCCCGTCACGAAGTCGAACGGCAAGCCCGGCGTGAGCATGACGCTCGACGGCCGCGCCATCGGCGACAAGACCTTGCGCATTTTCGCGACGGGCAGCTTCGACGTCGGCGCCGAGACCCGCCAAGTCGAACTCGACGTAACGAATCCGGACGGCGGGGGCCTCGTTTACGGCTGCCCTTCGAACGACCCGCCTTTCCCCGTTCCCACGCCGAGTCCGACCTCTCCTTCGATGGGAGTCCTGAACTACCCGCACTCCGCGATCAAGCTCATCCTCGGCCAGGGCCCGATGATGGATACGCCGATCCTGACGGGACACCCGGGCGGCGCGACCTACGCCGTGACTCCCGCGCTTCCGGCGGGGCTCAGCCTGAGCGCGTCGAGCGGCATGATCCAGGGCACCCCGACCGCCGTCCAGGCTCCGCAGACCTACGTCGTGCAAGCGACCTCGTCCGCGGGCAGCACGTTCGCGAACCTCACGATCGAAACGCTCAATCCGCCGACCTACGCGGGTGGGCCCTTCTACACGAACGCCACGCAAACGGTCGTCAACCTGAACGGCTCCTGCCAGGGGAACTCGGGCACCCTCATGATCACGGGCGGAGACGGCGTCGTCACCGCGACGTGCTCCGGCGGCGCTTGGAGCCGGAGCGTCCCCAAGACGGGCGCCGACGGGAACTATTCGCTCACGATCGAGTTCGTCAGCTTGCAAGGGCGGCAGTTCTGGCTCCCGTCGACGGTCATCACGCGCGACACCGTGGCGCAGACCCTGAGCGGCACCGTCTCGCTCGCGAGCGCTTACACCCGCTTTCCCTCGATGAGCCCGACCGCGACTTTCGTCGGCAGCGTTTCCAACGATGCGAGCGGCACGGCCCGCCACGAAATCGCGATCCGCAACGCCTCCAACAGCAGCATCGTGGTCGCGTGGAAGGGTATCGGCGTCGCGGTGGCGCACTCCGAAAGCGGGCTCTCGCTGAGCGCGGGCGTCGCCTACCAATCCGGTTTTCGGAGCGTGGACGGGGCCGGCAACGTGAGCAACGAGATCTGGTCGACGAGCTGGCAACTCGACACGATCCCTCCCAGCGCGCCGAGCGGGATCAACGTCATTCGCGAGATCGACAACCTGAAGGATTTCGAGGCCCTCTGGACCTCGTCGAGCGACGCCGGCAGCGGCGTCGCCCACTACGAGTATTCCGTCGAAACATCGGCCGGCGCCCAAGACGTCCGCCCCTGGACGCCGACCTACAACCCGCTCTCGACGATCGCGAACGGCGCCCTCGCGCTGAACCTCGCGACGAGCTACATCCTAAACGTCCGCGGGGTCGATGCCGCGGGCAACGTCGGCCCGCCGTCGTCGACCAACTTCGCGACCTGGGCCGGCGGAAACTGGTCGATGACCTCGACCGCGAACGCCCCGACCGCGCGCACGAACTTGGGCCCCGCGCTTTGGACGGGCACGGAATTCCTCGTTTGGGGAGGCTACGACGGCAGCTCCGCGGTCGACACGGGAGCCCGCTACAATCCCACCACGGACGCCTGGACCGCGATGACCACGAGCGGGGCCCCGAGCGCCCGCTACGACTACGCGGCCGTCTGGCAAAACGGGAAGGCTTGGTACTTCGGCGGGTCGACGTGCACGGGCCAGATCGGCAAGTACGATCCCACAGGCAACGCGTGGTACACCCAGAACTTCTCTCCCACGAAAACCCTCTGCAAAACCCGCGCGGCGACCGTCGGCGGCACCGACATCTACCTTTGGGGCGGACTGAGCCCGCTGAGCGATGCGGATCTGCTGCGAGTCGCGGCCGCCACCAGCACGACGTCCGTCGTGTCGACGAGCGGCACGCCGCCATCGGGGCGCCAGCACCATTCGCTCACCGCCGTCGGTACCAGACTCGTCGTCTGGGGCGGTCACGACGGCACGAACTGGCAGAACACGGGCGCCGTGGTCGACACCACCACCGGCGTCTGGACCCCGATGACGACGAGCGGGGCCCCGAGCGCGCGCGGCTACCACGAGGCCGTCGCGATCGACGGCGATCGGGTGCTCGTCTGGGGCGGATGGCAGGGCAATGCCGGGACCAATTTGGCGAGCGGCGCGATCTACCGGCTGAGCACGGACCAGTGGACGCCCCTTCCCGCGGCGCCGCTGAACGGGCGTCTTTCCTACGCGCACGCGTTCGCGAACGGACGCTTCGTCGTTTGGGGAGGCGATACCCAAAACAGCCAGATCCTCGGCGACGGCGCGAGCTACAACCCCGCCTCCAACACCTGGGCGCCGCTCGCGTTCGGGTCGCTGAGCCCGCGGCGCCTCACGGCCTACGGCACGGACGGCAATCGCCTGTTCATTTGGGGCGGCGACTCTTTCCCGACCTTCCACAATTCGGGCGCGGTGTTTCAGCCCTGAGACACGGTCATCTCCGAACGAAGGTCAAAGGGCCCTAGCCTGACGCCTTTTCGGCCTAGCCGGCCGCCTACTTCAAGCGGATGGTCATGTTGGGCCCGCTTACGACTTCTTGGCTGTCGAACCAGCGCGAGGTGATCGTCTTGGTGCGGGTGTAGAACTTGACCGCTTGTTTGCCGTAGGCGTGTTGGTCGCCGTAGAAGCTGCCCTTCCAGCCCGTGAAGGAGAAGAACGGCAAGGGAACCGGGATCGGGATGTTGATCCCGACCTGGCCGACTTCGATCGAGTGCTGGAACTTACGCGCGGCCGCGCCCGACGCCGTGAACATCGAGGTGCCGTTGCCGTAGGGGTTGCGGTTGATGAGGTCGATGGCTTCGTCGAGCGTCGCGACTTCCATCACGATGAGCACGGGGCCGAAGATCTCGTCCTTGTAGATCGTCATCTCGGGCGTGACGCCCGAGAACATCGAGGGGCCCACGAAGTTGCCGTTCTCATGACCGGGGACCTTCGCGCCGCGGCCGTCGACGAGGAGCTTGGCGCCTTCCTTGGCGCCGATCGCGACGTAGTTCTCGACGCGTTCCTTGGCCTTCTTCGAAATCACCGGACCGAGCGAGGCCTCGGGGTCGTTCCACGGACCGACCTTAAGCTTCTTGAGACTGTCGGCGATCTCGGGGATCCACTGCTTGGCCTCGCCCACCAGGACGGCGACCGAGATCGCCATGCAGCGTTGGCCCGCGGCGCCGCACGAAGCGCCCACGATGTTGTTGATGACCTGCTGCTTGTCGGCGTCGGGCATCACGATCATGTGGTTCTTCGCGCCGGCAAAAGCCTGGACGCGCTTCAGATGTTGCGTGCCCGTGCGGTAGACGTGCTGCGCGACGGGGACGGAGCCCACGAAAGAGATGGCTTGCACGTCGGGGTGCGTGAGCAGGAAGTCGACCTGCTCCTTGCCGCCGTGGAGGACCTGGAGCGTGCCCTTGGGGAAGCCCGCCTCGTACCAGAGTTCGGCGAGACGCATCGGCGTCATGGGATCCTGCTCGGAGGGCTTGAGCACGAACGTGTTGCCCGCGACGATCGCCATCGGGAACATCCACAGCGGGATCATCGCGGGGAAATTGAACGGCGTGATGCCCGCGCACACGCCCAGCGGCTGGCGCACGGAATAGACGTCCACGCCGCCCGCCACCTGCTCGAGGTGCTCGCCCATCTGGATCGAGCCCACGGAGCACGCGTGCTCGACGACCTCCAGGCCCCGGAAGACATCGCCTTCGGCGTCGGCGAGCGTCTTGCCCTGCTCGGCCGTGAGACAGGCGGCGATCTTCTTCATGTCGCGCCGGATGAGCTCCTGCAGCTTGAGCATGATCCGCATGCGCGCGCCCACGGGCGTCTCGCGCCAGGCCACGAAAGCCTTCGCCGCGGAGGCGATCGCGCCTTCGATCTCGGCGGCCGTCGCGAAGGGCACGCGGGCAAGGACTTCCTGCGTGGCGGGATTCACGATGTCGCGCCATTCGGTCGTGGCGGATTCGACGAGGCGGCCGTCGACCAGGAGCTTCACGGAAGGGGCGGCCGGGGAACGGGCCTGGGGCTGGGCGGCCATGGGATCTCCTGGGGAAACGAGGCGAAGTGGCGCGTGCCGCGGCACGCGATCGATGGCCCGATTATAGGCCCGGCTGCCGTGAGCCGGCGGGCTTGTCGGGGCAATCGTATACGATATACTGCGCCGATGCTGCCGTGGCTCCCACCCCCCGCCGACGGCGCCCCTGCGCTGCCGCGCTCCCTCGCCGCCGTCGTCCGCGACGACCTGCTTTCGCAGATCCTGCGCGGCGGCCTCGCGCCGGGCGAGCGAATCAACGAGCCGGACGTGGCCGCCCGCCTGGGCGTCTCGCGCGTGCCCGTGCGGGAGGCCCTGCGGCAACTCGAGGCCACGGGCCTCGTCGAGGCGCGTCCCCACGCGGGCGTCTTCGTGAGGCGGCTCGAGCCCGGCGAGGTGGCCGACCTCTACGCGTTCCGCGGTGCGCTCGATGCGTTCGCCGGTCGCCTCGCGGCGGATCTCGCGGATGCGCCGCGCCGGGCCCTCGCGCGGATCCTGGAGGCATCCATCGCCGCGATGCGGCGCGCGGCCCGCAAGCGGGACGTGCCGGCCTACTACGCGGAGAACCTCCGCTTCCACTGGGCGATCGTGGAGGCGGCGGGCAATACGGCCCTGTCCGAAAGCTATCGGGGGGTGGTGCAGCGCCTTCATCTCACGCGCCTGCGCAACCTCGCCCAGCCCGTCGGCATGGCCGCCTCGATCGCCGAGCACGACGTCATCGCCGGCGCCCTGCGGGAGGGCGATCGCCCCCTCGCCGAGCGCCTGCTGGCCGACCACGTGGGCGCCGCCCACCAACGACTGAAGAACCCCCTGGAGGAGACCCCATGAAACGCACGCTCGCCCTGCTCGCGCTCGCCGCGGGCGCCACCCTCGCGCCCGGCCTCGTCGCGGCCCAGGACTACCCGAACAAGACCGTGAAGATCATCGCCCCGGTGCAGCCGGGCGGCGGCGTGGACCTGGTGGCCCGCACCGTGGCCGAGCAGCTCGGCCGCGCCCTCGGGCAGACCTTCGTCGTGGAAAACGTCTCCGGCGGCGGAGGCGTGATCGCCTCCCAGCAGGTCGCCAAGGCGCCGGCGGACGGCTACACGCTGA
>DDRA01000024.1:0-191 GCA_002343545.1 Bacteriovoracaceae bacterium UBA2428
CTCTTGTTTTTGGAAGTCGCCTACGTCGTGGCCGCGCAGTGGTTCCTGCATAAACCGAATTTCGATCGCATCGTGAACGGCGATCCTTTCTCGGTTTACTTGCGCTACGACTCGGCATGGTCCGTGTTCCCGGGGCTCGCGCACGTGCGCGGTTTCATAATCGAGGGTCAGTCCGACGACGTGAAGTGGCA
>DDRA01000024.1:411-1156 GCA_002343545.1 Bacteriovoracaceae bacterium UBA2428
CGAGAAGATCCGGGTCTGGGTCAACATCTTCGCGATCCCGGCGCGCAAGTTCCGGGCGCTGAGCGTGGCGGCCGAGGGGGGGGGCTTTACCCTCGCGACGGGACAAGCGCCGCGTCCGACGCCCGAGCCGCCCCCTTCGCCGGACGATAAGGGCCCCTTCAAGGTCGACATCGCGAACATCGATATCCGAGGCTTCGATCGGATCCAGGTCGAAGGCTACGAGTACCGCGGGCCGGGGCGCGTCGAGGGAAGCTTTTTTCTCTACCCGGGCCGCGAGCTTCAGGTCCGCCGGGGACGCGTGAGTTTTGCCGGCGGCGAAGTGCGTTTGGCCGACAAGCCGATCGCCACGGGGCTCGAGGGCTCGGTGTTGGCCGACATCCGCGACTGGTACCCGGATCGCCACTCGAACGCCGAGATCTTCGACAAGATGACGGCCCACGTCGTGCTCGCCGGAACACTGGGCGGCGCGGAGTTCCTCAATCACTATTTCCGGAGCGTGCCGTGGTTCCGCATGTCCGAGATCAGCGGGAGCTTTCGCGCCGATACGCGCTTTCGCGACGGTGTCTTCGAGGCCCCCTCGTCGGGCGAGATCACGGCGAGCGAAATGGGGGGAGGGATCGGCCCTTACCAGGCGCGCGGCCGCGGGCAAATCGCCTGGGGGCTGCGCGATAAGGCCCTCGATCTGAGCATCGAGTTGAAAGACTACGAAGTCTTCGCCCGGCCGTCGAACGAGTCGTTCATGAAG
>DDRA01000024.1:1222-1678 GCA_002343545.1 Bacteriovoracaceae bacterium UBA2428
CGTTCATGAAGGGCGCGAAGCTGGGGCTGAAGACGCGGCACCACGCCCTCGGCGTGCGCAGGATTTTTTCGGACGCTTCCGATCTCGATGCCGAACTCGATTTGCCCAAGGCCTCCATCACGGACCTGCGTTTCGTGAACGCGTTCATCCCCACCGGAATCCTGCGCGTCGATCGCGGCACGGGCGACGTGGAAGCTCGCCTGAGCCTGTCGACGCTGCGGCCGGCGCCGGGGGGCTACGTGCGGACGCGGACGCGGGGTACCCGGCTGAGCTACAAAAACGTTTCGCTCAGCGGCGACATCGAGGTCGATACGAAGTTCGCCGACACGGAGACGGGCACGGAGAGTTTTGATGTTTCGGGGACGGCCCTGCGTCTCGCCAACCTGCGGGTCGAGCGACCGAAGGCGGCTTCGCCCAAGCCTCCGTGGGCCGGCTCGCTGCGGCTGAGTCGCGGCG
>DDRA01000024.1:1767-2518 GCA_002343545.1 Bacteriovoracaceae bacterium UBA2428
GCTCGCTGCGGCTGAGTCGCGGCGAGCTCACGCCCTGGGGAGGGCACGTCTTTCGCGGTCGCGCCGAACTGAGCTTCGACAACGCCCGTCCGATCTTCGCCATCCTGGCCGCGGATTCCGTCGTCGCCCGCATCGTCGCGCAGATGACCGACGTGAAGGACATGCGGGGCGGCAGCGATTTCGCGATGGGGCCGGGCGTGATGGAGTTCACGAAGCTCAAGATCACGTCGTCGGACTTGAAGGTCGAGGGCGACCTGCAGTTCCTCGAACGCACCCAGAATCTGCGCGCCCTCGTCGAGTTTGGCGTGCTCACGCTCGGCCTCGACGTCGTTCGGGGCGAAACGCATACGAAGGTCGTGGGCGCGCGCGACTGGCTCAAGCGACGGCCCGCGTGGCGTCCCTTCGTGCCGCCGCCGATGGCGCGTTAGGTCCGGTCGCGCCCGCGAAAGATCAAGGGGGGGGGCGGCACGCGCATTGCATTAGGTAGGGCATGAATCGATCGTCTCGCGCGAAACTGCGTTATACGGATGACTCCCGTCCCGGAATTACCCGCGAAGGGGCCGCGCCGCGGCGTTTTCGCTACCGCGCTCCCGACGGCCAGGTCATTCGGGCCCCTTCGCAACTGGCCCGCATCGCGGCGCTCGCGTTGCCGCCGGCCTACCGGGACGTTTGGATCAACCCCGATCCCCGCGGCCACATTCAAGCCGTGGGGCGCGACGGACGGGGGCGCAAGCAGTACCGCTACCACGCG
>DDRA01000024.1:2655-3310 GCA_002343545.1 Bacteriovoracaceae bacterium UBA2428
CGCAAGCAGTACCGCTACCACGCGGACTGGGTTCAACAACGGGACTCCGAGAAGTTCGATCGGATGTTGGCCTTCGCCAAAGTCCTGCCCCGCATTCGTCGACTCACCTCGAGGCACCTGCGAGATTCGGGCCTCACGCGCCGCAAGGTCTTGGCCACGGTCGTGCAGCTCCTGGAGCACACGCTGATCCGGGTGGGTAACGAAGAATACGCCCGAACGAACAAGTCCTACGGCCTGACCACCCTCAAAAGGCAGCACGTTCGCGTGCGCGGGGCCGAGATTCACTTCGAGTTCAAAGGCAAAAGCGGCGTTCGTCACGAGATCGAGGTGCGCAATCCCCGTCTCGCCGCGATCGTGCGCAAGTGCCAGGAGCTGCCGGGGCAGGAGATCTTCGAGTACTTGGACGAGACGGGAAAGCGCCGCGACGTCAAATCCAACGACGTGAACGACTACTTGCGCGAAGCGAGCGGCGGCGACTTCAGCGCGAAGGACTACCGCACGTGGGCGGGCACGCTGCTGGCCGCGCAGGCGTTGCGCGCGTACCGGAGCTTCAGCTCCCAGACCGAAGCCAAGCGCCAAGTGCTCGAGGCCATCGAGAGCGTGGCGCGGAGACTCGGTAACACGCGCTCGGTCTGCCGCAAGTGCTACATCCACC
>DDRA01000024.1:3439-4359 GCA_002343545.1 Bacteriovoracaceae bacterium UBA2428
CTGCCGCAAGTGCTACATCCACCCACAGATCCTCGAGATGCACATGAGCCGCCCGCTCGAGAAGGTACTGCGCACGAAGGCGAGACGTCTGCTCCGCCGCGACCTGGCCAAGCTGAGTCGGGACGAAGCTGCCATCGTGGCGCTCCTGGAAAGGGGCGGACGTTCCGGCGCGAGGCCGTCGATCAGTCGGGCTTGACGGGGAGTTTCACCCGGAAAAAGGTGCCGTGCTCGGACGAGCTCTCCAGCGAAACCTCTCCCCCGTGAGCCTCCGCGATTCCCTTGACCAGGGTGAGTCCGATTCCCCACCCCGACTGACCGGTAAGGTGTGCGGTGGTCGCGCGGGTTAGGAAGTCGAAAAGGGTGCGCTGCTCGGCCGAGGGGATCGGGTTCCCCCAGTTGTGCACGATCAGAAGCACGAAGCCGGGTTCTCGCTTCGCCGACACGGAGATCGGGCGCTCGCGATCTCCGTATTTGATCGCGTTGGCGACAAGGTTCTCGATCAAGCGCGTGAGCGACTTCTCGCTCCATTGCCCTCGTAGTTCATCTTCCGGGCTCAAAGCGAGCACGACGTTTCTCGCGTGCCCGAAGGAGTTCACGACGGAATGGAGTAAGGGCTTGAGGTCGATCGGGGCGAGGTCCGAGAGGGAGAACTCTTTGCCGGCTTGAAGGATGTTTGCGTCGAGAAGGTCGTTGATCATGTTTTCCATGCGCAGGGTTGCCCGCATGAAAACGTCGAAGCGCCTTTCTTGGTCGCTCGTCATCTGCATGCCGCGGGCGCACATTTGGATCGACATACGCGCCGTCATCAGCGGATTCTTCAGGTCGTGGGTGAGGCCCGCGACAAAACGTTCCCGGATCTCCCTCTCTTCGCGGAGACGCTGAATCGAGGAGGTCAGGTCGTCGATGTCGGTCATGACGCC
>DDRA01000024.1:4458-5039 GCA_002343545.1 Bacteriovoracaceae bacterium UBA2428
GTCGTCGATGTCGGTCATGACGCCGGCCCAGCGGAAGATGCGGCCTTCGCTATTCCTGATGGGCCGAGCTCTCGCCGAGAACCATCGATAGGAGCCGGAGTGATGGCGCAACGGGATGTCGGCGATGAACTCTCGCCCCTCTTGGATAGAGGAAATCCATTCCTTGAGCACCTTTTCTCGCACGTCTTCTCGGATCGCGTCGACGGCGGCGATGCCGAGGCTATCCTCCACCGACCGTCCCGTGTAGGAGTACCACGATTGGTTCCAAAAAAAGACCTGCGCCTGCGGGTCCGCGATCCACAGCAGGTCGGGAATCGTTTCCGTGACGGATCGAAAGAGAATTTCGCTTTCACGCAGAGACTTTTCGGCCGCTTTCAGCTCGGAGATGTCGTCGTTCAGGCCGATCCATCCTTCGATTTCGCCGTTCTCGAACCGCAAAGGAATCGCGCGCGCGCGCATCCATCGCCATTCGCCGCTCGCGTGCTTGACGAGGTAGGTGGTCTCGAATCTCAGTCCGGTTTGCGTGGCCGTGACCCAGAGTTGTCGAGCGTGTTCGCGGTGGTCGGGATGAATGGCTTGCC
>DDRA01000024.1:5175-7290 GCA_002343545.1 Bacteriovoracaceae bacterium UBA2428
CCCGTTCTGTCCGAGCCACTCCTCCCGGGATTGCCCCGTGAAGGCGCGCCAGGTCGGCGAGTCTTCCGTGGGGATTCCATTCGCGTCGGTGGTCCAAACGACCTGAGCCGAGGCGTTGATAAGGCCTTTGAGTCTCCGCTCGGCCGCACGCAGCTTTTCTTCCGGCGAGCCGGCGCTTTGGATTTCGCCTCGCGAATTCCGGTCTTCGGCGATGGATACTGCCATACTCGTTTCCTTCGATCTCAAGGGGCCCCGTGGCTGGATCGGATGGCTGGAATGGGACGGAGCTTACTCCTTCGTGGGCCGAATACGGGGCGGCAATGTTAAAAACGCGCCGCGTTGGGTTGCGGGAGCCCCTTTCCTCCGGCGAGTCAAAGGCCGCGTTTCGGGACGCGGGCCATCGGATTTTTGGCGAGGCCGTCCCCGTACGGGCGTTAGGCACTCGGATACGTTTAGACTTATGCAAAGCAAAATCAGGTTGGCCTCGGTCCTCTGCTTGGGTTCCCTTTTGGGCGGTTGCTGGTGGTCGCGGGACCAAGCCTCGGCCGGATCGGCGCCGACGGTCGGCACGGCTCTTAGCGTTCTGAACGTGACCGGCAAGACCGCCACCTTGATCTGGGGCGCGGCTTCCGACGTCGAGACCTCCCCCGCGGCGCTCGAATACAAGCTCGTCTACTCGAGCGGCGACAACCTTAAGACGGTGGAAGACGCCGTCGCCAACGGCACCGAAGCCTTCGCCTGGACGGTCGCCAAGACGGACGCCGAGCTGAGCGGCCTCTCCGGCTCGAGCAACTACTACGTGACGGTGATCGTGCGCGACGCGCAGGGCAACCAGGCGATCTATCCGACGGCGTCGCTCACCACGAAGTGCGACGGCAAGGTCATGTTCGCGCACGCCGTGAGCTCGGCCAACTTGGGCGGCGTGTCGGGGGCGGACAGCCTTTGCAACGCGAACAAGCCCCTCGGATTCATGGACTCGACCTTCAAGGCTTTGCTCGTGGACAACTCGACGCGACGGGCTTGCACGACTCCGAATTGCGGCGGCGGCGAATCGGAACATATCGGCTGGGTCTTCACCAAGGACTCGGACTACTGCACGAGCGACTACGAAAAGCGCGTCGGCACGACGGACTCGGCCGGCTTGATCACGCCGGACGAAGCGGGGGCGCTGGGAACGACGGGAACGAATTACTATTTGGGAGTGGGCGACAACTGGATCGCCATGCCGAACCGCTGTTCCAACTGGGCCTCGAGCTCCGGCAGCGCCATGGGGCGCCGCGGGAACTTCAATGCGACCGATCATGCTTTCCATTCTTACGGCGAGATGACCTGCTCGACGGCGGCGAACATCGTTTGCGTCGAGCAGTAGGCGCTTGATCCCGCGACGTTCGCCCCGAACGTCGCCCTTGACTGCGTTCCCCCCATTCGCTGGTCTGCGGGGGAACCCATCCAGGGTGATTCGCTTCCGCGGGAGGTTTCGTGATCCGTTTTTTGAGTCTTTCCTTTGTCGCAAGTCTTTCGACGGCCACCCTCGCGGCGGACGTCTCGTTGCCGCCGAAGAGCCCCAAGGCCCAGGCCGCCCATCCCCCGGCGCCGAACCCCGCCGGTGAGTACGGCGACGCCAAGTTCAATCCGAGCGAGGCGAAGCCCATTTCGAGCGGGGCCGAGTCGGGCGAAGTCACGGTCAAGACGACCGTGGCCGAAGTCTGCCCGAAGAAGGGCTGTTGGATGAAGGTGCGCGGCGCGGCGCCCGACCAAGAGGTCCGGGTGACCTTCAAGGACTACGGATTCTTCGTGCCCACCGAGTTGGTCGGCAAGGAAGTCGCCCTGCGCGGTCGCTACGTCAAGCACGTCGAGTCGGTCGAAGAGCAGAGGCATCTGTTGAAGGACGCCAAACGGCCGCAGTCCGAGATCGACGCCGTGACGAAGCCCAAGGAAAGCGTGCGTTTCGTGGCGACCGGCGTGAAGGACCTTTCGTCCAACCCAAAGTGAGTTGATTCGCTTTGGGGGCGAAGCGCATGGGCATCTGCGGGGTAGGCAGGGTCGTCGTCACGGGCGCCAACGGCTTCATCGGGGGCCGCATCGTCGCCCATCTGACGGCCGCCGGGCACGCGG
>DDRA01000024.1:7477-8935 GCA_002343545.1 Bacteriovoracaceae bacterium UBA2428
CCGCCGGGGCGATCTTGAGGATCCGCGAGCCTGCGACGCGATCGTCGAAGGCGGCGACGTCGTGATCCATTGCGCCGGGAAAGCGGGGGTCTGGGGGCCTTACCGCGATTTCTACCGCGCGAACGTCTTGGCGAGCCAGAACTTGCTCGAGGCCTCGCGGCGCGCCGGAGTCCGTCGCTTCCTTCATTTTTCTTCGCCCAGCGTTTACTTCGACTTTCGCGACCAGTTGAATCTTCGGGAGGAAGATCTCCCGAGCCGTCCCGCCGATCACTACGCCCGCACGAAGCTCGAATCGGAGCGAATCGTGCTCGCGGCGCATGCGGCGCGCTTTCGGACCTTGGCCTTCCGGCCCCGCTTGGTGATCGGGGCCGGGGATCGCAACGTTTTGCCGCGGCTCATCTCGCTCCAGCGGGCCGGCAAGCTCTTCGACATCGGGTCGCCCGAGGTCCGGGTGAGCGTGACGAGCGTCGGAAATCTTCTCCACGCCGTCGACTGCGCATTGCTAGCCCCGGATTCCGCTTACGGCGAGGTCTACAACCTCGCGGACGCGGAGCCGGTCCTTTTGCGCGCCTTGGTCGATCAGGTCCTCGGCGAGTTCGGATTGCCGCGGCGGCGACGGCGGCTGCCGCGCGCTCTGATGCTTCCGCTCGCGCGGCTGAACGAACGGCTTTGCCGGTGGGCGGGCGTACGGGAAGAACCGCGCTTGCTGCCCGTGCCGATCGCGGTGCTCAGTCAGTCGATGACTTTGAACATCGACAAGGCGAGGGCGCGCCTGGGCTACTCCCCCGAGGATCGGCTCGGGCGGGAAATCCGGGACTTCGCGGAGAGCGTGCCGGGATGTTGGGGTGGGTAGAGCCTAAACCAGGTCGAAGGAGCGGCGACGGTCTCTCGGTTCACCGCGTGGCCTCGGCCTTCCGCCATCCTTGGGCGTTCTTCTCGAAAGCCTTCGTCTCGGCGGCAAAGAAGTTCTCCGTGGAAGGATCCCATTCGTAGCGCTCGAAGCCGAGGCGCCGCGATTCGATTTCGAGAACGTTAAAGGAATTCGCGAAGTCGTCGCGTAGGCGCGTGGAGCTGCTCGTGCCGGCCGCGATGCAAAGGACGTTGCGGTCCGCTCCGGTGTCGAGAAGCTCGGAGAGCGGGTGGTGGGTATGGCCCGAAAGGAAAACGTCGAAGCCGAGTTTCTCGCCCACGAGCCGAGCCGCCGGGATGGGATGGTGGCTCACGAGAATCTTGAGCGGCTCGTCGTCCTTAGGGGCGGGCAATCGCTCCGTGAGCCCACGCCAGCGCCGGCCGGCGAAGCGGCCCTCGGCCGTCCAGAGCGAGACCGTGTTCGCGCCGACCACCACGATCTCGTCGTCCGCGTGAACGGGTTCGGTCTCGGCTTGGATGAAGGCGCGGTAGTTCTTGAAGGGGTTCCAAAAACGTCGCCAGAGTTTGTAGAGCGGGATGTCGTGGTTG
>DDRA01000024.1:9070-11485 GCA_002343545.1 Bacteriovoracaceae bacterium UBA2428
ATGTCGTGGTTGCCCGGCACGACGAAGGTCGAGGTTCCGAGCGAAGCGAGGAACTCGGCCGCTTCGCGGAACTCCCGGCGCCGCGAGCGTTGGGTCAAATCGCCCGACACGATGACGAGGTCGAAGCCTTGACCGCGGATGAAGCGCTTGAGCGCCTCGAGCGCGGGATAGAAGCTTCGACCGAAATGCAGGTCGGAGAGATGTACTAGGCGCCGCATGGGTGATAGCGAGTCTAAGACGATTCGAGGGCGCGACGATATGCAAAAAATTCTTCTTTTCGTGAATCCCAGGGCGAGCCAGGCGGAAGCTCCCGCGGCCAAGATTCCGGGGCTTTTGCGGGAGTTGGGCTGCGAAGTCATCGAAGCGGCCGCGCGATCGCCGGAAGATTACCCCAAGCTCATCCTTCGGCATCGGCAAGAGGTGAACGTCGTTTGCGTGGCGGGGGGCGACGGATCGCTCCAGTGCGCGGCGCCGACTTTGGCCGAGACGAAGCACCCCCTGGGCATTTTGCCCCTCGGCACCGCGAACAACGTCGCGCGCAGTTTGGGCGTTCCCCTCGATTTGCGGGCGGCTTGCGAGGTCGTCGCGCGCGGCCAGGTCCGCGACATGGACCTCGCGCGCGTGAACGGCCGCATCTTCTTGAGCGTCGTGGGCATGGGCTTCAGCACGCTCGTGCACGACGAGGTGCCGGACGAGCGCAAACGGCGTTGGGGTTCGCTGTCCTACGCCTTGCAGGCCTTTCATCTCTTGCGCCGTCGTCCGCCGAGTTTTCGCGCCCAGATCACGAGCGACGAACACTCTTTGCGCGTGCGCGCGTTGCAGATCACGGTCTGCAACGGTCGCTTCTACGGTGGACACGTGCAGATCCATCCCGACGCCACGCTGGACGACGCGACTTTGGATCTCTCCGTCATCGAAGCCGACAGCTTTCTGCGCGGCTTCGTGAAAGCGTTGCTCCCTTACCGAGCCGGTCCGAAGGAAGCGGGTTTGAAGCTCCTCCGCTCCACGAAGTTCCGCATCCAAACGCATCCGGCCATCAAGATCGACGTCGAGGGCGCCACGGATCTTTCGACCCCCGCCGACTTCGAGGTCACGCCCGCGGCGATGAAGGTCATGGTCCCGCGGAGCGCCGACTGAATCGGGAAGAGGCGCGGAGCGAGTCTCCGCTAGTCGAGCCAGTTCTTCACGAAGTCACACTCGACGGGCCAGGATTTCCATCCCTCGCGAAGGCCGAGGGCCCGCAGCAGGTTATGCGCGACGACTTCGAGATCCTCGACGCGCCAAAAGTCCGCGTCGGCTTCGGCCTTGATCGCGAGGTGATTCGCGAGCGAGTACGCGAGGCCCGACATGGGCGGCACGGCCAGGCCGAGCGTCACGAGGACGCCCTGCAAGCGCGAAAGAACTTCCTTGCCCCCGACGGAATGCATCGTGACGAGGGTCGCCGCCGGTTTACCCAACCAGACCGAGCCACCCTCGAGCTCCGTCGATTCCTCGAGGAAGCGCTGGAGGGGGCTTCCCCAGCTGTCCCAGTAGGTGCCCGTCGCGAACACGAAGCCCTTGGCCTCGGCGAGGCTTCGTTCGCTCGGGCGTGAGCTCCGCAGCGCATGGTAGCGTACCTCGATCGCGGGTCGCAGGTGCGCCGCCAAACGCTCGAGCAAACGGCTCGTATTGCCTTCCGGCGCGCCCAGGCTTCCGTCCAGGAGCAAGATCACGTTAGGCGTCCCCCGTGGCGTGCGCGTCGAGCAAGGCGAGCAGCGTTTGCGCGACGGCTTCTTTGTGCGAGACGAGCACGGCCTTGACGGTCGCCGCTTCGCCAAAGACTTCGCCGAAAAGCGCGGCGCCGCTTTCGTCCAACCGCAGGCCCAGGACCCGCTCGGCGTGGTCACGCAGCAGCCGCTCGCAATCGCGGTAAAAACGCTCGCTTCCCTGGTCGTTGATCAGGAGGATCCGCGAGACGCGGAAGGCCGGGCTCGTGCCTTGCTTGGCGTGAAGGGCCCCTTGGCCCTTCTTCTCCGAAGCGAGGATCGCGGCGATGTTTTCGAGTCCGCGCTCGATCTGGTTTCGTCCCTGGAGGCTCGCGATGAGGTCGCGCAGGGCCGGCGTCGCGCCGATGCGGGCGACTTCGATTTCGCCGCGCTCCCAAAGGGGCTCGCGCGCGGCTTCGAGCTTGGCTTCGAGTTCGCCGAGCCGCGGATGCCCCTCCAGCGAGCGCGGCCATTTGAGGGCGGGAACACTGTCGTGCGGGCTCACGCGGCGAGTCCCCTCAGGACGGCGCGAAGGAACTGGTTGCCGCAAGGGCGGTAGTTGCGATGCTCGGGGCTGCGGAAGAAGGAATTCAGCTCGCCCTTCGAGATCTCGAGACCCGCCTTCCCGATGAGCTCGATGAGGTCGGTCTCCTCGAGCTCGAACGCGACG
>DDRA01000024.1:11642-12119 GCA_002343545.1 Bacteriovoracaceae bacterium UBA2428
GTCTCCTCGAGCTCGAACGCGACGCGGACCTTCTTGAGGATGATATTGTTGTTGGGCTTGGGCGGGGTGTGGAGGAAGGGGCGGTTCGGTTGCTTGCCGCGCTTGTGGATGACGAGCCCGTCCAAACAGGCGGCCAAGACCTCGCCGCCGCACTCGCGAAAGCCGGGATCCGTTTCGGGCTTCAGGTAAGCCGTCAGTTCTTCGAGCGTGGGGCCCGAACCGGAAAGGCGGATCATCTCGAGGAACTTGATCTCGGGCATGTGCAGCGTGTGGCGCAGCGAGCGGAGGATGTCGTTATAGGTCATGGCCCCCGTGGTCTAGTGCAAGCGTCCTAAGGGAGGAAGCGAGAAACTTCCTTTTTACGGGAAGAGCTTGGGCGTGCGGTCTTTTGGGTCGCGGGACAGGGAGAAGCGACGTCGCGGACGGGCCTGGCGATTGCCGGGATCGAGCGGGGCGGCTAAAGTCGGCTCGTCGCAA
>DDRA01000024.1:12295-13212 GCA_002343545.1 Bacteriovoracaceae bacterium UBA2428
GAAGACACGCCGTACCCGGTGAGGACAAGACGACGTTTCTTCGAAGGAGCACCGTTATGTCGTCCGCTTGGATACTTCTCTTCGTCGCCGGACTCTTGGAAGTCTGCTGGGCCGTGGGGCTCAAGTACACGGTCGGTTTTACCCGCCTCGTGCCGAGCCTTTTTACGCTGACGACGCTGGCCGCGAGCATGTACCTGCTCGCGAAGGCGGCGGAGACGCTGCCCATCGGGACGGCTTACGCCGTCTGGGTTGGCATCGGCGCCGTCGGGGCGGGCGTGCTCGGCATCGTGCTCTTCGGGGAACCCGTGACCCTTCCGCGCCTGGCGTTCCTGCTTTTGCTCGTCGTTTCCATCGTGGGCCTCAAGTTCACCGCGACTTCGTGAGCGGCGGCACGAGGTCGGCCGTGAAGGTTGTTTTTTCTTGGGGGATTTTGACGTTTCTGGCTTCGATCGACTAACTAGAAAGAATGGAAGCGTCGGCGCTTACGGCTCTCCTTCGCGAAACGGCTCCCGCCGAGCGCCTGCAGACGCTCGCCCAGGAATTCGCGGACCTTGCCCGCTCGAGTGGCGTCGAGGTCCGACCTTTCGACGCGAAGCGGCCGTTTGAGCGCTTTCGGCAATTGCCGCTCGTTCGGCAAGAGGCGATCCTGGCGGCCTTCGAGAATTATTTCGGCGTCGTTCGCTCGCAGCTTGGGCTCGGACATGACCTGCAGGATCGACGGAAGCGTATTTTTTGGGGCATTCTCGGCCGCCTCGGATTGAGGCCTTGCTCGGACCTCTTCGACAAGCTCGGCGAGGACGATTGCGTCGAGGTCTACGGGGCGGACTTCATCCAGATCTACCGGAACATGAAGTTCCTCGAGCTCTGTTCCTATAACCTGGACCACATTTTCGCCTCGGAAGGGGTGGGGTTTTTCT
>DDRA01000098.1:0-223 GCA_002343545.1 Bacteriovoracaceae bacterium UBA2428
GTTGACGATCAGCAGAACCTTGCCTCGGTAGTCGGACAGGGAACAGTCCTGGCCGTCGATGTCGCGCGCGGTGAAATCGTAGGCAGTGGTCATGGCCGTCTCCCGGGAAAGCCCTATCAGACACCCCCACACGCGCGCCGGCAAGCGCTGCGGCGGGCATGCCGCTTCTATCGCCCCTGCCCCTCATACCTCTTTGCATGAGCGACGTCAGTCGCGACCGCGG
>DDRA01000098.1:439-4268 GCA_002343545.1 Bacteriovoracaceae bacterium UBA2428
CGACTGACGTCGCTCCTACAGGAGAGGCAGAAGCATCGAAGGGAGATGAAGCGCCCTCAGCGCGCAGGCCGCACTTCCAGCGCAGGCGCGAACGGGGCGATGCCCAGTGCCGCGTCGATCTCGGCCGGGTAATAGGCGTGCCCGTCCTTGATCACCAGCGCCAGCTTGCGGATGTCGCGGATGTCGCGGGTGGGGTCGCCGTCCACCAGCACCAGGTCGGCGCGCTTGCCCGGAGCGATGGAGCCGGCCTCGTCCAGCGTGCGCGTGTAGCGGGCGCCGTTCCACGTGGCCACCTGCAGCACCTGCGCCGGGGTCAGCCCGGCCTGCACGTACAGCTCCAGTTCGCGTTGCAGGGTGAAGCCCGGCAGTTCGTCCGTACCGGCGACGAGCGGGACGCCGGCGCGGTACAGGCGGCCGGTGAATTCGACCAGCTTGTCGAAGCTGCGCTTGTAGCGCGCGCCGGTGGCGTCGTCGGGGATGTCCAGCTCCGCCGCGCGCCGGCTGCGCTGCACGTCCGGCGGCAGATGGTCGGCGACGTCGGCGACGATGGGCGACAGTTGCCCTTCGCGCTGGTGCAGGAATTCGAACGTCGCCAGGGTCGGGTCGATGACGATCTGCTTCTCCGCCAATTCCGCGATGAAGTCCTGCACCGGCCTGCTGTCGAAATCGAGCGCATCGGTGCGGTCGGCGACCAGATAGAAGCGCGCCAGCGTGCGGGTGTCGGTATCCGGCGTGACGAAGAAGTTGAGCATCACCTGGTTGATGTGCTGGATCTCGTCGTAGCCCTGCTCCACCACGTCCTGCGCGCGCAGGAAGGCCGGCACGTGGCCGCTCACGCGCAGGCCGCGCTGGTGCGCGTAGGCCGCGGTCTCGCGCAGGATCTCCTTCGGGAACGAGTTGTAGATCTTGACCTGCGGATAGCCGTGGTCGGCGTACCAGTCGATCGCCCGCTTCGCCTCGGCCAGGTCGCCGATGACGAAGCCGCCCTGCGAGGAATGCGGACTGCTGCCCTCGATGTAGCCGGCCGGGATGACCCGCGGATGCAGCAGCGTGCCGGCCCGCTCCTCGGCCATCAGTTGCTGCAGGGTGGCGTTGTCGTTGCCCATGTCGCGCACGCTGGTCACGCCGGCGGCCAGGTGCAGCCCGCCTTCCCAGCGACCCGCGTGCACGTGCATGTCGTACAGGCCGGGCAGCAGCACGCGCCCATCGGCGTCCACCACGTTGTCGGCGGCCGGCGCCGCTGCCGATGCCGGCGCGACGGAGACGATGCGCCCCTCGCGCAGCAGCACGTCGGAACGCTCGCCCAGCACCGCGTGCTCGCTGTCGAACACGCGCGCGTTGCGGATCAACGTGGTGCCCGGCAGCGGATGCGCCAGGCGTTGCTGGAGCGCGACCAGCGCCTCGCCTTCGGCGGTCTGCTGGCGCGCTTCCAATGCCGCCGCGCTGGACTGCCAGCCGTCCTCCACCAGTTGCAGGAAGCCGGGGACGATGTAGGCGAACAGGCGCGGCGCGGCGTCGCGCGTCACCCAGGCGAAATCGGGAGTGAAACCGATCCCGGTCAGGCTGACCAGGTCGACGGTGCGCGACCGCTCGCCACTGCGCACGTCCATGGACGCCAGCCTGCGCTGGGTCAGCGTGCCGCTCGGCACCAGCGGCAGCCTGCCGTCGGGCTGCCGGGCCAGCGCCGCCAGCGCCACCGAGGTAGCGGCCGGCGTGCAGCTCAGCGGCGTGTACAGCGCGGTGCCTGTGAACGCGTGCGTGCCGCTGTCCGACGTGCTCTTCCAGCGGCCGACATCGCCCTCGCGCACGAACGATTCGTCCACCGGCGCGCCGAAGGTGGACACGCCGCGCACCTGGTAGCGGCGGAAGGTGCCGTCGGGCGCGAGTTCGAATTCCTCCTTAAGTTCCGGGCCGCGCCCGTTGTCCTTGAACACGAAATCGACCCGGGTGACGCCGTCCTCGCCCACGCGGACCGTCTGTTCGCCGGCCTGCTTGCCGCCGTCCACCAGCGCCACGTAGCGCAGGGTCTCGGCGGCCTTGACGCCCGGGGCCAGCAACAGCGCACAGCAGATGACAAGGACGGGCTTCACGGAATGCTCCTGCGGCGGACGGTGCGCGCATTCTGACCCAGATCGGCGCGGCGTTCGCGCCGGCTGCCCATGCCTTTCGTCATGGGTCCGTGCCGCCCCCTTCCGGTACCCTTGGGAATCCACTGTTCAGGACGCCGCGCTTCGATGACCACCCGCCTCGCCCTCGCGCTCGCCGCGACCCTGGGACTCGCCATGCCCGCCTACAGCCAGGCCGCCGCACCGGCCTCCACCACCGTCCAGGCCGCCAATCCCTTCTTCGCGCAGAGCCCGCTGCCGCTGCATTACCCGCAGTTCGACAGGATCAAGGACAGCGATTTCGCCCCCGCCTTCGACGCCGGCATGGCCGAGCAGTTGAAGGAGATCGACGCCATCGCCGGCAACCCGGCCGCGCCCACCTTCGACAACACCATCATCGCGCTGGAGAAGTCCGGCCAGGTGCTGGACCGCGCCACCACCGTGTTCTTCAACCTGGTCGGCACCGACACCAACGACACGCGCAACGAGTTGCGCGCCAACTACTCGGCGAAGTTCGCCGCGCACGGCGACGCCATCAACCTCAATCCCAAGCTCTTCGCCCGCATCAAGGCGCTGTACGAAAAGCGCGACACCCTGGGCCTGGACCCGCAGGGCGTGCGACTGATCGAGCGCTACCACACCAGCTTCGTCCGCGCCGGCGCCAACCTGAACGACGCCGACAAGGCCACGCTGAAGGCGATGAACGCCGAACTGGCCTCGCTGGGCACCCGGTTCAGCGACTACGTGCGGAAGGAAGTGAACGCTTCGGCCGTGGTCGTGGACGACGTGAAGCAGCTCGACGGCCTGACCGAGGCGCAGATCGCCACCGCCGCCGAAACGGCGAAGAACCGCGGCCTGGACGGCAAGTACGTGCTGACCTTGCTCAACACCACCGGCCAGCCGCCGGAATCGCAACTGACCGACCGCGCGCTGCGCCGGCGCCTGCACGAAGCCTCGGTCGCGCGCGGCAGCCGCGGCGGCGAGTTCGACACCACCGCGCTGGTCTCGCGCATCATGAAGCTGCGCGCCGACCGCGCGAAGCTGCTGGGCTATCCCAACCACGCCGCCTACGGCCTGGAAGACCAGACCGCGCGCACGCCGGAAGCCGTCAATGCGATGCTCGGCAAACTGGCGCCGGCCGCGGTGGCGAACGCCAAGCGCGAGGCCGCCGACCTGCAGGCGATGATCGACCGGGAGCAGAAGGCCAAGGGCCAGCCGAGCTTCAAGCTGGAGCCATGGGACTGGGCCTTCTACACCGAGAAGGTGCGCGCGGCCAAGTACGACTTCGACGAATCGCAGCTCAAGCCGTACTTCGAGATGAAGAACGTGCTGGAGAACGGCGTGTTCTACGCCGCCAACCAGTTGTACGGGCTGAGCTTCAAGGAACGCACCGACCTGCCCAAGTACCACGCCGACACCTGGACCTACGACGTGTTCAACGCCGACGGTTCGCAACTGGCAATCTTCATCTTCGACCCGTATGCGCGCGACTCCAAGCGCGGCGGCGCGTGGATGAATTCCTACGTGTCGCAGTCGGGCCTGACCGGCGACAAGCCGGTAGTGGCCAACCACCTCAACGTGCCCAAGCCGCCGGCCGGCGAGCCCACGCTGCTGACCTGGGACGAGGTGACCACGGCGTTCCACGAGTTCGGCCACGCGCTGCACGGCATGTTCTCGGACGTGAAGTACCCCTACTTCAGCGGCACCAGCGTGCCGCGCGACTT
>DDRA01000098.1:4426-19108 GCA_002343545.1 Bacteriovoracaceae bacterium UBA2428
GACTTCGTCGAGTATCCCTCGCAGGTCAACGAGATGTGGGCCGACTGGCCGAGCATCCTGGCCAACTATGCCAAGCACCACAGGACCGGCGAGCCGATGCCGCAGGCGCTGCTGGACAAGGTGATCGCCGCATCCAAGTTCAACCAGGGCTTCGGCACCACCGAATACCTGGGCGCGGCCATGCTGGACCAGCGCTGGCACCAGATCACCGCCGACCAGGTGCCCGACGCCGCCGGCGTGATGAAGGAGGACGCCGACGCGCTGGCCGCCGACGGCATCGCCTACGCGCCGGTGCCGCCGCGCTACAAGACGCCGTACTTCAGCCACATCATGGGCGGTTACTCGGCCGGCTACTACGCCTACATCTGGTCGGAAGTGCTGGACGCCAACAGCGTGGAGTGGTTCAAGCAGCACGGCGGCCTGAAGCGCGAGAACGGCGACCACTTCCGCAAGACCCTGCTCTCGCGCGGCGGCAGCGAGGACGCGATGAAGCTGTTCCGCGACTTCGCCGGTCACGACCCGCGGATCGAGCCGCTGCTGGAGAAGCGCGGCCTGACCGTCCCCGGCACGGCACCCGCCGCCGGCGCCAAGTAAGCGACCTCCTCGTCGCATGCACCACGCCGCCTCCGGGCGGCGTGGTTTTTTGTGCGTGGAACATCGCCCCGGCGATGACCCTGTCGCGGCCGGCTCACAGGCAGGTTTTCCACAATCCGTGTGGATGAAAGCTGCACGAATCTGTGGATAACCCTCGCACCGCCTTGCGCCACGGCCCTGTCAAGCCCTATGGCGAAAATCTCGCCACGTCGGGCGCGCGCTGCGCACTGCCACGGCACCCGCGACGTCAATGACGGTGGATGGAAAGGCGTGGTGCGCCGGGGCGCACCCTGCGGGTCAGGCGTCGAAGGCCTTGGCGAGCTTGGCGTAGGCCTTGCGCTGTTCTTCGGTCTCGGCGCGCGGGGCGGTGATTTCCAGTTCCACGATCTGGTCGCCCGGAGGCGTGCCGGGCAGGCCGCGGCCGCGCAGGCGCAGCTTGCGGCCGGTGTCCGAATCCGCAGGCACCTTCAGCTCCACCGCGCCGCCCAGGGTGGGCACGCTGAGGGTGGCGCCCAGGGCCGCCTGCCACGGCGTCACCGACAGCACATGGATGATGTTGCGGCCGTCCACCTCGAACTGCGGGTGCGGCGCGTACTCCACTTCCAGCAGCAGGTTGCCGCCGTAGGTGCCCTGCCCGGCCAGGCGGATCACCTGCGCCGGCTTGACGCCCTTGGGCACGCGCACGTCCAGTTGCCGGCCGTTGACGTTCACCCGCACGCTGCCGCCGTCGTGCACAGCCTGCAACGGCACCGCCAGCTTGGCACGGGTGTCGCGCGGCGGTTGCGGGCCGCGCGGCTGCGCGGCGTCGGGACCGCGGCCGCGGCGGCCGAACAGCCCCTCGAAGAAATCGCTGAAACCGCCGCCCCCGCCGCCGGCGCCACCGAAGATCTCCTCGAAATCGAAATCCGGCGCCCCGGGCCCGCCGCGCCCGAAGTCCGGCGGCGGCCGGAACTCCTCGCCCGGCCGGTAGCCGCGCGCGCGCAACTGGTCGTAGGCCGCGCGCTTCTGCGGATCGCGCAGCGCCTCGTAGGCTTCGTTGACGGCCTTGAACTGCTCCTCCGCGCCGGGCTCCTTGCTGACGTCGGGATGGTACTTGCGCGCCAGCCGCCGGTACGCGTGCTTGATGTCGTCGGCGCTCGCGTCGCGCGCGACGCCGCCCACGCGGGTGTAGCTCGTCGTGAAACGGTGGCCCGTGAGCTTCTCGATGAGCACGTAGATCTTCTCGCGCTCGTCGAAGGTGTGGAAGAAAACCGTGCCGGCGCCCACGTCGAGGGCGTAAGTACCGAGCGAGAGCAAGTGCGCCGAGATGCGCGCGAGCTCGCAGGCGATGACGCGGATGTACTGGCCGCGTTTGGGCAGTTCGATGTCGAGGAGCTTCTCGACGGCCATCGCGTAGCTCACGTTGTTGGAGAGCGGCGCGAGGTAGTCCAGGCGATCCGTGTACGGGATGAACTGGTGGTAACGCTTGTTCTCGGCGATCTTCTCGAAGCCGCGGTGCAGGTAGCCGATCTCGGGCACGCATTGGATGACGGTCTCGCCGTCGATCTCGAGGATGAGGCGGAGCACGCCGTGCGTGGAAGGGTGCTGCGGGCCCATGTTGAGGATAATCGTCTCGGAGCTCTGCCGTTTGATCGGCGTGCGAACTTCGGGAACCGTGACTTTCATCGGTTCGGCCGCGCGCGAGACGGGCCGCGTGCCGCGGTCTTTGCGCACGGTCTGCTGGAGCTTGAGGAGGGCTTGGATGACGGCCTCGGGGCGCGGCGGGCAACCCGGAATGTAGACGTCGACCGGCAGCACCTTATCGAGGCCCTGGACGACGGGGTAAGAATCGAACATGCCGCCCGTGCAGAGGCAGGTGCCCATGGCGATGACCCACTTGGGTTCCATCATCTGGTCGTAAACGCGGCGGACGACGGGGGCCATTTTGTAGGTCAGCGTGCCGGCGACGAGCATGACGTCGGCTTGGCGAGGCGAGAAGCGCAGCACTTCGGAACCGAAGCGCGACATGTCGTACTTGGGACCGACGGCGGCCATCATCTCGATCGCGCAGCAGCTGATGCCCATCGGCATCGGCCAGAGGCTGTTCGAACGTCCCCAGTTGATGAGGGCGTCCAGCTTCGTCGTGAAGATCGATTCGCCTAGTTTCGCTTCAAGTCCCATCGTTCCTCTGTCTTTTCAGACTCTCTTCAGGCCTTCGCTTCAAACCTTGACCTAAACTTCGCCAAGGCGCTCGTCTTTTAGGCCACTCACCGCACTTTGGCTCGCGGAAACTTCTTTATCTTCAAGCTCATCGAGCGAATCTTCGACGCGGGTGCTTCCTGGGCGTTTGATTTCCTGCGCGAGGTTCGTTTCGAGCCGCGCGAGGAGATCTTCGTTGCGCTTGAGACGGGCGATGATCTTGTCGATGGCCGGATTTCGCAGGCTGCCTTCCTCGACGAGACGAATCGTGATCTCGCCCAAGCGACGTTTGTAATCCCGATTCTGCTCTTGGAGCTGCGCCGCGTCCCAAAGCGTTTGGACGAGCTTGCCCGTGCGCGAGACGGCTTGGAGGGGCGGAGCGAAGAGGCGACGCACGCTGCGGGAGAGGGCGGTCGTAAAGCTTTTCGAGGAGATCGCCATCGTTTCGCACAGAATAATCAGAGATTCCGGGCTTTTCTACCGGCGCGGCGGGGAAATGGGAGGCCTTTGACTCGCGGGCCGAGCGCGACTAAAGGAGAGGAACTTCGAAACGAGCCCGTGGGCTCCTTCGGTATGCCGAGCTGGCGGAACTGGTAAACGCACTGGATTCAAAATCCAGCGACCGCAAGGTCTTGAGAGTTCGATTCTCTCGCTCGGTACCACTTTTTCGAGATTTTTCCGAAATCTGCTTTAATGAATCACCCATGAAGATCGCGAAGAGTTGGGGTTGGTCCGCCGCTTGGGACGCGCGCCTCGCCGAATGGCATGACGGCGCTGAGCGCGGCGACGACGCGGCCGACGTGCGCGTGGGTCGCGTCGTGGGCGGCGCGCACGAAATCTTCCGTCTCGCGATCGGCGACGACGAATTCTGTTTCGCCAAGCCGCCGGGCAAGGCGCGCGCGGAGGCGCGTTGGCCCGCCGTGGGCGACTGGGTGCTCTTCGTGCCGGGCGCGTCGGCTTCGGGAGAGTCGTCCGTCGATTCCGACGGCACGATCCTCCACGTGCTCGCGCGCGAAACTTCCTTGCAACGGCGCAAAGCGGGCAAGACGCCCAAGGCGCAGGTCCTCGCCACGAACGTCGACTTCGTCTTCGTCGTGGGCAATCCGAACGAAGACTTCAGTCTTTCGCGACTCGATCGTTACGTCGCGCTCGCCCGCGAAGGCGGCGCGGAGCCCGTCGTCGTGCTCAACAAGATCGACCTCATCGACGACGTCGCGGCTTGGCGCGCGCGCATCGAGGCGCACTTGCCCGGCCTCGCGGTCGTGGCGACGAGCGCCCGCACGGGCGCGGGCGAAGCCGAGCTGCGCGCCCTGCTCGCGCCGGGCAAGACGGGCGTCTTCGTGGGGTCCTCGGGGGTGGGCAAGTCGAGCCTCGTCAATCGCCTCGCGGAGCGCGAGATCCTCGAGACCCAGGACATCCGCGAAGGCGACGACAAGGGTCGCCACACGACGACCGCGCGCGAGCTGCACCGTCTGCCGTGGGGAGCGCTGCTCGTGGATACGCCCGGGTTGCGCGAGGTCGGTCTGCTCGGCGGCGAGGGCGTGTCGCTCCATTTCGCCGACGTCGAGACGCTCGCGGCGCGCTGCAAATTCACGGATTGCCGTCACGAGAACGAGCCCCACTGCGCCGTTCGCCGCGCGATCGAAGCGGGCGAGTTGAGCCCGACGCGGCTCGAAAGCTTTTTGCAGCTCAACGCCGAAGCGGAATGGATGCGCGCCCAGGAGCAGGGTAGCGCCGAATCACAGGAACGCAAACGTCACGCGAAGGTCATGAGCAAGGGGCTGCGGGTTCGACTCCGCCAAAAGGGTCGGCGCTGAGCGCCGAAGAATCTCGTGGCGGGCCCCCGGCGCAGGTGACAATTCCCGGGGGCGGGGCTAAGTTCCAAGTCTCACCGTTAAGGGCGGTTAGCTCAGTTGGATAGAGCGTCGGCCTCCGAAGCCGAAGGTCGTGGGTTCGACCCCCGCATCGCCCACCATTTTACTTCCTCTTCTCGAGACCCTTTAAGTACGCTCAACGACGCTTGGCGGCTCCCGTTTCGCAAGCGAGCTTGTAGGCGTCGGGGCGGCGGCGGGCTCTCGGTCAGTCGACCGTTTCTTCTTGGACTTTCTTCCAAAGGGTCCAAGCCTTTCGAACTTTGCCTTTAGCGTCGAGCGCTTCGATCTCGAGGATCGAGGTGCTGGCGACGGAGCCTCCACCGACTTTCTTGGTCGCTTCCCGGAACGAAACGCGGAAGGGGCCGCTTCGCGTTTGGAGCGTGAGCGGCGCTTGGCCACGCTCCAAGGTCGGCAGCCGCGCGGGGCTCGGCGGAGTCTTGAGGGCTTCCACGACGGGCGCCGCGAGGGCCGTATCCTTGATCGAGTAGATCAGCTGCTTGGCCGCCGCGGCGTCGCCCACCATGAAGCGAAGGTGACCGGGCAGGCAGATGAGATCGAGAAGCTTGGGCGAGTTTCCTTCGCACTCCAGGCAATAGCGCGCGGGGACCTGGAGCGGGCGCGGGGCGGACGCGAGTGGATCCTTGGCGTCAAAAGAAAAGACGATCCACGACGGGTCGCGGCCACCGACGTTGCCCGCGGCGTCGGCGGGATCCTGGACGGCGAAGAAGTCGGCTTGGGCGCAATAGGGCGTGGCCCACGAAAGGGAGGCTCCCCAAGCCAGCGCCGAGACGATGAAAAGTCGCATGGGTTGCCGCTGGGGTTCTTCTTCGAAGCCTTACTCGAGCGGTGCGTTCACCCACTCGAGAGCGTCGATGCGGTCGATCAAGATCTGCACGTTCGCCTGGTTTGCGTCGACCTCGTTGAAGGTGCCGCGCGCCCGGAAGCGGATCGTGTTGTGGATGAGTTTGTTGCGGCCGTTCCGGAAATCCTGCGGGGCGCGGGTCCAAGCGGCGGCGCACTTTTCGCGGATCTGACGGAAGAGTTCGGGATCGTCGAAGTTGATGAGGGTGTACTGGCGCTTGAGACCGAAGCCAGCCGGCTCCGAGATGGCGAAGACGTCGAAGGAGACCTGCGGGCTCTTCGGGAAGAGCACGAGCTCCCCGGTCACGTCGGCCGGAAGGCCGTGCTTCGCCATGACGGAGTCCAGGACCTCAATGGGCTTCGCGGCCTGCGCGTCCAGACGCAGATGCATCGGGCGTTCGGGGTGGCGCGCGATGGAGTAGCGAACGCGAACGACGTCGTTGCGGGCCAAGTCGCGGGTCCATACGGCCTGCTCGGGACGCACGAAGACGGGCACGACGCGATCCTTGAATTCGAGCACGAGGACCTCGCCATCCTGATGGACGGCGTGCACGAGAAATTCCGCCTCGCCCTTGGCTTGGAGCTCGAGCGGCAAATCGCCTTCGTAGGGATAGTCCCCCGGGTTCAGCGGGTTGCGGTAGCGTTGCTTGACCTCGAAGGAGGCGACCTCGACGTGCCCCTGCTTCGAACGGTTGTCGATGAGGGCGCCCTTCACGAGGATCTTGTCGTGCCGGCCGAGCGCGAGCAGCGCGCGTTGCACGGAATCGACTTGGCCGACCGCCGAAAAATGCTCGAACTTGAAGAAGTTCTCGGGGTCGCGGAGCGTGAGCACGATCATGTCTTGGTCGGGCACGCCGCCGTGAACCTCGAAGAGGAGTCCGTCGGTCGCGAGTTTTCGCGAGATCGCTTCGGCGTCGTATCCGAAAGACGGGAGGCCGAAGAGAAAGAGAGTCGCGCTCAGGCAAAGTTTGAAGATAGCCATAGCCTTCTTCTAAGTTCCCGCGGGCTCATCGTCAAATGAGGGGCCGCGAGACCAGCGCGCGCCGACGGGTCGAAAGATCCTCACTGCGATCGCTGGTGCACGACTTTCCCGGTGGCGTCGGTCAGGGTCACGGTCTCGCCGCTCGCGGCGAGCGCGAAGGGAAGATCTTTCACGATGAGCGTGGCACCGGCCGCGAGCGGGGCCATGGCGTCCAGGCTTTTCGCGTTCTGCAGCAGACGAAAGTTCTCGGCGTTCCAAAGGTCGTGGCCCTGGAGACTTCGCTCGGTCGAGTCGAAGTTGACGAGGGTGATCGTCGCCGCCTCGGCGTCGAAGGCGCAGACCCGCAGGCCGACGCGTTCCGCTTCCGCGAAGCCGCAGTCGGGCGTTCCGCAGCCCGTCAACGCGAGGCCGAGCAGGAAAAGGACAAAACCACATCGAGTTTTCATAGGAGGAAGGTGTTCCAGGCGTCGCGCAGGTCGGGCGGCAACGCGGACTCGAAGTGGACGCCGATTCCGGGAAGGTGGCGTTGGCTGACGTTCCACGCCAGGGCCCACACGACGCGGGCTTCCACCGTGGGACTCCGTTCGGGGGATTGCCCCGCGAGGGGAAACGCGATCCGAAGGGGCCCCTTCGCAAGTTTCTCCACTTCGTTGAAAGTCAGGAAGGCGCCCGTCCAGCTGAGGTCCACGCTGCTCGCGAGCAGGGGGCGGGACGCTTCGGGGAGCCACAACATGGCGGAGACGTGCCGAACGAGGCGTCGCGCGAGACGGATGCCGCGCGGTTCGAAGCGAAGCAGCTCGGCCCGGAAGCTTTCGATCTCGGTGGCGTGGCGTTCGCGGAGGTCCCGGGGGTCGATTTCGGTCCCCTCCGCGGGGACGCGAAGGCGCAGGGTCGGGAAGGCGGCCAGCGCCTCGTTCGCGAAGAGCCTTTCTTCGGGGCTCGCGCGAATGAGGTCGCGGAAGTCGTAGACGATGCCCGCGTAGCGCGCGTCGCTGCGGAGCGTGTCGCGGAATCTCGCGAGGGCGGTGACGCGCACGAAACGGCGGCCGGGGAGCGTCTCGGCCAGCCAGGCCTCGAGCTTCGTGTACTCGGCGTGGGCGCGCGAGCTCACGACGACGATGGGACATTCGGTGGAGAGAGAGGACGTCATGGAAGGTCTCCTTCAAAAAAAGCCCGGTGCAGGCGCCGCAGGGCTTCGGGGCCGTCGGCGTCGGCCAGGACGAGCCCCAGGTTCAGCTCCGAGGCACCCTGCGAGATCATGCGCACGTTGACTTCGTCGAGGGCGCCGAAGATCCGCCCGGCGAGGCCGGGTGTGCGGCGAAGGCCTTCGCCCACGCAGGAGAGCACGGCGTTGTCGTCGCTCGCGGCGACCGTCGCGACGTGCGAGAGTTCCGCGCGGAGCCGGTGCAGCAATTCTTCCGAGGGCCGCCGCTCGAGAGTGAGCGAGACGCTGACCTCCGAAGTCGAGATAAGGTCCACCGAAACGTCGTGGGCGGCGAAGACGTCGAAGACGGACTTCAGGAAGCCGGCCGCGCCGAGCATGCGCGTCGAGCCGAGATGCAGCGCCGTCACGCCCCGTTTCAGGGTGAGCGATTTGAGGCCGGCTTCTCCGTCGGGGCGGGCGACGATACGCGTGCCGCGGAGCGGGCCGTCGACGGAGGCCCCGCGTTCGAATCGCGAGTTGCGGATCTCGATGGGGATGCCGTTCTCGACGGCCGGTCGCATCGTTTCGGGGTGCAGGATCTTGGCGCCAAAGTAACAGAGCTCGGCCGCCTCGCCGTAGCTCAGTTCGGGAACGAGGCGGGCCCGCGCGACGAGGCGCGGATCGGCGGTGAGCAGGCCGTCGACGTCCTTCCAGAACTCGAGCGCCTCGGCGCCCAGCGCGGCGGCGAGCACGGCGGCCGTGTAGTCCGACCCCCCGCGGCCCAACGTCGTCGTCGATCCGTCCGGGGCCGAGCCGACGAAGCCGCCGACGACGAGGCGGGCTTCGCGCTCGAAGCGGGGCTCGAGGCGCGCGCAAGCTTCGCGGGTCGCGCGCCAATCGATCGCGGCCGATCCGTAGCGAGCGTCCGTGCGAAGGAGCTCGGGCGCGTGAACGTAGGGGAGCGGCCCGGCCTGGGCGGCGCCGACGAGACGGGGGATGAGGCGCGAAGAGAGAAGCTCCCCCTGGGCCACCACGAGGTCGCGGGTTCGCGGCGAAGCTTCGCCGAGCGCCGTCACGCCGCCCAGCGCGCGTTCCAGGCGCGCGAAGATCTCGCGGAGCGCGACGAGCGTGGCGTCGTCGTCGATCGTGAGCTCGCGGGCGACGGCGCGGTGGCGTTCCTCGAGCGCGGCGAGGCGCGCCGTTACCTCGCGCGCCGCGAGCGCGGCTTCGACGAGCGAGAGCAGCTCGTCCGTGACGCCGGCCAAGGCCGATACGACGACGAGCGTGCGCGCGGAAGGCGCACCCGCCACGTGCGCGACGAGGCGCCGCAACGCGGGCGCGTCCTGCACCGAAGTGCCGCCGAACTTGAGCACGCGCAACGAGGGTTTCGTCATGACGTCGCTCCCCGGCCTCGGCGTCCGAGTCGCGCGCGGAGGCGCTGCGCCTCGGGCACTTTCAAGGCTAGCGCGGCGATCGCGTAGAAGACCGCGAAGAGCGCGATCTCGAGGAGCGCGTGGGCGAGGGCGGAGGCCGTCGAGGTTGCGCCCGGCAATCGACCGGAGAGAACGGACCTGGCGCCGAAGCCGCCGAGCCCCGCGACGAGCGCGGCCAGCCAGGCCTTCGTGACCGCGGGATCCCGGGGCAGCGCTCCGAAGAGGCGGATCACCCGACGTCGGAGCAAGCTCGCCTCGAGACCGCCGGCGACGGCGGCGGCCGCGACCACGGCCGTGACCGCTTCGAAGCCGCCGAAGTCGAAGCCCCAGCGGTACACGAACACGGCGAGCCCGCTGAGCGCGAGCCCCAGCGCGACGCGGACGATCGCGACGATCGGCGGCGTGCGGGTGTCTTGCGCCGCGAAGAGCGCGGAAGAGTAGAGCCGGCCGACGGTCGAGGCGGGTAACCAGAACGCGTAGGCGGCGAGCACGGGCCAGGTGCGAGCGAGGGCCTCGGGCCCGAAGGCCCCGCCGCGGTAGAGCACGGAGAGCAGCGAGTCGCCGATCACGACGAAGGCGACGCTCGTGGGCGCGATGAAGAAGATCACCCGCCGTCGGGCCGCGGCCAGCCGCTCGCGCAGTCGCGTGGACTGCTCGCCGGCTTGCCCCGTCGCGAGCTCGCGCGAAAGTTGCGGGAGCTCAGCCGCCGAGACGGACATGCCGAAAAGGCTGAGCGGGAGCGTCGCGAGGGTCTGCGCGTAGACCAGGATCGAGAGCGAGCCGGGCGCGAAGAGGCTCGCCACGATCGTGTCGACGTAGGCCGAGATCTGCACGACGCCGCGTCCGAGCAGGACGGGACCGAAGCCGCCCAAAACCCGGCGGAAAGCGTCGTTCTTCCAGCGGAAGGAGGGGAGCCAGAAGCGCGCGAGTCGCCAGACCGAGGGCAATTGGACGGCGAACTGCGCGAGCGAGCCCACGACGAAGGCCCACGCCAGGCGCCGCACGAGTTCGGGGGCGCCTTCGTGATCGCCGTAGAGGGCGAGCGCGCCGATGAGGGCCAAGTTCCAGACGACGGGAGCGGCGTAGGCGAGAAAGAAGCGGTGGTGCGAATTCAGCACGCCCAGGCACCAAGCCGAAAGGACGAGAAAGCCCGTGCCCGGGAAGACGATGCGAAGGAGCTCGACGGTGAGGGCGCGTTTTTCGGGCGCGAAGCCGGGCGCGAGCCAATCCGCGAGGTACTCCGAGGCACCGAGCCCGAGCGCCACGAGCAGGCTCACGAGCACGAGCAGGAAGGCAAAGACGGCGCGCGCGAGCGTTTCGGCCTCGCGCGCGCGCGCCTGCGCTTCGAGTCGCGCGTAGACCGGAATGAAGGAGGCCGAAAGCACCCCTTCGCCCAAAAGGTTCTGCAGAATGTTGGGGATGCGGAGGGCGGCCCGGAAGGCGTCGCCGGCGTCCGAGTTGCCGAGGTAGAAAGCGAAGAAGCGTTCGCGGACGAGCCCCAGGATACGGCTCAGCAGGATGCCGAGGGCCACCCAAAAGGAGGCCGAAGTTCCTGACTTTGAAGGGGTCGGGTCGTTCGCCACGGCTTCAGCATAACGCCAAGTCAACGGGGCGGGGATGGACACCCGAAAAAGTTCGCGGGGCAGGGTGGACTAGAAAAATTCCAGAAATGCCCTGGTAAGGGTTTCTTAAGTCACGTATAAGCGCAGCTAATGCAAAAGGGTTTGAGGGTGGGAGTCCTTCTTTTCCGGTTGTTCTTGATGCCCCTCGCGGTGAGCGGCGGCATCGCTCGGGGGGCCGAGGGGAAGTATCCCCTGGGACCCGATCCGCGTCTCACTACGGGGACCCTTTGCCAGCGCGGCGGCACGCTTCGCTACCCCGAACGCATCCGTTACTGCGCCCGTGACGTCAGCTCTTCCGAGAAAGACGCCATCATCGACGACTACGAGCGGCTCGGCTACTCGATCCGTTCCCACGGTCGCGGGGACTTCAAGATCGATCATTTGATTCCTCTCTGCGTCGGTGGGTCGAACGAGGCCTCCAATCTCTGGCCTCAACACCGCGACGTCTACGAACAGACCGACAAGATCGAGCAGTTCGCCTGCGAGCTTATGGCGCAAGGCAAGCTCAAGCAGCGCGAAGCGATCGACCTCATCCTGGGGGCCAAGAACAATCTCGGAACGGCCGCGGGCGTTGAAGCGCGCCTCGACCGCATGCGGAGCGGTCGGCGCTAAACGGCCTTCCCCCTTTATTTGTCCCCATCGGCCAAAGGCTTGGCGCTCATTCGAGAGTCGGCACCGGCCCCGGCCTGATATTCTGAAGGCGAATGTGGCGTTTTCGATCGCTCTTCGCGGCCCTCAGCATCGGCATCACGCTGCCGTTCTGGGCCATCCTCATGTTGTTGACGGCGCGTTTCGGCGCTAGTCGGCAGATCCAAACTTCGCAGATCCAGGCTTGGATGCGCTTCGTCTCCGCGCTTTACGCCATCCGTTACCGGGTCCATTATCCGGCGGATTGGGGCGGGAGCGACCGGCCTTGCCTCGTCGTGTTTAATCACCAGAGCCTTTTCGACATGCCGGCGGTCTACGGCGCCTATCCCGGCGATCTCCGCATGCTCGCCAAGCAAGAGCTCTTCGATCTTCCGTTCTTCGGGGCCGTGCTCAAACGGACCGGGCATGTGCCGGTCAACCAGAAGAATCCCGAGTCGCGGCAACGCTCGATCGACAAGCTGCGCGAGATCGCGCGCGAGGGCTACCACGTTTGCGTGATGCCCGAAGGCGCGCGGTCCGACACGCGCTGGCCCGCGCTCTTCCGCCGTGGGAGTTTCCAGATGGCGATCGAGTTGGGCCTCGACGTGCGTATCATCTGCCTCATGAACACGATCGACGTCTGCCATCGGCGCACCCTCTGGGCGCGGCCCGGCGTTACGGTCGAGGTCAAGGTCCTCGAGAAGATCAGTACGCGCGGCTACACGGTCGAGCAGGCGGCGGAGCTCGCCGCGCACGTGCGCGGACGCATCGTCGAGGAGCTCGAGCTGCGTCCTGAAGAGCGGCTCGATGCCGAGCCGCCGCGCGATGCCTTGAAGAGCGCGATCTAAGCTCGCCTCGCGCCGTCTTTCGCTCTCCCAAATCCGTGTTAGCTTCTACGGCATGACGAAGCACGACGCCCTCTCGTCCAAGAAATCCGTTTGGGCCTGGGCCCTCTACGACTGGGCGAATTCCTCTTTCTGGACGACGGTGTCGGCCGGATTCTTTCCGATTTTCTTCAAGCAGTATTGGAGCGCGGGCGTCGATCCGACCGTGAGCACGGCCAAGCTTGGGCTCGCGAACGCGGCCGGGAGTTTCGTGCTCGGGATGCTGTCGCCGTGGCTCGGCGCCGCTTCCGACAAAGGCGGACTCAAGAAAAAACTTTGCTTCGCGTTCACGTTGCTAGGTGTGCTGGCCACGCTCGGGCTTTATTTCGTCGAGAAGGGCGCTTGGTTCTACGCGGCGCTTTTCTATACGCTCGGTATGATCGGCCTCGGGGGCGCGACCGTATTCTACGAGGCCCTCCTTCCGGCCGTGGCTTCGCCCCGCGACGTCGATCGGGTCTCGGCGCTTGGCTATTCGCTCGGCTACCTTGGCGGCGGACTGCTCTTCGCGGTGAACGTACTTATGTTCCAAAAACCTGAACTCTTCGGCATCGCGGACGGTGCGACGGCCGTGCGCATGTCCTTCCTGACGGTCGCCGTTTGGTGGGCGCTCTTTTCGATCCCGCTTTTTGTCGTCGTGCGCGAGCCCAAAGGCACGGGCGCCGCGGGCGCGAACCCTTGGCGAGAGGGGTTTTCGCAGCTCCTCTCGACGCTTCGGGAATTGCCGCGGCTTCGGAATATTTTCTATTTCTTGATCGCCTACTGGTTCTACCAGGACGGCGTCTCGACCGTGATCAAGATGGCGGTCGACTACGGGCTTTCGATCGGGCTGGAGTCCAAAGATCTCATCCAGGCTCTGCTCATCACGCAGTTCGTCGGCTTCCCGGCCGCGCTTCTTTTCGGTTGGCTGGGATCGCGCTGGTCGGCGCGGGGTGGGATCCTCGTCGCCATCGTCGTGTACATCGGCATCACCGTTATGGCATCGCAGCTCACGACGGGTCGGGGCTTTCTCGTCATGGCGATCATCGTCGGTCTCGTGCAGGGCGGGATCCAGGCGCTCAGTCGCTCGTTTTACGCGCGGCTCGTGCCCGAGGCGCGGAGCGGGGAGTTCTTCGCGCTCTTCAATCTTTTGGGCCGTTTTGCCGCCGTGTTGGGGCCTTTGCTCATCGGGGTCGTGGGGCTGCTTAGCTCGGATCCGCGTCTGGGCGTGCTTTCGCTCGTCGCGCTGTTCTTGGTGGGCTTGTTCTTCCTCTTGAAGGTGAAGTCGCCTCCACGCGCCGGCGCCTAGGGGTTCCGCGGTCGTCCTCGCTAAGGTCTAAGCTTTCGCGAGCGGCACGGCGGCACTAGGTGCGGTTGCTTCGCTCGTCGCGATGGATTCGCGGGAGCGAAGACGTGCTTCGACGTCGCGCAGAAAGCCGAGCACCCGGCCAAATCCCTCGCGCGAGAACTTCAGGTGCAAGAACCCGAAGTGCAGGTGGACGGTGCCGCAAGCGCAGATTTCCGCGCGAAGGCCGATCTCAGAACCGAAGACTTCCGAATTCTTTTGCGACATTGGTTTATGATAACGATTCTCAAAATCCTATCAAGCCCCCGCTCCAAAAACTGTGCGCCTTTAAGAGGGGACGCCAAGGCGAGATTGTCGGGCCGGTGGCGCTTGGACGGAGGCGGGGGGCACTGGGGTGCGACTAAGGTTTTGAAAAGTCAGCGAAAATAACGCCAAAAGTCCACTTAAGGGCGCACAGTTCTGATTAGGCGCGGTGCGATGCGGTGAGCGAGGCAGAGAGTCGCTAGGCAGGCGATGACGAGAGGGGTGGTGGGAAGATTCGTCCAGGCCAGGCTGGCCACGATGCCGCCCGTCGTGGCGAGGGCGCTGAACACGACGAGCGTCGCGAGGGTCTTCACGGGGGAGCTTGGAGGGCGGCGGCCCGAGAGCAAGGCGCTCGGCAGCAGGAGCATTGTGAGGGTGAAGAGGATGCCGAGAAACTGCACGCCCAGGGCCGTGACCACGAGCAGGCCCACGTCGAACGCGAGTTCCTCGAAGCGTTCCCGGGGACCCCTTTGTGCCGGCGCGCCGAGCGCGATCTCTTGGTCACGGCGCTCGAGATTGCGTCGTCCGAGAAAAAGAAGGACGAGCGCAGCGAGGGCGAGGGCGCCCATCGTCCAGGCGTCGCGGTGACCGAGCGTGACGAGGTCGCCGAAGTAAAGTTGCAAAAAATGGCTGTCCAACTTGAGCGCCAGCGCGTCGAGGATTTGCGAGGCTGCGCCGAGCGCGATGGAAAGCGAGACGAGTCGGTAAGGCGCGTCGTCGCGGCGGCATCCCACCGTGCGGGCGAGCGGTGCTCCGACGAGTCCCATCGAAACGGCTGCGAACAAAATGGGAGGCGAGAGTGCGGTTTCGATGAGGTGGTGGTCCTTGTAAAGGGCCAAGCCGACGAGCGTTCCCATGGCCGTCGTTTGGGAGGGCACAAGGGGCTCGAGCGCGCGCT
>DDRA01000033.1:0-9172 GCA_002343545.1 Bacteriovoracaceae bacterium UBA2428
ATGGTGAACCAGGGCGACGACGAGATCTACGTCGAGGACGACGACTGGACGGTCCGCACGAAGGACCGCAAGCTTTCGGCCCAGTTCGAGCACACGGTCGCGATCTTCGAGGATCGCGTGGAAATCCTGACCCTTCCCAGCGACTCCGAGCTCGACCCAGTCGTCTGGCGGCGAGCGCGCTGAGGATCGAATGAAGCCGCGATTCCGGACTCGGATCTTCGCGATCGCCGCCTTCGGCGCCCTTTCGGCCGGGGCGGAAGTGAGTCCGACCTACTACGAGAACCTGCGCAAGGAGTGCGCGGGGAACGCTTGCTGTCTCGAGTCGGTCACCGCCATGGCCAAGGCGGAGGGCGTGCTTCCGGGAGCCAACGACTCCTGTTTTCCGAACTGGAAAATCATGGTGCCGGGCTGCGCGGGCGGCCGAAAGTGGTGCGAACGCGACAAGAAACTGGTCGCCGAGGCTTCGATCCGGCCCCTCGGCGAGGCCGAGTATAAAGCCAAGCAGAAGGAATGCGGCGAAAGCGCTTGTTGCCTGGGTTCGCTCAAGACCGCTTACCTCGGAAAGCATCCGCTCGCCACGAAGGGCCTTTGCCCCGAGGGCTACCGCGAGAACATGAATCGTTGCATCGATTCCGTGCGTTGGTGCGAGAAAACGCGCTGAGCGCGGCACCTAAGAATTTTTTCCGCGAATCCTAGAAGCGCCAGAGGCCGGCGAGCTGCCAGCGGCCTTCGGCGTCGACGCCCGGGCGGAATTCGAAACCCGGCTCGAGCGAAGCTTTCGCGGGAGGTTGTTGGGCCGCGGCGGCCGTCAGGTAAATCGCCGAACAGATAACCCCGATGCCGGCGCCGATCGTGATGTTGCTGATGTGGTTCTGGGGTTCTTCGTAGAACGAAAGGGTCGAAAGCCCCAGGATGCCGCCAACGAGACCGCTCACGAGGATCACGGTCGAGGCGTTCCGAATCTCCAGCGGGCTGTTCGCGAGATTCGCGGCGCCGCCGCCCGTTTGGGCGAGAGCGGAATTGGAAGCGAATCCCAGTCCCATCACGGCGGACAAAAGGAAACGCGAAGACAAACCCATGGGTTTATTTAAGACCTTTTTGCGGCCCGCCGCAACCCGTAGAGGGCCAGGCTCAGGAGCCCGATCACGGCGAAGGTTCCGACGAGGTGATTGCCGACCGCGACACGATAAGCCGAAATCCCGAGCACCGTGGTGATCGCGTAGAGAAGGATCACCGCGCTTCGATGGCTGAGGCCGATCTTCAGCAATCCGTGGTGAATATGCTCCTGATCCGCTTGCAGGACCTCCTTCAGCCGCGAGACGAGCGAGCGGCCCCCCGCCGGGGCGGACGCTTCGCCCAAGACCACGCGACGAAGAAAGCGACGCCCGATGGCCATGAAGGTGTCCGCGAGCGGAAGCAGCAAGATGAGGGGAGGGCCGAACATGACGATGGCCGTGGAGCGTTTGGTGCTGCCCATGAGAGAAAGGCAAGCCAAAAGGAAGCCCAGGACCAGGGACCCGCTGTCGCCCAAAAAAATGCGCGCGGGCGAAAAATTGAACATAAGAAAGCCGAGACAAGCTCCCGCCACGCACATCGCGAAAACGGGGATATGCAAGCTACCGAACTCGGACGAAATGAAGAAAATCGAAAGGGCGGTGATCGCGCAGACGCCCGAAGCGAGGCCATCCAAGCCGTCGATCAGATTGATCGCGTTCGTCACGAGCACGATCCAAAAGAGGCTGAGCGTCCAGGAAAGCGCCGCGCTCGAGACGGCCAGTTCCTCGCCGCCGAAGGGGTTCAGGACGAGCTTGATCTGCAGGCCCTGCGACACCACCCACGCCGCGGCGACGAACTGGACGGCAAGCTTTTGCCAAGCGTTCGCCCCCCGGATGTCGTCGTAGATACCCAAGAGGAAAATGAGGGCCGAAGCCCCGAAGAGCGTCTCGAAGGCCCGGAACGGGGCGGGGTCCAAAACGAGGGGCTGGCTATCCCGAAAAAGGAACCAAGCGAGCCAGATCGCCAGGAAGATCCCGACCCCGCCCAGGCGGGGGATGGGGGAAAGGTGAACCTTCCTCAGACCGGGTTGATCGACCCATCCCTTTCGCGTCGCAATACGGACCATGACAGGGGTCACGGAGATGGCTACAAAGTAAGAGAGAGCCAGGTAGATTAGGCTCTGGCTGCTAATAACACTCATCCGCTCGCATCGTTGTAATTCATCGAGGCCGAGCGGTCGAGCCGAACGGGAAGGAACTCGCATCGCCATGACCGAAAAGACGCCCGCCTCGATCCGACCTACGCCCCAAGTTCTCGCGAGCTTCATCGACCACACGTTGTTGAAGCCCGACGCTTCGCGGGCGGAGATTTTGCGCCTCTGCGAGGAAGCCCGGCGCTTCAACTTCAAGACCGTCTGCGTGAACGGCCGCTGGATCGAGACGGTCGCCAAAGCCCTCGAAGGGTCGCCCTGCCTTCCGATCGCCTGCGTCGGCTTCCCCCTCGGCGCCGGTCTCTCCGAATCGAAGGCCGCCGAAACGAAAGCCTGCATCGCGCACGGCGCCCGCGAGATCGACATGGTCCTGGACATCGGCTCGCTCAAGTCGGGCGAATGGGAAACGGTCAAGGCCGACGTCGCCGCCGTGACCCGAGCCGCCGGATCGGTTCCCGTCAAAGTCATCCTCGAGATCTGCCTGCTGACCGAAGAAGAGATCGCCCGGGCTTGCCGACTCTGCGAAGAGGCCGGCGCGGCCTTCGTGAAAACTTCGACGGGCTTCTCGAAGGCCGGCGCGACCCTCGAAGCCGTGCGCCTCATGCGCGCGAGCGTTTCCCCCAAAGTCGAAGTCAAGGCGAGCGGCGGGGTGCGCGATCTCAAGACCTTCCTCGCCATGGTCGAGGCCGGCGCGACTCGCATCGGAACCTCGAGCGGGATCGCCATCCTCGAGGAAGCCGCCAAAGGAGGCGCCTGATGTCTTCCGCTTACGATCGCGTCGTGCTCGTGGTCCTCGATTCGGTGGGGTGCGGCGCGGCCCGCGACGCCGTCCGCTTCGGCGACGAGAAGGCCCACACGCTCAAGCACATTTCCGAATGGGCCGCGTTGAACGGCTTCGCTTTCGAGCTTCCGAACCTCGCGCGCTGGGGCCTGGGCCAAATTTATTCCGGCTTCGGCATCCCGCGCACGCCGCGGCCCCAAGCCTCGACGGCCATCCTTTCCGAGCTCTCGCCCGGCAAAGACACGACGACGGGGCACTGGGAGATGGCCGGCACGGTGCTTCGCGCCGAGTTTCCGGTCTATCCGGAGGGCTTCGCGAAAAAGCTTTTGGACGACTGGTGCGCGGAGAACTCCCTGCCCGGCTGGCTCTGCAATAAACCCGCCTCGGGCACGACCGTCATCGACGAGTACGGCGAGGAACATCTGCGCACGGGCAAGCCCATCGTCTACACCTCGGGCGACAGCGTCCTGCAGATCGCCTGGAGCGAGGAAGCCTTCGGGATCGAGAAGCTCTACGCCATCAGCAAGAGCGCGCGCAAGTACGTGGACCCGCTCGGGGTCGGACGCGTCATCGCGCGGCCCTTCGTCGGGCGCAAACCGGGCGAATTCAAACGCACCGAGAATCGCCGCGACTACAGCGTACCGCCGCCGGCGCCCAACCTCCTCGATCTGCTCGTCGAGGAGGGCGCCTTCGTGGCGGGCGTCGGCAAGATCGAAGACATCTTCGCCCACCGCTCGGTCACGCACGTCGAGCACACGGGACGCAACGAGACGAGCCTCGAGGCCACCCTCGACTTCGTGAAGAAGTCCCCCGGTCCGCGCGGCCTCATCTTCACGAACCTCATCGACTTCGACCAGCTCCACGGCCACCGTCGCAACCCGAAGACCTACGCCGAAGCGCTGATGGCCTTCGATCGCTTCCTGCCGAGGCTCGAAGCCGCGTGCGGGCCCCGCGACCTGCTCGTGCTCACGGCGGACCACGGCAACGACCCGACCCACGCGGGCACGGACCACACACGCGAAGACGTTCCGCTCCTGTTTTGGTCGAAGAACCCCGCCTTCCGGGCGAAGGAATTGGGACGACGCGAAGGATTCGCGACGGTCGCGCGACTGACCTTGGACGCGCTCGGCCTGGAGCGCGCCCTCGCCAAGCTTCCCGACGCGGCCGCGGCCACGCGAGTTTTGGACTGACCTATGACTTTGCTCGTCCCCGAGATCCTGCGCAAAAAACGCGACGGCGGCCGGCTCACGCCCGAGGAGATCTCCTTCCTCGTGCGCGGCTTCGCGAACGGAACGATTCCGGACTACCAAGCCTCGGCTTGGCTCATGGCGAGCTTCATCAAGGGGCTCGACGAGACCGAGACGGTCGAACTCACGCGCAACATGAAGGACTCCGGGCGCGTGCTGAAGTGGCGGGAGCTGAGCGAGAATTTTCGGGACGCGAGTTTCGCCGATAAACACTCGACCGGCGGCGTGGGCGACAAGGTCTCGCTCGTGCTCGCGCCCGTGGCGGCTTGCCTGGGAGTGAAAGTCCCCATGATGAGCGGACGGGGACTCGGCCATACGGGCGGAACCGCGGACAAGCTCCAATCCATTTCCGGCTTCGATATCTACCCGACGACCGACAAGATGGTGCGGCTGCTCGACGAAGTCGGCGTCTGCATGATGGCGCAGGCCCCCGACCTCTGCCCGGCCGATCGGAAGCTCTACTCCTTACGTGACGTCACCGGAACGATCGAGAGCGTTCCTCTCATCACGGCCTCGATCGTCTCGAAAAAGTGGGCCGAGGGCGTGGACGCGATCGTCTTCGACGTGAAAGTCGGCGACGCCGCCTTCATGTCGGATGCGGAACAGGCCCGCGCGCTCAGCCGTAGCCTCTGTCGAGTCGCGGAACTCGCCGGGATCAAGGCCCGCGCTTGCCTCACCCGCATGGAGGAGCCCCTCGGGGTGCTCGTCGGGAACACGCTCGAAGTCGAGGAGTCGCTCTGGATCCTGGCCGACGCCTATCCCACGGCCGAACATCGTCGTTTGTCCGCCCCTTTACGGGAGATCTCCATCCGCCTCGCCGCCGAGATGGCTTGGCTCGCCGGCCGCGCCCCGAGCTTGGAAGCCGCCATCGCCGAGGGGGAGCGCGCCCTGAAGAGCGGACGCGCGCTCGGTATTTTCGAGCGCATGGTTCGCGCCCAGGGCGGCGCCCCGGATTGGCGCGAGAAAATTCACGTCCGCGCGAAAAAATTCACGTACCCCGCGATCAAGGACGGCTACGTGAGCCGCATCCATTCGCGCGAGATCGGTCTCGCCGGTTTGCACTTCGGCGTCGGCCGCCGGACGGTCGACGACAAGCTCGCGCCCAAGGCCGGCTTCGAGCTCGCGGTCGCCGTGGGCGATCACGTTCGTCGGGGCCAGCCGCTTTTGCACTACTACACCGATGAAGACGGCGTGCCCGCCCTCATCCGCCCCCACCTCGACCGAACCTTCGAGTTCTCGGACAAAGCGGTCGAAGCCCTTAAGCCCTTGCTCATGGAAAGGATTCCCGAATGAAGAACGACCCGAGCTCCCTCTTGAAATGGTACCAAAGCGTCGGCGTCGACCCGGCCTCGCTTCATATCGTCCTCGGCTCCGCCGTCGGCATCGCCTTCGAGGAACTGCCGCCGCCGAAGGGTTGGATGCTCAAAGACTCGAAGAACTTCGCCGAACTCGGCTTCGCGGCCGCGACGGTGCAAGGGCACAAGGGACTCTTCAAGGTCCTCACCCACGCGAAGTCCGGCCGCACGCTCCTCGTTCAAGTCGGGCGGCTCCACGGCTACGAAGGAAACTCCCCGCGCGCCGTCGTCGCGCCGCTCGTGGCGTCCGCGCTCGCGGGCTGCGAGACTTTCTTGCTCACGAACGCCGCCGGCTCGCTTAAGCGCACGTTCAAGACGGGTTCCGTCATGATCATCAAGGACCAGGTCAACCTGACGGGCCAGAACCCGCTTTACGGTCCCAACCCGACCGACGGCGCCGGCCAAGCGATCGGCCCCCGCTTTCCCGATATGTCCGAAGCCTACGACAAGAAGCTGAACGCGAAGCTCAAGAAGGTGCTCGCCAAGGCCAAGTTCAAGGTCAACGAAGGCATCTACTTGGGGCTCTCGGGTCCCGTCTTCGAAACCCCCTCCGAGGTCGCGCTCTACTCGAAGTGGGGCATGGGCTCCGTCGGCATGTCCACGGTCTGGGAGACCATCGCGCTTCGGCACATGGGCAAGCGCGTGGCCGGCTTCTCCTTCATCAGCAACATGGGTTGCGGACTCATCCCCAACAAGAAAATCGCCCACGACGACGTCGAGCACGAAGGCCGCAAGGCCGCCGCCAAGATCGTGCGCGCCCTCTTTGACTTCGCCGAACAGGAATTCACGAAATGAAAAACTACGATCTCGTCGTCCGCTGCGATCACCTCGTCTCGATGTCCGGGGGCCGGTACGAGCCGCTCCGCGACCAGATGATCGGGATCGTCGGCTCGAAGATCGAGTTCGTCGGGCCCTGGACGCCGGACGGATGGAAGGCGACGCGCACGCTCCACCGTCCGAACAGCGTCGTGCTGCCGGGACTCGTGAACGGCCACTGCCATATGGCCATGACGATGTTCCGCGGCCTCGCCGACGATCTGCCCTTCGACAAGTGGCTCCACGGCTACATCCTTCCGGTCGAAGGCAAGCTCGTCAGCGCCGACTTCGTGCGCACGGGCGCGCGCCTCGCCGCGCTCGAGTCCTTGCTCGGCGGCGTGACGACGATCGTCGACATGTACTACTTCCAGGAAACCACGGCCGAGGTCCTCGACGCCTCGGGTATGCGCGGACTCGTGGGCGAGGGCGTCGCGGACTTCCCGGCGCCCGACAACAAATCGCTCGACGGTTCGGAGTACAGGCTCCTTGATCGCTTGGCCGAGCGTTACGGCCGCCACGAGCGCGTGGTTCCCGTGATCGCGCCGCACGCGCCCTACACCTGCTCCGACGCCACGCTCAAGAAAGCCGCCGAATGGGCGCGCGCGAAAAACCTCCCGCTCACGATCCACGTCTCCGAAACCAAGGGCGAGGTCGAAGGCCAGCTCAAGGAACACGGCAAGACCCCGCCCCGGCGCCTCTTCGACCTGGGCGTCATGGACACGAAACAGACGATCTTCGCGCATTGCGTGCATTTGACCGACGACGACATGGCACTCCTCGCGAAGACCGGCACGTCGGCGATCCATAACCCCGAGAGCAACATGAAGCTCGGCGCCGGCGCCGCGCGCATCCGCAAGATGCTCGACCTCGGACTCAAAGTGGGACTCGGCACCGACGGCACGGCCTCGAACAACGACCTCAACATGTTCAAGGAAATGGACGTCGCGGCCAAGCTGCAGAAGCTCTCGAACGCGGACAACACGGCGATGACCGCGGCGCAGGCCTTGCGCATGGCGACCTACGACGGCGCCCGCGCCCTCGGGCTCGGCGACCTCACGGGCAGCCTCGAGGCGGGCAAACGCGCCGACTTCATCGTGGTGAGCTTGGACGAGCCGCACATGCGCCCGCTCCATGACCTCGCCGCTCAACTCGTTTACGCCGCCACGGGCCAGGAAGTCCGCGACGTCTTCGTGGACGGTCGACAGCTCGTCGACGACCGTCGCTGCCTCACGATCGAGCGCGACGCACTCTACGCCGACGTCGAGCGCATCCAGGGCTTAATGAAGACCGTCATCGGGTAGACCGAATCTCGTTCGCGACGACCGGGATCCTCAGTGGTTTTGTTGACGCTGGGATCCGGCCATAACTGCCGATAAGCTAGGTGAATGCGAACTTTGAGGCAGCGCTTCATCGCCCTGGGCTTGATCGCGGGAATCTCGGCTTGCGCGCACCAAACGCGCGAGACGAGCGTCGAGCAGGAACGCGAGCTCGCCTCGCCGGTCATGAACAATTCGCCGACGGCGGCGAAGGAAGGCGAAGCCTGGGTCTGCTCTTTCAACGTGCAGTGGGTGGGCTTCTCGAACTCCCGCGACGACCAAGCGCTCGCGCAGCTCATGAAAGACGAGGACTGCGAGATCGTCGTCGTCCAGGAAATCATCGCGCCGCCCGAAGACGCGTGGGTCCTGCGCGGCGCGGATCCCGACTTCATCCCCGAGAAGCGCGGACGTCAGCTCATGTACCCGACCCCCGATCCGAAGGGGCGCCGCAATCCTTTGCGCGGACAATCCAAGACGAGCGCCTTCTTCGCGGCCATGGAGAAGGCCGGCTACCCGAACTGGGTGCTTTCGCCGGGAGACACCGGCCCCAATAACCTCCACTCGAACAACTCCGACACGGAATGGTTCGCCGTGTTCTACCGGGGCCAGCACGTCCAGTACGCGCCCGACCTTCCGAAGGGCTACTTGGATCTCCCGCTGGCCAAGCATCCCGTCTACGACCGCGTTCCCTTCGCGTTTCCTTTTCGCGCCAAGGGAGGCTTCGACTTCGTGCTGATTTCGGTTCACCTCGCGGCCGACGCGAACCAAGCGGCGCGACGCCAAGACGAGATGAACGCGATCCAGAAGTGGATCCGCGAGCAATCGCGGTCGCACGGCGAACGGGACTTCATCGTGCTCGGGGACTTCAACATCGAGGACGCCAAGGAGCTCTCGGGGATCCTGCCGGACCGCCAATGGGAGAGCCTCAACGAAGCCTGCGAAGCGACGAATACCTCGCCGCGGGAAGGCAAGCCCTACGACCACGTCTTCCTGAGCCGATCGGCGACGACGATCCGCGAAGTCCCTTCGAAGCTCGGCAACTCCGCGAAAGCCAACTTACTCGTCGTGAACCTGCTCGAGAAGATGGAGAAACCCTGGGCGCGAGCCAACCGCGGCAAACCCTACCCCGGCGGCGGCCCGCGCGGCGGAAAATGGGAAGGCTACGATCATACGGTCTTCCGTACGAGCTACTCGGACCATCACCCCATCAAGTTCAAGATCTCGAAGAAAGCCGCGGACGACGACCAATAACGTCGCTTCAGAACTTCGAAGCGCTCTTCAGCAAAAATTCGACGAAGGCCTGGTGGGCGTGGGTCAGGGAGCCCTCGCGATGGCAAACGTAGAGGCGATTGCGCAAGGCCGGGTATTTTCGTGTCTCGAGACCCACGAGTTCGCCCGAGGCGAGTTCGTCGGCCACCGTGTGCCCCGGCGCGATGCAAATGCCCGCCCCG
>DDRA01000033.1:9272-12957 GCA_002343545.1 Bacteriovoracaceae bacterium UBA2428
TGCTTGGCCACGACGTACGAGTTCACGAGGTGCCGGTATTTGAGGCGGCGATCGACGTGGATCCCCACGTGCTCCAACCACTTGACGGCCCAACCCTCGACGGACTGGGAATCCCCGTACCCGATCCAAGCCATCTGTTCCCAAAAACGATCGCCCGGCTTGTGGTCGTCCAGGGCCTCCTGGAGTTCCTTGATGACTTTCTTCTTGCCGACCGGCACGAAGCGCTCGTCCATGAGGACTTGCGTCGCGATGCGGGGTTGATCGAGCTGACGCGGAGAGATCAAAACCGAGACTTGGCCCGCGAGGAGCCGCGTTTCGAGCGAAACTGTATCGGCCAGCTCCAGAAAGAGCCGTGCCTCGGGGTTCTTCTTGCGGAACTCGAGGAATTGCCCGCCCAGCCAGTACTCCCCGATCCCCTCGACCGATCCCACGAAGAGCTTGGGCCGGCTGACGTTCTCGAGTTCGCGCGCGTCGACGAGGATCTGTTCGAGCTGCTCCAAGTGCGGCTGGAGCTTCTGGAAAAGCTCGCGACCCTGGACCGTGAGCACGTTCTTGCGGCCTTGACGCTCGAAGAGCGCGAAACCGATGTGCTTCTCGAGGTTATTGATCTGAAGCGAAACCGCCGGTTGCGTCAGCCCCAAAGCCGCGGCGGCTTCGGCGACCGAGCCCATGGAGGCGACGTAGACGAAAACGCGGAGGCCCTGGAGACTGTACTCCGAGAGCTCACGTAGAAACATCGTCGCTCCAGAAGTCGTCGATCGGGCGGCGCCAGAACATCGCCGCGCGATCGGCGCCCGTACCGAGCGCGACGACCGGAATGCCGACGTGCTTCTCGATCGCCTGGACGAAAGTTTCCATCTTGGGATGGAGCGCTTCGCCTTCCGTGACGGAAGACCAGCCTTCGAACTCGACGAGCTTGCCGTCGATGCGGGCGGCGACCTTAGCTTCTCCGCTCAGAATGTCGGACTTCGTGAGGACGATGCCCGAACAATCGCTCAGGCGCACCGAGAGACGGAGTTCATCCAGATCCAGCCATCCCGTGCGACGCGGACGGCCCGTCGTGGCGCCGAATTCGTGGCCCTTCTCGCGGATACGCTGGCCCGTCTCGTCGTGCAGCTCGGTCGGCATGGGGCCCTGGCCCACGCGCGTGAGGTAGGCTTTCGCGACGCCCAGGATGCGGCCGATCCGCGACGAGGGAAACGGCGTGCCGATCGAGGCGAAGGCCGGGATCGTGTTGCTCGAAGTGACGTAGGGGTAAGTGCCATGGTCGATGTCGAGCAGGATGCCTTGGGCGCCTTCCAGCACGCAACGTGACTTCTTGGCGATGTCGTAGAACGGCGTGGCCTCACGCGAGACGTGCGGGCCAATGAGCTGCTGAGCGACACGAATGACTTCGAGGTTTTCCTTGAGCGTCGATTCGGTCTGGCCGGCCGCCTTCAGGATCGGGTTAAAAACCTCGAGCAGGAAGCGGATACGCTCCTCGAGATCGGGCGCATCGAGTTGCGCGACGCGAATGCCGCTGCGGTCGGTCTTCGACGTGTACGTGGGGCCGATCCCCTTCTTCGTCGTACCGATCCCCGAAGCACCCGCTTCACGCGCGCCGTCGAGCGCCAAGTGGATCGGCAGCGTCAGGTGCGCGCGGGAGTCGATGAGCAAGCGGTCCGAACCGAGCTTGGCGCCCGCGCCCGCGAGCTCTTCGAGCTCTTTCTTGAGCGCGAGCGGGTGGATCACGCAGCCCGCGCCGATGAAGTTCTTCACGTGCGAGTAAAGCACGCCCGAGGGCACGGAGTGCGTGACGAGCTTCTGGCCGTTCAGCCAGAGCGTGTGCCCCGCGTTCGAGCCGCCGTTGAAGCGGATGACCCATTCGGCCTGCTTCGCGAGCGAGTCCGTGATCTTGCCTTTGCCTTCGTCTCCGTACTGCAATCCAACAACGACAGGGTGTTTCACATTTCAAAAGGTACCCCAAAAACAAGGCTTTAGCGATGGCGCGCAGGCCAAGGCCCGCGGAGAAAAGCGATCGCGCCAAGTTCCGGGAAAATCTCCCAAAAGCGGATTTTCGAGGCGCCTCCGTGGGACACGGGGGCGCCTCTCTTTAGATCGTGTCCCGCCTTGGAACACCCCGAACGATCAAGACGTCGCGTCTTCCAGATCGCCGAAGTGGTCGCGAAGCTTGGAACGCAGACGCAGGACGGCTTGCGTGTGGAGCTGCGACACGCGGCTTTCCGTGACTTCCAGCACGTCGCCGATTTCTTTGAGGTTCAGGTCCTCGTAGTAATAGAGCGACAGGACCATGCGTTGCTTCTCGGGCAGCTCCTGAATGGCTTGCGCGAGCTGGTCGCGCAGCTCGGAGCTCGCGAGCTGGAACATCGGATTCGACGACTTCGAGGACTCCAGGATACCCAGGAGACTCTTGCGGTCGCCGTTGGCGAAAGTACCGACTTCGTCGAGCGAAAGCAGCGAGATCGACTTGCACTGGTGCAAGGTCTCCTGGAAGTCTTCCAAGCCCATACCAAGATCCTTGGCGACTTCTTCCTCGGTCGCCGTGCGGCCGAGCTTCTGCTCGAGGCGCGAAAACGCGCGTTCGATGTTCTTGGCCTTTTCGCGCATCGAACGCGGAATCCAGTCCTGCGCGCGGAGTTCGTCGAGGATCGCGCCCCGGATGCGGAACTCGGCGTAGGTCTTGAACTTGTTGTCACGCGCCGGATCGTACTTGTCGATCGCGTCCATGAGACCGATGACGCCGGCCGAGATCAAATCGTCCAACTCGATGTTCGCGGGCAGACGCACCGCGATCTTCTGGGCGATGAATTTAACGAGCGGACCGTACTCGCGCACGATCTTCTTCTTTTGGCTCGAGCTGGCCTTCTTGGCCTGAGCCTTATACTTTTTGATCGCCGTTTCCGACATGATCATGCCCCCCTGAGATCCGGACGTACGCCCACATTATTCCACGTCTTGACCGCGGATCCGCCACCCGTTTGAGCCAAAAGCTTGTCTGCCAGCCGATCGAGGCCTAGCGAGAAGGGCGACTTCGGCGCCTCGGCCACGATCGGAACGCGCTTACAAACGCTCTTAAGAACCCACGGGTCTTCGGGAAGGGATCCCATATAATCAACAGAAACATTCAGGTACTCGTCCGTGACGTCGGAGATGTGGCGGAAAGCATCGAGACCCTCTTGTGCATGTTTCGATCGGTTGATGAGAAGACGGAACTTCTTTTCGCGGCGCTCGAGGCTCAGGACTTTCATGAGCGCGTAGGCGTCCGCGAGGGCCATCGGATCCGGGTGCGCGACGACGACGATGTCGTGCGCGGCTGCGTTGAAGTTCAACACCCAGTTTCCGATCCCGGGCGCGGTATCGTAGACGACGACTTCGAAGCCCTTCATGGCCTCGAAAAGTCGGTCGAAAACGGCGCGCTGGGAGAAGTTGTCCAGTTCGAGGAGCTTGCGGATCCCCGAGGAACCCGGGAGCAGGGTGAACCCGTAGGGCGTCGGCATGAAGACGCTCTCGACCGGCGAGCTGCCGAAGAGCACGTCTTCCATCGTACGCTCGGGCTGCAGCCCCAAAAGCAGGTTCGCGTTGCCCAACCCGATATCCGCATCAAGTAGGAGCGTCTTGAGCCCGCGACGCGCGAAGAGCGTGGCGAGGTTCACCGCGATGTTCGTCTTGCCGACGCCGCCCTTGC
>DDRA01000033.1:13065-32728 GCA_002343545.1 Bacteriovoracaceae bacterium UBA2428
CGCCGCCCTTGCCGCTGGTGACGCTGATAATGCGGCAACCGGCCCCGCCGGTGTTCGTGGCCGCCAAGGCCCTGAGTCTATCCGCTTGGTCCACGATCAGGCTCCTCCCGCGATGCCGAGCAAGAGATCGGCGACGCGTTCGCGCGTCGCGATCTCGATGTCTTCCGGAACCCTTTGCCCCATCGTGAAGTAGGAAAGCGGCAAGTGGCTGCGAACGGCGATGTTGAAGACGTTTCCGTATACGGACGTTTCGTCGATCTTCGTGACGACGAGGTAATCGGGGTTGAAGACGCCGAAACGACGGACCATTTCCTTGAGGTCGCGGTCCCGCGTCGTCGCCGAGACGCAAAGATGGTTCTCCGAACGGACGCCACCCAGGATCTCCGAAAGCTCCTGGATCTTGCGGTCGTCCTTGGGTCCGAAGCCGGCCGTGTCAACGAGCACGACCTCGTCGGGACTCAGGCGGGCGCCCAAGTTTCCGAGCGCGTCGACGTTCGGACACACCTCGAGCGGCACGCGAAGGATGTTCGCATAGGTCTGCAGCTGCTCGACGGCCGCGATCTTGAAGGTGTCCGTCGTGGCGAGCGTCACCGCCCGCTTCTGGTGGATGACGAGTTCGGCCGCGATCTTGGCAATGGTCGTCGTCTTGCCGACGCCGGTCGGCCCCACGAAGACGATGATGCGCGGGGTGGTCGGCATGCGAAGACGTTCGCCCAGGGGGCGCGCCACCCGAAGCTTGGCCATGAGGATGCGGGCCATCTGGAGCTCGAGCAGGTCTTCCTGCGTGAGGTGTTCGCGCAGCATGATCGCGCGAAGCTCGTCGCCGACCTCCTTGATGAGTTCGTCCTCGATGCCGGCCTCGACGAGACGGGCGAGCAGGCGCGGCAGCACCTGCCGGATACCGCCGTTCGCGTTCGAGAGCGCGGGCGAATTGGACGAACGGACGCTCTGCTGCGGCTGCGCCGGGGGCGGGACCGCGCGCGTCATGAGGTTGTTGACCGTATTCTGGCGGGCGAGCATGGCCGCCTGCTCGAAGACCGAAGGCTGCGGCGCGCGAACCTGGGCGCGATCGCCGGCGCGCGCGAGGAGCTGCTCCGCCGGGGATTCGTCGTCCTGGATGTCGATATACCGACGCTGAGTCAAAGGAGCGGCGCTGGCCGTTTGGCGCTGGGGCACGGGCGTCGGAGTTCGGGCGGCGCTTTCTTGACTCGTCAAGCGTTTGCCGGAGAGCACGTCGTAGGCCGCGACGACCTTCGAAGCCGGGCGCTTGAGCAGTTCACCGCGTTGGTCCTCGGAAAGGCGCGACTCGGCCAGGCGTTTCTTTTCGAGGGCGCCGGCCGACACGGCAGCGGTCACCTCGACCGAAGTCCGGTTCATCAGGCCCAGAGCCCCACGCTTGTTCTTCGTGGACAGGATGATGGCCTCGGGGCCCAGTTCGCGTTTCACGACCTGCAGGGCTTCGGCCAACGTCGGGGCTTCGAACTTCTTCAGCTCCATGCACGCTCCTCAGATGGTCCTACCCGACTTCCACGGTGCCCATGGCGCGCACCTTGAGGGTCGGATGGATCTCGTTATGCGACAACACAACTACCTGAGGCAAAAAGCGGTCCAACAAACGCTTGACGTGGTGACGGATCATCGGCGTCACGAGGATGACGGGCGTGACCCCTTCGGACGTCAGATTGTCGACGACGCGGGAGAGCGCGGGCACCAGTTGCTTGACGAGACCGGGATCCGCCAGGAACTGCGTCGCGCCCGGACGATCGCCCGGCTGAACGGCCGAGATGAGCTGTTCCTCGACGTGACGCGAGAAGGTGAGGAGCGGAAGTTCCTGGTCGTCGTTGAGCAGCTTGCGCGTGATGCTGCGGGCGAGCGTCGTACGCACGGTCTCCGTCAAGAAGTCGCTGTCCTTGCTCGTGACGACGCCGTCGCCCAAAGCCTCGAGGATCGAGACGAGGTCGCGGATGGGGACCTGCTCGCGCAGGAGGTTCTGCAGCACGCGAACGACTTGGCCAAGCGAAAGTTCCTTCGGGATGAGTTCCTCGACGACCTTCGGGTGAGTGCGCTGGATGGTCTCGATGAGGGCCTGGACTTCCTGCCGTCCCACGAGCTCGTGCGCGTGCCGTCGGACGATCTCGGTGATGTGCGTGGCCATGACCGTCGCCAGGTCGACGACCGTGTAACCCGCGAGCTGGGCGAGTTCGCGATTGTTCTCGTGGATCCACATCGCGTCCAGGCCGAAGACGGGCTCCTTGGTCGGGATGCCGTCGACTTCTTCCGTGATTCCGCCCGGATCCATCGCGAGGTAGTGATCCACCATCATGTCGCCGCGCGCGACCTCGACCCCGCGAACGTAAAGCGCGTATTCGCCCGGCTTCAGTTGCAGGTTGTCGCGGATATTCATCGAAGGAACGACGATACCGAGATCCTGGGCGAACTGCTTGCGAACGGCCTGGATGCGCTCCAGCAATTCGGACTTCTGCGTGCCGTCGACGAGCGAGATGAGCCCGTAACCGATCTCCATCTGGAGAGTATCGACGGCCGTCGTCGCTTCGACCGCCTTGTCCTGCTTTTCGATCGCCTGCGCGGAGGCCGAGGCTTCGGCGACCTTCGCTTCGTGCTCTTTGTAGTTCTTGATGAGGTAGCCCGCGCCCGCGCACAGCGCCGCGAGGAAGGCGAAGGGCATAAAAGTTCCTTGCAATACGACGCCCATGCCGAAGAGGGAGCCAGCCAGGATGAAGAGAACTTTCTCGTTGAAGAAAAGCTGCTTCGAGACCTCGTTGCTCAGGCTCTGGCCCGAGGCCGCGCGCGTCACCACGAGACCGGCGGCGGTGGAGACGATGAGCGCCGGAACCTGGGCCACGAGACCGTCGCCGACGGTCAGGAGCGTGTAGTTCTTGGCCGCGACGCCCACGTCGAGGCCCTTCTGGACGGTTCCGATGATGAGACCGCCCAAGATGTTCACGATCGTCACGAGGATGCCCGCGATCGCGTCGCCTCGCACGAACTTCGAGGCACCGTCCATCGCCCCGTAGAAATCCGCTTCGCGCTCGACCGTCTGACGACGGCGCTTGGCCTCAGCTTCGTTGATAATGCCGGCGTTTAGGTCGGCGTCGATGGCCATTTGCTTACCGGGCAAGGCGTCCAAGGTGAAACGAGCCGCAACTTCCGAAACGCGGCCGGAACCTTTCGTGATAACCACGAAGTTGATGATGACGAGAATCACGAAGACGATGAGACCGACGACGTAGTTGCCGCCCACGACGTAGTTGCCGAAACTGTTGATGACCGCGCCGGCCGCGTTGCCGCCCATATGGCCATGGCCCAGGATCAGGCGCGTGGAAGCCACGTTCAGGGCGAGACGGAAGAGCGTCACGAGCAGCAGAACGCTGGGAAAAATCGAGAAATCAAGCGGGCGCTCCGTGTAGATCGCGAGCAGCAGGATTCCAAGCGAACTCGCGATCGAGATGACGAGCAGGATGTCGAGCGCCCAAGCGGCGAGCGGCACGACCATCAGAAGCAGGACGAAGATGACGCCGAAAGAAATGATGACGTCGCTGTTCTTGAGGGCCGCCTGTACGCGTCGGGCCAAGTCGGGATTCATAGCATCTTACCTTTCAAGCGATAGACGTAAGCGAGGACCTCGGCGACCGCGTTGTAGAGGTCGCGCGGAATGAGCTGCCCGATTTTGATGGCTTTGAAGAGCGCGCGGGCGAGCGGCACGTTCTCGACGCACGGCACGCCGTTCTCGCGCGCGATCTTCTTGATCCGTTCGGCCATGAAATCGGCGCCCTTGGCGACGACGCGCGGAGCGAGCATGTTCTCGCGGTCGTAGACGAGCGCGACCGCGATGTGGGTCGGGTTCGTCACGACGACGTCGGCCTTCTTAATGGCGTCCACCATCTTGCGGGAGGCGCGCGCGCGTTGCATGGACCGGATACGGCCCTTGATCTGCGGGTTACCTTCGCTCTGTTTACGGTCTTCCCGGGCTTCCTGTTTCGTCATCTTCAGCTTCTGCTCGTAGCGAAACTTCTGGAAGCCGAAGTCCAGCGCCGAAAGCACGAGCAGCGCCAATCCGACCGAGAAGAGAAGACGAATGATGTGGTGGCCGAGGCTCGAGGCGATTTGCCCGCTTTCCAGACTCCAGAGCGTTCCCGAATCGCGAAAGAGGCTCATGAGCGTGGGGTAGAGCACCGCGCCGACCACGATAAACTTGAGGATAGCCTTCACGAGGTCGACGATGCCGTCGACTCCGAAAATTCGACCGATTGCATTCATGGGATTGAGTTTTTCGAGGTTCGGCTCGAGCGGCTTCGTCGTCCAGAGGAAACCGGTCTGGGCGATGTTGCTGACGATGCCCACGAGCATCGTCGCGATCGAGACGGGAGCCATGACGTAGAAGAAGACCCGCATCACGAAACCGAGCATCTTGCCGAGCGACTCGATCGTCCAGTCGCGGGTCGCGTGGTCCATGCCTTCGCCGAAGAAGGCCTCGAAGAGCGACCAGAGACCGCGGAAAGACCACTGGGCCGAAGCGTAGAGCGCGCCGGTCGCCGCCAGCAGGGCGAGCGCCGCGACGAGATCGCGCGACTGCCCGACCTGACCGTCTTCGCGAAATTGTTCGCGACGCTGCTCGGAGGCTTCCTCCGTCCTGTCTTCGCCAGAATCTTCGTCCGCCAAGGTTCAGCCTCCCCCTGACAGGTAACGTAGCCAGATTCGTGCCAGATCGTGCGTCGAGAGCACGAGCGAGCCGAGCGCGTCGCCGTAGAGGGGCGAGAGAAGACTGAACACGAAGACGCCGACGCCCAAGGTGATCGGAACGCTGACGGCCCAGATGTTCATCTGCGGGATGAACTTCGAGAGCACGCCGAGCGCCGCCTGGAGCACGAGCAGGACGACCGTCAAAGGAGCGGCGAGCTGGAGCATCCACTTGAAGAAGCGCGAACCGACTTCGATCCAAAGCAGGCTGCCGTTGCGCAAATCGCCCAAGTTCGCGAACACGCGGCTGGCGTCCATCGCGTAGGAATCCTTGAGCGCCTGCAGAAGAAGGTAATGGCCGCCGACGCTCAGGAAGAGCGTCAGGCACATCCACTGGTGGAGCTCCGCCCACGCGCTCTCGCTCGTATCGAACTCCGGGTTGAACATACCCCCTTGCGAGAAGCCCATCTGGGCACCCACCCAGTGGGCCGCCGCGACGCAAGTGCCGATCATCCAACGACAAACAAGTCCCATGCCCGCGCCGATCGCGAGCTCGCGAAGCGCGAACAGAAAAAGCTGCGAGGTGTCGGGCAGACGATCGAGCCGCCACGGCTCGAGGTGCATGGCCACGACGGGCTGGAGCGCAAAGGAAAGGCAGAACGCGCCGGCGACGCGGATCGGCGCGGGAGTGCTCGTCGCGCCGAAGACCGGAAAGAACATCCAAAAGCAGCCAACCCTCAACAGAACCTGGATAAGCCCGAGGATCGTCTCGAAAAGGGTATCAACCGCCATGGATTCCGCCGCGGATCAGCGCAGGTGCGCCGGAATGTGTTCGTAGAGATCCGTCGTGAAAGTCGTCAGCGTCCTCAGCATCCAAGGTCCGAGCAGCAGCAAGGCGCCTCCCATCGCGAGAATCTTCGGGATGAAGGTCAGCGTGGACTCGTTGATCTGCGTCAGCGCCTGGAAGATGGACACCAGCAGGCCCACGACGAGCGCCGTCACGAGGAGCGGCGCCGACACGAGCAGCATCGTACTGAGCGAACTCTTGGCCAGATCGATAACCCACATTTCGTTCATGGTCGGACCCCCTTAACCGAAACTTCGGACGATGGACCCCACGAGCAGTTGCCATCCGTCGACGAGCACGAAGAGCATGAGCTTGAACGGGAGCGAGATCACGACGGGCGGAAGCATCATCATCCCCATCGCCATGAGCACCGACGCGACGACCATGTCGAGCACGAGGAAGGGCAGATAGATGATGAAACCCATTTGGAAGGCGGTCTTGAGCTCGGAGATCATGAAAGCCGGGACGAGCTTCATGAAGGAGATTTCGGAGGTAGAAACCTTCTCCTTTTCGCCCGAGAGCTTCAGGAAGAGCTCGATGTCCTTGGGACGCGTCTGTTTGAGCATGAAGGCGCGCAGGGGAACCTGCGCCTCGTCCAAGGCTTGCGACTGCGTGATCTTGCCCGCGAGGTAAGGCTGCACGGCCCGTTCGTTGAGGTCCTTGAAAGTCGGCCCCATCACGACGAAGGTCAGGAACATAGCCAAACCCACGAGGAGCTGGTTCGGCGGCATCGTCGTCGTACCGAGCGCCTGGCGAAGGAAGCTCAGGATCACGATGATTCGCGTGAACGAGGTCATCATGATGAGAATGGCCGGCGCGAGCGTGAGCACCGTGAGCAGGACGAGGATCTGCAGGACGCCCACGACCTCCGTCGGTTGGGCCGTCGACTTGAGGCCGATCTGGAGGCTCGGGAGCGCCAACTGCGCCCACGCCGAGGCGGGCAGCAGAGCCGCGAGCGCGAGTCCGATCCGAAATCCGCCGGGCTTAGGCATCAGACTCTCGAAACGTTCTCCAGGCTTTCGGCCACCTGGCGTTTGAGGGAGGAAGCGCTCTTGTCGCGGAGGTTGTCGATGAGAGTCGAGCCGAAGTCGTCGGACTCGAGCGCATCTTCGAGCTCGGAAAGCAGCGAGATGCCGCTCGACGTCGAGCCGACGAGCAGCGTCTTACCCATGCAACGCACGACGTGGAGCGAGCGACCCGGAGCCAAGGCCGAGTGGTGAAGGATCTCGATGCCCTTCGCCGGCGACTTGCGGCCCGTGAGGCCCTTGAGGCCGCCTCCGGACTGAACCTTGCGCAGGACCATGGCGGCGAGCCCGAAAACGAGGAGCGTCGCGCCGAGCGCCGTGACCATCTTGAACGCCATCGATGCCATTTCGGGATTCATGCGATCACCCCAACTTCTCGATACGCTCGAGCGGCGAAATGATATCCGTCAGCCGGATACCGAACTTTTCGTTGACCACGACGACTTCGCCGCGGGCGATGAGCTTGTCGTTCACCAAGACCTCGAGGGGGTCGCCCGCGAGCTTGCTTAACTCGATCACGGAACCCTGACCGAGCTGGAGGAGATCGTTCACGAGCATCTTCGTGCGACCCAGCTCGACGCTCACCTTGAGCGGGATGTCGAGGATGAGCTCGAGCTTCTTCATCCGTTGCTGGACGTCGTCCTCTTGGCTCGTCGTCTGTACGGATTCGTCGTTCGTCGTGTCGTTCATGGACTCTCCTTAGCTCAGCTCATCCAGGGTGCCCGAAGCGCCTTCCTCGTCGGAGCGCTTCTTGAGGAACTCTTTGTTGCGGTTCTCGACGACTTCCGTGATCTGGACCGCCTGACTTCCCCGGCTCGAGCCGAAGAGGCCGCGGAAACGCGCGACGCCTTCCACGAGCACCGGCAACTCGGCGGTCGCATCGGTGCGCAGCGGAATGACGTCGCCGACCTTCAGGTCGAGAATCTGGCGCGGACTCATCTCGTTGGACCCAAGCTCGACGACCAGGTTCAGCCCCGTTTCTTCGAGGTGGCGGATCATCATGTTGATCCAGTAATGGTCGGTTTCGACGACTTCCTGCTGGAAACCGCTGATGAGCTTCTGGCGGATCGGCTCGAGCGTCGAGAAAGGGATCACGATCGAGAGCGTCCCCGAAGAGTTTTCGAGCTCGACGCTGAAAGTCGTCACGATCACGATATCCGAAGGCGGCACGATACCGACGAACTGAGGGTTCGTTTCCGTTCGCACGAAGTTGATCTTCATCGGCGTCACGGGCGCCCAGGCCTTCTCGAGGTCCTCGAGCGCCGACACGACGACCTTCCGGACGATCGAAAGCTCGATCGGCGTGAATTCCTTGCCTTCGATTTTCGTGTAGGGGCGATCCGTTCCGCCCAGGAAACTCTCGATGAGCGAGTACGCGAGCTTCGACTCGAGAACCACGATGCCGGAGCCGCGGAGCGTTTCGAACCGGATGACGCTCATGCACGACGGAAGCGGCAAGGTGTTCACGAACTCGCCGAACTTCATGGTGTCCGTGGCGGCGATGTTGAGGGTCGCCATCTTCCGGAGCTGCTGCGAGAGGTTCATCCGGAAGGCGCGGATGAAACGCTCGTACACGATGTCGAGCGTCGGCATCCGGCCGCGGATGATCTTGTCCTGGGAAGTCAGGTCGTAGGTAACGACTCCCTCGTCCTCGGGGGCCGCCGCGCTCTTCTGGGTCTCGACCTCGCCGCCGATGACGGCGTTCAGGAGGGCGTCGACTTCCTTCTGGGACAATACTTGGCTCATCGATCGCTCCCTTCCGCCCTATTGCAGGATGAACTGCGTGAAGTAGACGTCCTTGATCTGGCCGCGGGGTAGGTAACCGTTGACCTTGTTGCGAATTTCTTCGCGCAGGAAGTCCCGTCCGTCCGAGGACTCGATCTGTTCGTAGGTTTTGCTCGAAAGGAGGATCGTGATGAAGTCACGAATCTTAGGCTTGAGCTTCTGCATCTCGGCCTTCACGAAGTCGTCGTTCACCTCGAAGACGACGTCGACCTTGGCGAAGTTCGCGCCGCGCGAGTCGGCCAGGTTGACCATGAAGCTTTCCGTGAAGAACTCGACCGCCACTTCGGGCGCGGCCGGCTTGGCGTCGTGGCCGTCCGCGGCCGCGGCTCCATGACCGCCGCCATGGGCGCCGTCTTCCGAAGCCGCGATGTCGCCGAGCGAGACCTTGGCGGCGGGCTTGACCATGACTTTGTAGAGGGCGAACGCGACGAAGCCGACGATCAAGACGTTCAGTACGAGCACGATCAGCAGAATCTTGGGAACGCCTCCGCCGCCGGAGCCCTTCGCGGCTTCTCCGTCTTTTCTTTGTACGGCGTCGTTCTCGCCGCCTGCTTCCGTGTTCGGCGCTGCTTGCTCTTCGGCCACGTGCCCTCCCGAGAACATGGGAGCAAAGCACGTGCCACGGGCTTGTCGGCCCGGAAGGCATTCTACCCCCGCCGAAGGGACGAGGATTTGACGAGATCGCACGGAACTTTGACGAAAGCCCCACCGCGACGGGAAACCGTCACGGTGGGGCGTCAAAGACCGAGCTTAGACGTCAGGAAACCGATCAGCGCTTGAGGTTAATGATGTCCTGCAGGAGCTCGTCGCTCGCCGTGATCGTCTTCGCGTTCGCTTGGAAGTTACGCTGGGTTTGGATCATCTTCACGAACTCGTTGGCGAGGTCGACGTTCGAGGATTCGAGCGTCTTCGAGACCACCTGGCCGCGACCCGCTTCGCCGGCCGAACCGACGAGCGGCTGACCCGAAAGGACGGCTTCCTTGAAGCGGTTCGAACCGAGCTTGTAGAGACCTTCGTTGTTCTCGAAGCGGGCCAGCGCCATCTTCGCGAGCGGACGCGTCACGCCGTTCGAGTAGCTGCCCGAAACCACGCCTTGCTCGTCGACCGAAAAGTTCGTCAGGTTGCCGGCCGCGTAGCCGTCTTGAAGTTGACGGTAGACCTGGCTGTTCGAACCGTACTGCGTCGAACCCTGCGTTCCCGTTCCCTTGCGCGTGATGATCGAGTCGCCGAAGTTGAAGTCGACCTTCTGACCGGCTTGGGCGCCGCGGAAGCTGATATTCGACTCGAGAATCTCATCGGAGTTCAGCTTGCCGTCGGGCGTGAAGGTCAGCTTGCCCTTGGCGATCACCTGGGGGGTTCCGTCCACGCCGCCCTGAAGCGCCGAGCCGTCGGCCGAAGCGTTCCACTCCCACTCGCCGTCTTGGCGCTTGTAGAAGTGCATGTTCACGGAGTGCGCGGTGCCGGTGGTGTCGTAGATCCGCACCGCCGTCGTGAAGTCGGCGGTCTTGTCGGCCGTCGCGAGGTCGAAGGCCGCCGGGTTGACGGTCTTGCGGGTGTCGAGGTTCGCGTCGATCCGGATCGAGGTCGAGCCTTTGGCGGGGATCGTGTTCGACGAGAACTGGATGTCCGTGAGCTCCGTGGCCGACTTGCCGGTCTCGGGATCGACTTTGTAGCCTTGGAGCAGCGAACCGTCGGTCGAGGTCATGCGGCCCTTGTCGTCGAAGCGGAAGGAACCGTCACGGGTGTAGGAAACTTCGCCCGCGCCGCCCGAGTTCTTGAGGATAAAGAAGCCGTCGCCGCGGATCGCCATGTCGGCGTCCCGTTCGGTCGGCGTCAGGTTACCTTGCGTGAAGATCGAGGTGACGCCCGCCAAGCGCACGCCGCGGCCGATCTGGTTGCCGCCCAAGATGCCTTTCAGGTTGGACGCGATGACGTCCTGGAACTCGCCGCGGCTGGCTTTGTAGGCCGTGGTGCCGGCGTTCGCGATGTTGTCGCCGATGATTCCGAGCGCGGAACCCGAAGCTTGAAGTCCGGAAATGCCCGTGTAAAGGCCTGCCAAAATGCTCATAGTATCTCCCCCAAAAATAGCGATTTCGGGTGGGCCGCGAATTCGTCGCGTCCCTGGGGAGCCCCGCGGAGGTCGTCCGCGTCCAGCTCGTTAAACCGAAATCTTTTCCCCTCGGTCGTTGTCTTTCGATCTTCAGTCTCTCGGACTCAGATCATCACCGTGCTATCGATGTTCGTGAAGACGTTGTCCTTCAGCGAATCCTTGTCGATGGCCGTGATGACCGTGTTGTTCTTCACGCTCACGACGAAGGCGCCCTTGTCCGAAAGAATCAGGCTTTCGCGCGATCCCTTCTCGCCGGCCTTCTGCACCGCTTCGCGCATCTTCAGCATGTCGTCGGGGCTCAACTCGATCCCGCGACTCTGGAGGCGCGCTTGCGCGTGAGCCGAGAATTTCAACTCGGCCGCGCCGCTTGTCTTCGGCGCGTTCTGAAGCTGTTGCCCGAGGAACTCCGAGAACGGTTGCGCGGGCGCTTTGCCCTTGCCCGTCCCGGTCGCCTCCGGTTTCGGTCGGTCGACCCGCTCGAGTCTCTCGAGAGGAAGCGATCCGGCCCCGGTCGGTCCCAGCTTCACGTTCGACATCTTACTTTCGTCACCTCCTCCTCTAACGGTACATCATCGGAAGCAGGGGATGAAGAGAGGAACCCTCTTCATTGCCTGCGGTCGTCGTTTCGTTCCGGGCCAGTTCCTTCGCGACGTCGTCCGCGACCGCGACTTTCGGCGCGGCGGCGACGGCGTCGGATTTCGGAGCCTCGGCCCCGTTCGCTTTCTGAGATGCGTTTTCCGTGCCAGACGTTTTCCCGTCGTTCGTCGCCAAAGCCTTGTCTTTGGTCTCGCTCGACTCCTTGATCGTCTCGACGTCGTTGAGGCCGATACGTTGGTCGCCCACGAGCAGGAAGACGACGCCGCTGCTGGACGTCACGCCGGTGACGCGACCTTCGAGTTTCGTCTCGATCTTGACGTCCTTGCCGTCCATTCCCTTGCCGGAAATGGCGTAGGTATAACGACCCGCGGGCATGGGGCGACCCGTCTCGTCGTTGCCGTCCCACTTGGTCTGGATCTCGCCCTGGTTGCGCGAGCCCATATTCATCGTCCGTACGGTTTCGCCGTTGAGGTCCTTGATCTCGACCTTGATCTCGTTCATGTCTTGCGGCGCCTTGAACTGCAACGCCGAAGGCTTTTCCTTGTCGTGGTAGATCGTCGCGCGGTCCGCGGCGATGCTCTTGCCGACGAGCTGAAGCGCGGCGACTTGCGAATTATTCTGGTTCGAAACGAGCTTCTCGATGTTCTTGTTCATCGAGATCTGCTGCTCGAGCTGCGAGAACATCGCCATCTGCTGCGAAAACTGCTCGTTGTTGACCGGATTCATGGGGTCTTGGTACTTCAGCTGCTCCATGAACATCTTCAGGAACTGTTCTTTGTCGAGCTGCTTGGGCTGGGCGTAGAGGTTCTTCTCCATCGGAGTTCCGTTCATCCGATTGAGCTGGCTTCCCAAAGACTCGTTCTTCGGAATTTCCATCGTACGCCTCCTTTCGTCCGAATCACCGGCGACCCGCCTTCACGCGGGCCGCCGGCTCAAGTTAACTAACCAAGATCCTCAGGCCGATTTCCGGCGATCGAAAACCGATTCCCACTGATCGCGCGCGTTTTCCCGACGCTCCTCGCGACCGAAGCCGTCAAAGGAACCGCCTTCGCGACGTTCCGACGACAAGCTTCCGCCGCTCGTGGACGTGACCTGCACATCCGATGCCCGCCGGTTTGCCGACAGGTCACGAACGTCCAGGAACGAGTCCGCCGAAGCAAGGGCATCGCGAACGACGGCCGTCGATCCGCGGGCGACGAACTCAAGGTCGGCCGCGCGCGGTCCTTCGTTCAGCTTCGACGACAAGTCGAGGCGGGCCGCTTCCAGCGCCTTCAAGGTCTCCGGCCGTTCGGCCGACACCTGAACGCGAACCTGGTTGCGACTCATCGAAACGCGAACTTCGATGGTTCCGAGGGACTGCGGGTTGAGCTCGACCTTGATCGTTCCTCCGCCTTGAGCCTTCAGTTGATCGATCCGATCGGCGACGAACTTGATCGATTCGCCGCTGACCCTCGGATCGCGATCGCCTTCGCCCAGGCCGGCGGCCCCGACGACGGCGGGCATCCGCGCGTTCGAGAGCTGTTCGCCGCGGTGGGCGCCTTCCGAAGCGAGATCGGCGCGATCGAGCAGGAACGACTTCGCGTCGCGAACCTTGCCCTTCGGCGAAAATTCTTCGACGAGTTCGGTCGTCAATGCGCGATCCTTCGATCCCATCTCGCGCGGCTCGGCGCTCGCGACTTCCCGCTTCGGCGCGTTCCCGCGTTCGAGGGTCTCGCGGACGTCCGACTTCGGCGCGGCCGAACGTTCCCGAAGTTTGGGCTCGGGGTTCGACGCGACCGGCGGCGCCGACTCTTCGACGAGGGCCGAGAAGCGGTCCGCCGTCGTCGCCGCGAGGGGCGGCAACGCGGATTCGGCGCGATCGTTCCGTTCGGTCCGGGGCTTCGAGGCAAGCGCCGGCGGCGCCGCGGGAAGCAGTCCCCGCTCCAGGCCCGAGCCTTCCGAAGCGACCGAAACGCCTTCGATCGTCACCGACTTTACGTCGCCCGAAGCGAGCGCGGCCGACCATTGGGCGACCGCTTCGCCCTTCGGCGCCGGAGTGGCCGACTTCGAAGCGAGTCCACGCAAGGCTTCCCGATTCATCCCTTCGGCTTCAAGCGACAAAGCCGCGGCATCCAACGTTTCGCGGCCCCCGAGGGGCGCGCGTCCAACGTTCAAAGGTTTGGTTGCCACCGAAAGGTCTTGGGTCGGGTTCAGCGGTAGGCTCAAGGCCAGCGCCGATTCGTTGCGGGCCGACTCGAGTTGACGGAGCGACGGAAATTCCGCGTTCGAAGCCGCCTCGGACAGGAATTCCTCGCGCGATCCGTTTTGGCCTTCCGCGATTTCCAGGTCCTCGACGAGTCCGAGCAGGTCGGCAAAGCCGTTCTCGCCCGTGGGGACCGGGGTCATCGCCGAGGCCAGAGGTGACGGCGACGAAGCCATCCCCTGCAGCAACGCCGACATTCCGGTCATTGATACGTTAAAAAAATCACTCATCCATGTTTTCCTCCTTTCCTTAAGACGCCCGGCCTAAGGCCGAACGGGCTCCCTTGGGGCCGAAGCCTCGCCCTTTGACCCGGTGGCGGCCGGTTTACGATCCGCCAACAAGGTCGACAACGCCACGGCCCGGCTGGGCTCCATGACGTCGAAAACTCCCGCGACTTTCTTTTCCTTCATCTTCCGGAGAACCGCGACGGCGAGCGAATCCTCCATCGCCGAAACGAGCGACGCGGCTTTCTTGGGCTGCATCGTCTCGACGCTCTTCACGAGACGCGCGAGATCCTCGCCTTCATGCTTGGTCATTTCCGCGCGGAGTTTCTCGATCTGCGTCTGGACCGAGACGAGTTCCTCGATACGCAACTTCACGCGGCTTTCCTCGGCGACGAGACGCTCCTCGCGCTCGCGCAACCGACGTTGGGCTTCTTCGATTTCCTTCTTCTGGGCCGCCAGGGCGTCGTCGTACTGCTTCGAGAGCGGAACCTTGGGCTTGGTGTCGAGTTCGGACGCGACCGACTTGGCGGGGGCCTTCTCGTCGCTGCCGTTCGCCGACTTGACGTGCAGGAGCGAGCCCGCCGCGAAGACGCCCAGCACCCCGCAGACGAAGAGAACCCAACCGTGTTTCATTTGTCGGTCTCCTCGTCCAGGCGCCCGAAGCGCTCGCGCGAATGGTTCTCCGCGGTCCACCGGTCCATCCGGCGTTTCTCGAGCAGGCTCTGCTGCGCGTTGAAAGCCGAACGTTTGTTTTCTTCGAGCTTCTCGACGGCCCGGAGCTCTTGCCCGAGGTGGGCGACCCAACGGCGTTGACGCTCGATCTCGCCCTCGACGAACTGGATGTCCTTGCGGAGATGCTCGGCCCGCGCGTGCGCCAGGCGAACGATCTCGCCGTTGCGAAGACAATCCGCGCCGTTCGCCGCGGCGGCGCCGTTTTCCATGGCGTCCCGGCCCGAATCCACGCAGCGACGGAGGGCGGCGCCCAATCGGACGGCCTTTGCCTGCAGGTCCGCGAGTTCGCGACGCGCGGCTTTGAGACGATTCTCCCGCATCTGCTTGAGCGGATCGAGCTTGAAGACGAACTTAGCCACGGAAGACCTCCTCGAGCTTCGCCCGGACCGTGTTCAGGTCCGAACGCTCGCGAGTACCCTGTTTCAGGAAGGCGATGATCTTCGGGTAAAGGTCGATCGCGCGATCCCAATCGGGGTTCGTCCCTTTCCGGTAGCCGCCGATGTTGATGAGATCTTCGGCCGATCGGTAGATCGAAAGGACTTCGCGAATCTGGGAGTTTCGGCGGAGATCGGTTTCGCTCGAGACGGCTTCGGTCAAACGCGAGATGCTTCCGAGCACGTCGATCGCCGGGTAATGGTTCCTCGTCGCGAGCTCGCGCGAAAGCAGGATGTGGCCGTCCACGATGGAACGGACGTTGTCGGCGATCGGGTCGTCGATATCGTTGCCTTCGACGAGCACCGTGTAGAGCCCCGTGATCGATCCGCCCTTGCGGCGCGCGCCCGCGCGTTCGAGGAGCTTGGGCATCGCCGCGAAGACCGAGGGCGTATACCCTTTCGTGGTCGGCGGCTCACCGGCGGCAAGGCCGATTTCACGCAGCGCCATTCCGTATCGGGTCACGGAATCCATCATGAGCATGACGTTCTGCCCCTGATCGCGGAAGTACTCCGCGATGGTCGCCGCCAGGAGCGCCCCGCGAACCCGAAGCACGGGGGACTCGTCGCTCGTAACGGCGACGACGATTGACTTCTTCATGCCCTCGGGGCCGAGGTCGCGTTCGAGGAACTCGGTGACCTCGCGTCCCCGTTCGCCGATGAGCGCGATCACGTTGATATCCGCCTTCGACTGTCGGGCGATCATACCCATCAGCACGGACTTGCCGACGCCCGAGGCCGCCATCACGGCCAGGCGCTGGCCGAGCCCAACGGGCATCGCCGCATCGATCGCGCGCACGCCCGTTTCGAGACGGTCCCGGATCGATGAACGTTCGAGCGGAGAAAGAGCGCCCGAGCGGATGGGGCGAATTTCTTCGGGGATCGGCTGGCTCTCGACGCCGAGCACCCGGCCGTAACCGTCGAGCAGCTGGCCGAGCATCCAAGGCCCCAACGAAACCGAAGTCGCGTCGGCTCCGCTTTCGATCCGGGCGCCCATGCCGATTCCTTCGGGATGCTGGAGCGGCATGAGCAGCGCCGTCTTATCGCGGAAGCCGACGACTTCCGCTTCGATCGGGTCGCGGCGGGGTTGCGTGATCCAGCAGACGCCCCCCACGACGGCACCCGGCAGCGTTCCCTCCACGATCGGGCCCAGCACCTTGCGCACGCGACCGGACTCCCGGAAGAGCGGCATCAGCTCGAGGCGCTTGAGGTAACGGCCCAGGTCGGGCGCGCTGGAGGCTTCGGCCATCGTCAGGTCCCCGTTCCTTCGAGCCGCATGTTTACGAGCGAGAGCATTTCTTTGCGGAGCTTGGCGAGACTGTCTTCGACGAACGAAGCGATTTCGCCGCTGGAACTCTCGACCACGCAGTCGCCGGCTTTGAGGGAGGAATCGACGTCGAAGGAGACTCGGCCGGATCGGGACATTTCCTCGATGGAACTGCGAATCTCGTCGATCGACTCGAAATCCGAGACGGCCAGGCGGATGCGGACGTCTTCTTCGCGCGCGATACGCGAGAGGATCGCGCCGAGCGTTTTATGGATCATTTCCGGTCGCTCGGATATATGCGTGTGCACCACGAGCTCGGCCAGGCGGAAGGAAACGTCCACGAGCTGGCGCTCGTAGTCACCGATCAGATCCTCGCGGGCTTTGCGGATCGCGCCGAGCGCCGAGGAGAGATTCTCGACCTGGGCGACGAGTCGGGCGCGCTCCGCCTCGTAGGCCTCGGCGCGGCCCTTCTCGAGCCCTTCGGCGTGACCGCGCTCCATCGCCTCGCGGCGAACGACGGAAAGCTGGTTCTCGACCTCTTCGGTCACGCGTTTCTCGAAGCGCCGTTGCTCCTCGACCTCGACCGAAAGCTGGCTCGAAACGAGTTCACTGAGGGAAAAGCGGCTCGACTTGGCCGTCTTGTCGGCCGTGAACTGCGAGCGGATCTGCTGGTAGCTCTGGCGATTCTGGGACCGGAGATCCCGCGACTCGTGAGGACGAACCTCGGCGCCCGGAGGCAAGAGGGGCTTCGAGGAGGCCGTCTGCCCAAAACGCACGAAACCTTCCGAGAGGCTGCGGGCGTTTTCGTCGCGAGACACGGGAGCCTTGTCCTTCGCCATTCCTTACACCATCCCGTCGCTGTCGCCGCCGCGCTCGATGAAGATCTTGCCTTCTTCCTCGAGACGTCGGGCGATGGCCACGATCGCTTGTTGGGCCGTTTCGACGTCGGAGACGCGGATGGGCCCCATCGTATCCAGATCGTTCTTGATCATCTCCGCGCCGCGTTTGGACATGTTGCGGAAGACCTTGTCCTTCACGCCGTCCGGCGCGGACTTGAGGGCCTTGAGAAGGATTTCGTTGTTCACTTCCTTCAGGATCAGGCCCATGCCCTTTTCGTCGACCTTGACGAGGTCGTCGAAGACGAACATGAGGCGACGGATTTCCTCGGCGAGCAGCGGGTCCTTCTCCTCGACCCGCGACATGATCGATTGCTCGGAGTTCTTGTCCATGAGGTTGAACATCTCCGCGACCGGCTCGACCCCGCCGAGCTTGGTCGTTTCGCCCGTCGCCATCGTGGCGAGGCCTTGCTTGAGGACTTCGTCGACCTGGTCGAGAAGGTCCGGACTGATGTAGTCGAGGTTCGCGACTCGAAGCACGACCTCGCCCTGCATCCCCTCGGGAAGGCGTTTGAGAACTTCGCTCTTCTTCTCGGGCGGCAGGTGGGCCACGATCAGCGCGACCGTCTGAGGGTGTTCGTTCATGAGGTAGTTCGCGAGGGTCCGCGTATCCACCATCTCGAGAGCTTCGAGGGACTTTTGCTGGATCTGGCCGCCGCTCGCGCCGAAGATGACTTTCGCGCGGTCCTCACCCAGGGATTTGATGATGGCGTCGCGGTCGTTGATGCTGCCGAAGAGGACTTCGTTCTCTTCGCTTAGCGCGCGGTAGAACTCCATCATCACGACCTTGATGAGCCCGATCGGCGCCTTCTTCATTTTGGCCATGACCGAGATGACGCGGCGGATGTCGTTATCCTTGAGATTCTTGAGGATCTTCCCCGAAACTTCCTCGCCCAGCGAGTTCATGATGAGGGCGGCGCGCTCGGCGCCGCTCAAGCGGGAGTTTTGATCCAGGACGACGTCTTTTTTTGGTTGCGGTGCCATACGCCCTTCTTCCTACTTCCGCTTGCCCGGTTTCTTGTCCGGCACGAGGTCCAACGCCAAGAGATCGCTGATGATGCGGGCGGCCTTGTCGGGCGACATGTCCACGAGCGACATGATCTTTTCCTTGAGGAGTTCGCCTTCGGCCTTTTCGATGTCGACCGTCTCCTCGAGCAAAGGCAGGTTGGCGAGCCCGGGCAGCGCGTTCGTCGCGGTGTTCTGCATCGTCTCGAGCTCCTCGACCGTGCGGGGGAGCACCGTCTCGATCTTCGTCGTCGAGATGCCCGTGATCCAGCGAACGAATGGGCGCACGATGAGCATGAAGAAGAACATTACGATCAACCCGACCGTGCCGTAGCGGAGTAGCGAGTAGATCAGCTGCTGACGCTCACGCTGCGCGATGAGCTGATCGGCCTTGTCGAGGTCTTCCGAGGCGAAGGGAGAGCTTTCGATCGACACGCTGTCGCGGCCGTTCACGAAACCAACGGCGTCCTTGACGAGCTTCTCGATGGCGACGCGTTTTTCGTCGGCCAGCGGCTTCGTGCTGCTCTTGCCGGCGGGGTCGACCGACGTCTCGTGGTTCACGAGCACGGCGACCGAAAGCCGCTTCACGCTTCCGAGGGCCTTCTCGCGGTTGCGGATCTTGTTCGAGACCTCGAACTGCTGGCGGTCGTTGGACTTCGCGACGGCCTGGCGCGACTCGGGTCCCGTCGACGCCGGCCCCGGAAGGGCCCCGCCGGCGCCGGCCACGCCCGCCGCGCCCGGAGAGGCGCGCGAGGCCTCCATGTTGTTTTCCTGCTTGTCCTGGGAACGCAGCGCCGTTTGTTCGGGATCGTAGAGGGTCTCGCGCTCGACGACGGGATCGAAATCCAGGTCGGCGTTCACTCGAACGACGACGTTGCCGCGGCCGACGATGCGGCTCACGATTTCTTCGACGCGGGCTTCGAGCTGCCGCTGGACCTGCGTCTGACGTTCGAGCATCGTCGTGGAAAGGACACCGATGGGATCGGCGGCCTGGCTCAACGCCACGCCCGAGGTGTCGACGACCGTGACCCGTTCCGGGCGCAGCCCTTCGATCGAAGCGGCCACGAGGTTCTGGATGCCGCGGACTTCTTCTTTCGCCAGGGTCTTGCCGGGGTGGAGTTCCACGACGACGCTTGCCTTCGGATCTTCCGTCTGCTCGAGGAAAGACGACTTCGGAGGCATCGAGACGTGCACGTTGCTCTTGCGGACCGAGCGGAGCGTATTGATCGTGCGGGTCAGCTCGCCCTGGAGGGCCCGGACGTAGTTGATCCGCTGGACGAAGCTCGAGGTTCCGAAACTCTCCTTGTCGAAAAGCTCGAGGCCCGGCTTCTGGCCGCCCGGCGTTCCGCGCACGGCGAGTTTCATCAGTGTCGGCTGCACGAGCTCCGGCGGAATCGAGATCGTACCGCCGTCGTTCGAGACGAGGTAGGGGATGTTCTCTTCCTGGAGGATTTTGACGAGCGCGATCGAGGCGTCCGGCTGCAGGTTCGTGTAGAGGGGAGCGAAGGACTTTTCCCCGACCCACACGCCGAGACCCACGATGCAAGCGAGCAGAAGACCGAAGAGGGTAAGCGCGCCGACCTTCTTGCCGCCGCTGAGCTTATCCCACTGCTCGCCCAGGTCCCTAAGCAGATTTTGAATCGATTGCCACATCGTACGTCACGCCCCTCAAACCGGCATCTTCATGATTTCTTGGTAGGCCTCCACGACCTTCCCGCGAACGGCGGTCACCGGGTGGTCGGGATTGTAGGTCAGGCGCGGCGGATTGGGGGCCTGGCGAACTTCGCCGAACCGAACTTCCGTG
>DDRA01000125.1:0-18679 GCA_002343545.1 Bacteriovoracaceae bacterium UBA2428
AGCGACACTTGTTTTTAAAGGCTCGAAAAACTCGCCCGACCCCTCTCGCTCGGCCGCCCGGCCGACTCGAACGGCGCCTCGAGGCAGCACTCCCGTTTCCGTCACGATCTTTTGGCGCGGAGACAAAACGTCGGGCGCGGAGCTTCGATCCCCGAGATACTTTAGGAATCCGTAGTGTCCGCTCACCGCCTGCCGGAACTTCGGAAAGTCGTGGTAGCTGAGCCGGTGGGCTTCGCAAAAAGCCTTCACCGACGGGGCGATTTTCGGGTAGAGGGTGTGGCCCCAATCGGGAAACAAGTGGTGCTCCACTTGAAAGTTGAGTCCGCCCAGCGCCCAGGTCAAGAAGCGGTTGCCCGTCGCAAAGTTCGTGGTCGTTTCGGTCTGACGGGCCACCCACCCACGCTCACGCTCTAAGGCTTGGGTGCCCATGAGCTTGGTCCCCGAGGTGTGCGCCATCTGAAAGACGAGCGCGAGGAGGAAGCCCATGAGGGCCAGGTGCGCCAAGAAGAATCCGGCGCCCAGCCAGAAGCTCCCCATCAGGCAAGCCGGCAGGAACCAAAAAAGGCCCAGGGCGATCGGTTTGAAAACGAGGATCTCCCGCCAGACGCGCCGACTCACTTCCTTCGGAAGGCGATGCTTGTTCTTGGCGAGATCGGCGAAATCCGAAACGAAGACCCACATGAAAACCGCGAAGCCGTACAGGAACCACGCGTAGAGGTGCTGGTACTTGTGGTGCGACAGCAAGGGGTCTTCGACGTGCAAACGCATGAGCCCGCCGCCCTCGATGTCGTAGTCGCGCCCGGGCGTGTTCGTGTGCATGTGGTGGGCCACGCAGTGCTGGTGGTACCAAAGGATGGAACTCCCGCCGCAGATCGAAATCGTCTTGCTCCACACGCCGTTCGTTCGCTTGGTGAAGCCCGAGGCGTTGTGGCTGCCGTCGTGCATGACCGCGAACATGGCGATCGTCGTGACGAGCGTAAAGGCGACGCTGGACACGACAACGGGGAACAGGCCCCATCCCGAGAGATTCCCCGCGCAGGCCAGGTAAAGCGCGTAGCTGAGGATCCAGAGCGCGAGGACGGAAAAGCACTTCCGCCGGCCTTCCCGGTGGGCCTCGCGCTTCCAACGTTCAAAGTCAGGGTGATCGTTAAGATAGGCCTTCAAGGCGGACAGATGGTTCAAGCGCTTCCCCCGGGGTGAAGCCTTGAGTTTAGGCTCATTCCGACCGGGCGCAAGCCATCGCGGAACGAAGAGTTGTAGCCCCGTCGAGCTACAACGCCCCCTCCTTAGCGCGGCGGCCACTCACGGCGCGGGCGACTTGGGCCGAGCTTCCTTCACCTTTACTTCGAGCCGGCGCGTGAACTCGACGGAGCCGCCTTCGGTGCCCCGATGGGGCCCGGCATCTCCGAAGTGGCCTTCCGCTCGTGACAGTCGGGGGGCGGCGGCTTGCCGCCGCCGGCGCCGCAGATGCAGGGGTTGCATCCGGCCGAAGCGGCACCCGCGGGGAGCCCGAGCAAAGCGGCCAAGAGGAATACTTTCGTGGTTTTCATGGGACCTCCTGGGAGTACCCTACGCGAAGGCGCCGAAAGGCGCTGTTGCGGATAACGCAACTTCAAGCTAACGAAATGTCTACACATGGAAGGCTTTCAAGTCCCCCCCGAGTACTGCCTCATCGTCCGCGCCATTGGCCAAACGAGTTCGCTCCGCGAGGCGGCGACCCGACTGAGCTGCGACCCCACGCTGCTCGTGCGCAAGGTCCGCACGATCGCGGAAGACCACGGGCTCCTGCAGAAGCTGCACGGCAAGTGGACCCCCACCGAACGCGGACAGCGTGCCGCCCAGTGGGCCGAGGAAGGGCTCACGAGCCAACGCGCCTGGCTCGACGCCAAGTCCCGTCTCCGCATCGCGACGACGATGTGGATGGCCGAGCAGGTCCTCATCCCTTCGCTCGCGGAACTCCGGGAGCAAAGCCGCGAGGGAGTCAGTTATTCCTTCAACACGACCTCGCCCAGCCTGGAGCGCAGTCTCCTCGACGGCAAGGCCGACTACGTGGTGAGCTGCCATCCGCCCACGGACCCCGCCCTCGCCCACCGCCGGGTCGGCGCCGAAAACTGGGTCGTCATCGTTCCTACCGCCTGGGAGAAAGCGTTCTCCGGCGCTTCCCCAAAAGAAACGATCGAGCGGCTCAACGCGCGTCCCTTCGTACGCCACGCCGACATCAATCCCGAGGTGCGACTGGGCTTCGCGCCGGCCCTCACGGAAGACACGCTCATGGATAGCCTCATCGGCGTGCGCAGCGCCGTCGAAGCCAAACTCGGCTGGGGCTGCGTCCCCGAGCTGCTCGTGCGGAGCGCGCTGCGGGACAAGAAGCTCGCTCGGGTCGGACTGAGCCTCCCCTCGCAGGGCTGCGTGAGCGTCTGGTGGCTGCGCGCCCGTCGCGAGACGACCCGGCACGCGAAAGAAATCTGCAAGTGGCTCGAGGCCGTTTGCGCCGAGGCCTAGGAGCGCGAGATCCGCGAGAGTTCCTTGGCGATCTCAGCGATCGTGCCGGTCCGGGCCGACGGCACGGCCTTGAGGGCGGACGAGGGCATGAGCGGGAACTCGGCATCCGCCGCGTCTTGGACCATCGCGAAGCCGCCTTCGTCGGCGATGGCGCGTAGGCCGGCCGCGCCGTCCTGGTTCGCACCCGTCAACACCACGCCGCAGGCGTCCGCACCGTAGGCGATGGCCGCCGACTCGAAGAGAACATCGATCGAAGGTCGCGCGTGCTGCACGTGCCGATCCGAGCTGAGCCCGAAGCGAAAAGTCTTCTCGACGAGCAGATGATAATCGGCGGGCGCGAAGTAGACGTGTCCCTCTTCGATGGGGGCCTTATCTTCGGCTTCGACGAAGCTCAGCCGTGCCCGCGATCGGTAGATGAGGCTTGGCGTAACGTTCGTGCTGGGATGCAAGTGTTGGACGACGATCATCGGAAGCCGAAAATCGTCGTCCAACTCGAGGAGCAGCTTTTGGAGGGCCGTAACTCCGCCCGCCGACGCGCCGACGAAGCAAGCCCGCGGTCGCCTCACGGCTTGGGCTCCGACCGGGAAAGCAACGAGAAGACGTTCTCCCCGGGGCTCACGGCTTGAAAGTTCGGCGCCAGGCTCGAAAAGCGCAGGGTTTCCTTGCTGCCGAGCGCGAGGAAACCTTTGTGCACGAGCGATCTCGCGAAGAGCTCGAGCGCACGCTCCTGCAACTCGCGACTGAAATAGATGAAGACGTTCCGGCAAAGGATGAGGTGCGCCTCGAGGAAGGCCGCGTCCGTCGCCAAGTTATGTTCGGAGAAGACGACGTTCTCGAGCAAGTCCGGATTGAAGCGGACGAGCCCGTACTCCGCACCGTAATACTGCGAAGGCGTTCCCGTACCGCCGGCCGCGGCGTAGTTCTTGTTGAAGGTGGGAATGCACGATGCCTCGAAGATCCCCGTCTTCGCGGACTTCAGCACGAAGGGATTGATGTCGGTCGCGTGAATCGTCGCGCGACGATCGAGCCCCTCTTCCTTGAGGGCGATCGCGAGGCTGAGGACCTCTTCGCCCGTGCTGCAGCCCGCGCTCCAGATCGTGACCTTCGAATAGGTCTTCAGCACCGGAAACACGGATTCGCGGAGGACCTTGAAGAAGGTCGGATCCCGAAAGAATTCGGAAGTGTTGATAGTCAACGACCCCAAGATCTTGCGGAACTCCTCGGGCTCCCGCAGGGCCCGCTTCAGCAGGTCAAGCAGGCTCGAAGCCTGGTAGTCGCCCAAGAGCCCGGCGAGGCGACGGTCCAGCGAGGCTTCGGCGTACTGGCGGAAGTCGTAGCCGTACTTGAGGTAAATTCCCTCGAAAAAAAGATGTCTTTCGACCTCGTCGATCTTCGTCACAAGAAAAGCCCCCGCGGCGAGAGCCAAACCTTGAGGATCGTCATGAGGTTCTCGAGGTTGACCGGCTTCGGAAGGTAGTCGCTCGCGCCGGCCTCGATGCAACGCTCGTGATCTTCCTTCATGGCCTTCGCCGTGAGGGCGACGATGGGAAGTCCCTTGATCCGCGGATTCGCGTCCTGACGGATACGGCGGATGGCCTCGAATCCGTCCATCTTCGGCATCATGATGTCCATCAGGACCAAGTCGATGTCGGCGTGCTTAGCGACCGCCTCGAGGGCCTGCAATCCGTCGCGCGCGATCTCGACCTTGAGTCCCTTCGACTCGAGGGCGCTCGTGAGCGCGAAGATATTCCGGATGTCGTCGTCGACGAGGAGGATCTTCTTGCCTTCGAAGCCCTTGGCCTGCGAGCGGAGGTGGCTCAGCATGGCGCGCGTCGACTCGGGGAGCAGCGACTCCACGCGGTGCAGGAAGAGGTTCACTTCGTCGAGAAGACGTTCGGGCGAGCGGGCGCCCTTGATGATGATGCTTTCGGAGAACTTGCGAAGGTACTGGTCTTCCTCCTCGGTCAGGTCCTTGCCCGTGTAGATGACGACGGGGGGGAGCGCGACCTCGAGCTTGCGCAGCTCGCCGAGCAGATCGATGCCCGAAACGTCCGGCAAAGTGAGGTCGAGGATGATGCAGTCGAAGCCGTCCCGCTTGACGCGATCGATGGCGGCCTCGCCCGTGTCGACGCTCACGACCTCGATATCGGAGCCCGCGATAAGTTCGGAAACGGCCAGGCGCTGAACGGGGTCATCCTCGACGAGCAGCACGCGGCGAAGCTTCGTCGAGATGATCTTCTCGATCCGACCCAGGGCCGAACGGACCTTGTCGATCGTAACGGGCTTCGTGAGGTAGCCGAGCGCGCCCATGCGCAAGGCATTCTGCTGGTATTCGAGCGCCGAGATCATGTGCACCGGCACGTGACGCAAGTGCGGCATCTGCTTGATCATCTCGAGGATGCCCAGGCCGCTGATGCCCGGCAGCTTGATGTCGAGGAGGATCGCGGAAGGCACGTGGGAGCGAAGGATGCCAAGCGCGACCTCGCCGTCGGCGGCCTCGATCGGTTGGAAGCCGTAGGACTTCGCCGCTTCCACGACGGAGAACCGGAAACGCTCGTCGTCCTCCACGACGAGAATGGTCTTCTCGGAGTCGACGCCCTTGAGCGCGCTCTTCACGGCCTGCTTGACCTCGTCCGGCGAAGCCTTTTCGTCCGCGCCGGCAAGCTCCCGGCCCAGGCGGGTCTCGAAGCCCGGGATGGCCGGGCGCTCGGCCACGGCCGTCTCGGATGCGACCGGCAAGACGGCCGGCAACGAGATCGTGAAGGTGCTGCCCTTGCCTTCTTCCGAAGAGACGGAAATCGCGCCGCCCAGCAACTGGGCCAGCTCCTTGGCGATCGTCAGCCCGAGCCCCGTGCCGCCGTACTGACGGCTGACCGAACCGTCGGCCTGCTCGAAGGCTTCGAAGATAAGGCGCTGCTTGGCGGGGGGCACGCCGATGCCGGTGTCGACGACGCTGAGGCGCAGCAGGTCGCCCTTCTCGGCCACCTCGGCCCGCAGCGAGATGGAGCCCTTCGACGTGAATTTGATCGCGTTCGAAATGAAGTTGCGCAGGATCTGATCGAGACGCTGCCGATCCGTGTGCAAGGCGAAGTTGCGGAGCTCGGGCGGCACGTCGACGACGAAGTCCAAAGACTTTGCCCGGACCTGCGGATCGAAGGCCGTCTTCGTCGATTCGATGAGCTCCCCGAGCGAAAAATCCTCGGCCCTCAGCGTGAGCTTGCGGGCCTCGATCTTGGAAAGATCCAGGATGTCATTGATGAGCATCAGCAAGTCGTTGCCCGCGCCGTTGATCGACTTGGCGAACTGCTTTTGCTGTTCGTTGAGGTTCTTTTCTTTGTTCTCGGCCAGAAGCGTCGAGAGAATGAGTAAGCCGTTGAGCGGCGTACGCAGCTCGTGCGACATCTTGGCCAGGAATTCGGATTTGTATTGCGTCGACAGCTCGAGATCGCGCGCCCGCGCTTCGAGTTGCGCCTGCGTCGTCTCGAGCTCGCGGTTCTTGATGTTGAGCGCCTGCTGTTGGCTCTCGAGCGCGCGGGCCTGTTGCTCGAGCTCTTCGTTCGAAGCCCGAAGCTCCTCTTGCTGGGCTTGGAGCTCTTGCGACTGCTGCTGAGTCGTCTCGAGGAGCGCGCGAAGGCGCGACCGTGACTCGGCGGCGCTCAGCCCGATCGCGACCGTTTCGGCCAGCGCCGGGATGACCTTGGCCTCGCCCGCGTCGAGGGGCTTGAGGGAAGCCAGCTCGAGCAGACCGATCGAAAAGCCCTGGAACGAAAGGGGGACGAAGGTCAGAAAGCGCGGGCGGGTTTCGCCCAGCCCCGAGGATATTCGCCAGTAGTCCGCGGGGACTTCGTCGAGTTGCCAAAGCTCGTCGCGGCGGAGCGCCGTCCGCAGCAGCCCCGCGGCCGAATCGTCGAACGTCTCGTCGCGGGCGTCCGTTCCGAGCGAAGCGCCGAGCTTCAGACGCCCCCGGTCCAAGAAATAGAGGCGACCGGCCACGAAGCCCAACGCCTTCGAAAAGCTTTCCAGGACTTTTTCCGACGCCACGCCGATCTCGAGATCGCCGGCGACCGACTGCGCGAACGAGGCGACCAAATTCTTGTGCCGGGCCTCGAGGGCCTTCTCGGCCACTTCGGTCTGGGTTCGAAGCACGTTCTTCGAGATCTGCACGAAGGCGAAGACCAGCACGGCCGACAGGAAAGCGTTGGACAAGTAGAGAATCCACGAGAAGGCTTCTTTGCTCTGCTCCGCGCTCCGCGAGCGCGCGCGCAACAAAGCCCGTTCGGATTCCTTCATCCGTTCGACTTGCCCGCGAAGGACGTCCATGAGGGCCTTGCCATCGGCGAAGTGAACGTTCGTCCGCGCCGGACGCTCGCCCGAAGTCTGGAAAGCGACCTTCAGCGCCTCTAACGCCTCGAAGCGCTTCTGCAGGTTGGCGCGGATCTCGAGGCTCGCGTCGCGCTGCTGCAGGTTATCGCTCGTGAGCGTCGTGACCCTTTGGATGTGAGCCATCGCTTCGGCCACGCCACGATTGTAAGGATCCAAGTGGCTTTCTTCGGCGGTCAGGAGGTAACCCCGCACGCCCGTCTCGGCGTCCTTCGCGGAGGAAAGCGTCAGATCGAGCTCGCTCAAGACCTCGGCGGTGTGCGCCACGAGGCGCTCCTGCTCGATTACTTTCTGAAAGCTCGAGCCCAGCAAGATGACCTTAACGAAGAGGAAAACGAGAACGGCCGTAAGCACAACGAGCGGCCGGTAGTGCCGGGGAATCGTAATCATTTCCGGGGTCTTAGCCAGGAAGCCGGGGGGAAGCGAGAGGCAATTAGCCCCAAAGCCCCCGAGACCAATTGATCCCCCCAACCATTCGCCCTATCCTAGCCTTCTTCCGTGAGCCTCCGATATTCTTTCCGCTCTCTCATCGGCATCCTGGCGTGTGGCGCGGCCGCGGGCGCGGCGGCCTCGGCACTCCTCTGGAGCCTCGCCTGGGCCACGGGCTTTCGCCAAGCGCACCCCGAAGTCCTTTGGCTGCTTCCCTTGGCCGGCCTCGGGCTGGGCCTTCTCTCGTTTCACCTTCCGGACGAAGTCACCATGCGCGACGTCCAGAGAAGCCGGGGGCTCATCCCCCGGGTTCCGCTCCGCACGGCGCCGCTCGCTTACCTGGGCACGGTGATCACGCATTTCTTCGGCGGCTCGGCCGGGCGGGAACGAAGCGCCGTCGTCATGGGCGCGGCGCTTTCCGACCGGATCGCCCGCGCTTGCGGCGTCACGCCCGAAACGCGGCGCACGCTTCTGAGCGCGGCCCTCGGCGCGGGCTTCGGAGCGGCGACGGGAGCGCCCCTCGCGGGTGCGATCTTCGGCTTCGAGTACGCTCGCCTCGGACGCCCGAAAGCCGGCGCGCTCGCGGTGAGCCTGGCGACCGCGTTCGTCGCGCACGCCGTCGCCCGACTCCTTCGCACTCCGCACGGCGACTTCGCGACGGTCGGAATCCCGGCCCTTTCGGCGGGCCTCGTCGTTCGGCTCGGGGCGGCGGGCCTCGCGCTCGGGCTGGCGACCGCCGCTTTCACGGGACTCCTGCACGCGCTCGAGCGTCTCCACGCGCGCTTCCTTCGCTACCCTCCCCTTCGTCCCCTCGTTGGGGGCCTCTTGCTCGTCGCGCTCTACGGCTTGGAAGGAAGCGGACGCTTCGCGGGCCTTGGACTCGAGAGCATCGCCAAGGCGCTGAACGCGCAGAGCGCCCCCGAAGAACCCTTCCTAAAGGCCGTCTTCACGGCCCTCACCCTGGCGAGCGGATTCCAAGGGGGCGAATTCATCCCGCTCGTCTTCGTGGGCTCGACGCTCGGCAACGTGCTCGCCGCGTTCGCGGGTCTGCCGACGGCCTTCCTGGCCGCGCTGGGCTTCGCCGCCGTTTACGCAGGCGCCTCGCGGGTGCCATGGGCTTGCGCCGTGCTGAGCGCGGAACTCTTCGGGTACGCGATCTTTCCCTACGCCCTCGTCGTCTGTCATCTCAGCCACTACGTGGCCACCAAAGCGACGTCGACTGACCACGATTAGAACAAATTGAGATCGGGGAGATTTTCGCTTGCCTTTTATTTAACCTTTTGGTTAAATAAAAGCATGACCTCGGCGGACACCCTCTCGACGATCTTCGCGGCGTTGAGCGACCCCACGCGCCGGAGCATCTTGGGCCGTCTCGCGACGGGCGAGCTCGGCGTCACGGAACTCGCCGCGCCCTACGCGATGAGCCTCCCCGCCATCACGAAGCACCTCAAAGTCCTGGAGAAAGCGGGACTCATTCGACGCGGCAGAAGCGCGCAATGGCGCCCCTGCCAGCTCGAAGCGAAAGCCCTCAAGCCAGCCGACGACTGGATCTCGGCCTACCGCAAACACTGGGAAGAAACCTTTGATCGCCTGGACGAGTACCTCCTGGAGATTCAAAAGGACGCCGCGAAAGGAAAAAAGCATGGCAAAGGCAAATAAGGACAACGAACTCCGTCTCGTTCGCGTTTTCGACGCGCCCGTGAAACTCGTCTGGGAAGCCTGGACCGAAGACAAGCACGCGTCCAAGTGGTGGGGTCCGCGCGGCTTCACGATCACGACCAAGAGTAAAGAGGTGCGCCCCGGAGGCCAATGGATCTACACCATGCACGGCCCCGACGGCGTGGACTGGCCGAACATCACGACCTACCACGAGGTCGAAAAGTACGCGCGCCTCGTCTACGACCACGGGGCCAGCGAAGGTCGCCCACCCCTCTTCCGCGTGACCACGACCTTCACCGACATGGGCGGTAAGACGCTCATGGACATGACGATGAGCCTCGCCACGCCCGAGGCCGCCCGCGAGATCCAGAAGTTCATCAAGCAGGCCGGCGGCGACTCCACGTGGGATCGTCTGGGCGAATACCTCGAGGGCGAACAGAAGCGCGGCGACGTCTTCCTGATCAACCGCTCCTTCCGAACCGACCAAAAAACTCTTTTCAAGATGTGGACCGATCCCGAGCACCTCGCGAAGTGGCTGCCGCCCACCGGGGCCACCATGAAGTTCCTGAGCGTCGACGTGAAGCCCGGCGGAACTTCGCGCTACGCGATGAAGAACGCCGATGGCAGCTCGATGTACGGGCAGGTCAACTACGAGCTCATCCAGCCCCACGACCAGCTCGTCTACACCCAGAACTTTTGCGACGAAGCCGGCCGGCTCGCGAAGCCCCCCTTTGCCCCGACCTGGCCCGACCGCATGCGCACGACCGTGACCTTCACGAGCGAAGGCCAGGGCGAAACGCGCGTGACCGTAAGGTGGGAAGTCGACGGCCCCGCCACGGCCGAGGAAGCCGCCACCTTCCACGCCGCGAAGGCCGGCATGACCCAAGGCTGGACGGGAACCTTCGATAAACTCGAGGCGCTGCTCGGCTAAGGATCCCGACCAAAAAGAAATTGTGCATCATTAGAAAATAATCTAATGATGCGCCATGCCCCGACACGCCGACTTCGAACCCGCACCGCGCCTCGAGCTTCGGGACGAGCCGCAGCGCCAAGCGTTCCTGCACCCGCTGCGCGCCAAAATCCTGGGTGAACTCGTTCGCGAGGCCCGAACGATTTCGCAGATCGCGAAAGGCTTGGGCGTGCATCCCGCGAATCTCACGCACCACTTCCGCAAACTCGAAGCGACTCGGCTCATCCGACGAGTCGAAGATCGCGACATCGGACGCGTCGTCGAACGCTACTATCGCGCGAGCGCGCGACGCTTCGACCTCGTCTCGCTCGACGGCGACGTCGAAGGCGCGAACCACAAAATTCTCTCGTTTCTCCGTGATGATCTCAACGAACGGCTCGCGACCCTGAAGGGCGACGATTCGGAAAGCCTGCTCGGAGTCCTTCAAGTCGCTCGCGTCGACGCGCCCCAATTCCAAAATTTCGCGCGCGAGCTCGAAGCCCTCGTCAAACGATTCGAAAGCGCCGACCGTGATTCGGGCCGAACTTACGCGCTCAATCTGAGCCTCTACCCCCACGACGGCGACCACTCCCACGTCGGCCGTTTGGAGATCCGCAAACCCGTCCGATCGATTAGAAAGGCCGCCCGATGAAAACCCCGCTTGTCGCGCTCCTCCTCGCCACGCTGCCAAGCCACGCCGCGCCCCTTAGCACGGAATCCCTCCGCGACGAGATATCGACGCGCTTGGCGATACCACTCCTCAAGAACAAAGCCGCGGTGGGGCTCGTCGTGGGCGTCGTTCGCGGAGACGAATCTCTCCTTATGGGATTCGGCGAAATCCGCAAAGGTTCCGGCGTCGTTCCCACGGCCGAGACTCGCTTTCCCATCCCCTCGATCACGAAAACTTTCACCGCGCTCGCGCTCGCGCGCCAAGCCGAAACCGAAAGCGGCTTTTCGCTCGAAGCTCCGCTCCGCGAACTCGCGCCGTTCCCGCTCTCGCGCGGCCTCGGCGCCCGCCCTCTCCGGTCAATCCTGGACCAGAGCTCGGGATTGCCGACGCTTCCCGACGACTTTCGACCGGCCAACGAACGCGACCCTTACGCGGACTACACGCTCGAACGAATGAAGGCTTTCGTCGCGCGAGTGGAGCTCGAAGCTCCGGCCTACCGCTACTCCAATCTAGGCTACGGACTCGCGGGGCTCGTGGGCTCCTCCCGCCGCCGCGAGACTTACGGCGCTTGGCTCAAACGACTCGTGCTCGACCCGCTCGGCCTTCCAAACACGGGCGTGCAAACCGAAATCGGTCCGGCGAGAGCGACCGGGCACGATCGCGACCAAAACGTGACCACCGACTGGCAACTGCCCGAAGGATTCGAAGGAACGGGAACCGTATTTTCCACGGGCCAAGATCTTTTGAGTTTTCTTAAGGCTCAGCTCCGCCCCCAAGGACCGCTCGCCTCGGCCATTCGCCTCTCGCGAAAACCTTCGTTCACCGCGGAGCCTCCGCTCAGCCTGGGCCTCGCGTGGCACCTCTTCCGCTTGCCACCCGCGGAAGACCCGATCGTCTTCCACAACGGAATGCTTGGCGGCTTCACGAGCGCCATGGCCTTTGATCCCGGCCGGGATCGTGGGGTCTTTGTTCTCTCGAACCAAAGCCCCCTCTACGCGAAAGACGGATCCCCGCCGTCGCCGGAAGCCATGGATACGCTTGATCTCGTCGCACTCGAGCTGCTGGGCCGCCTATAAATTGGGTCGACTCCAACGACCCCCTAGCGGCGCTTCGCCTTGCAGGCGCTCTCGAGCACCGTGAGGAGCTCTTCCTGCATGACGGGCTTCGCGATGTAGGAATCGAAGCCCGCCCGCAGCGCGAGGATACGGTCTTGCGCCCGGCCGAACGCCGTGAGCGCCACCGTGCAGATCGACGAGATCTTGCGGTTCTTCGAAGCGCGAATGCTCTCGACGAGCCGGTAGCCGTCCATCTCGGGCATGCCGATGTCGCTCAGCACGATGCCGATCTCGTCGTTGTGCTGCTCGATGATACGGAGCGCCTCGCGACCGTTGTTCGCCACGAAAACCTTCGCCCCGTGTGAAACAATGAGCGTCTCGAGGAATGAAGAGGCGTCGGGTTCGTCCTCGACGACGAGAATGACCTCGCCCTTGAGACGCTGCGCCGCGGTCGACGGGCCCGTGGAGGTCTCGCCGAGTTGGTCGTCGATCGGCAGGCCCACGTTTTCCGCCTCGGGCGCGACCGGAGAGATCGGGAAGACGGCCGTGAAGGCCGAGCCTTCGCCGAGACCCGCGCTGTGCGCGCGGAGATGGCCGCCGTGCAGTTCGACGATGTGCTTGGAGATGGAAAGCCCCAAACCCAGCCCCCCCGCGCGTCGCGCGGCGGAAGAATCCACCTGCTGAAAGCGACCGAAGATCTTGTCGAGATGCGCGGGGTCGATGCCGATCCCCTTGTCCTTGACCTCGAGTTCGATGTGGGAGTCTTCCCGGCGAACCGTAACCCAGATCTTCGCGCGCTTGGGCGAGAACTTGACCGCGTTGCTGAGGAGATTCCAAACGACCTGCTGCACGCGACTCGGGTCGCCCAGGATCGAGTCGGACTGCGTGTCGAGGCCCACGATGATGTCGATTTCCTTGGCCCGCGCGGCCGGCTCGAAGGAAAGCACGACGGCCTCGACGACCTCGGAGACGCGCATGTTCTTTACGCTAAGCTTCATCTTGCCCGAGAGGATACGGGAGATGTCGAGTAAGTCCCCGATGAGCTGGTTTTGGCTGCGGGCGTTGCGCTGGATAATTCGAAAGGCGTCGGTTTGTTTCTGATCGCTGATCTCGCCGCTGAGCGCGAGCTCCGTCCAGCCGATGATGGCGTTGAGCGGCGTGCGGAGCTCGTGCGAGACGACGGCCACGAACTCGTCCTTGGCCTGGTTGAGCGCCTTGAGGTCGTGGTTCGACTTCTCCACGATCTCCTTGCGCTCGATGACGATCTTCATGAAGAGAAGCGCGAAACGCTTGAGCAGGTCCACCGAGTGTTCGGACCAAGGCAGGCTCTTTCCTTCGTGGTTCTCGAGCCAAAGCGCGAAGGAGCCGCGCGGAAGCAGCCGCTCGTTCGGATCGTCCAAGCGCACGCGCTCGCCCTTTTCGTAGGGGTTGCCCGCCCACCGCACGGTGCGCCGCTGTTCGGGCCGGAAGCAAACGAGAAAGTAATTGTGCCGGGGCGCGAGCGGCAGCGCCATGAAGCCGCAAGCCCGCTTGTCTTCGGGCACGCCGAGCATCGAGTCGACCGCGCGAGCCTCCGAGGTCACGAAGGGCTCGAAGATCGAGCGGTCCACGAGGACACGACTGATCGCACTCACGTAAGCGTCGCCCGGAACCTCGCCCAGCCGGACCAACTCGTCCCCCAGCCGGATCACGATACCTTGCGCCTCGAACATCTGCAGCAGGGCGTCTTCGGCACGCTTAGCGGCGAGCGGGACGTCGTCCGTCTCGGTGAAGAGCTGCAGGACATCCGTCAAGGCGGCCTCGCCCTCGGCGCGACGGCGGAAGGACTCCGTCGATTGCGCCGCGTGGATGTGCCACGAGATGAGCTGGCCGAGGGCCTCGCAACCCAAACGCAGCTCGAGCGGAACGTCCAGACGACCCGAATAGTGGTGGCAAGCGACGAGCCCCCAGAGCTTGCCGTCGACCATGAGCGAGATCGACATGGAGCCGCTCACACCCATGTTCCGCAGGTAGCGAATGTGGATCGGCGAGACGCTGCGCAGGAGCGAAGGAGAAAGGTCCATCTCCTGCCGGGACTCGGGCAGGAGGCGTACGGGCTGGTAATGCACGGTCGGGATGATGCGGATCCAATTCTTCTCGTAGAGCTTACGCGCCTGGGCCGGAATGTCCGACGCGGGGTAATGCAAGCCCAAGAACGACTCGAGTCGTTCTTCTTTAACCTCGGCGATGACCTCGCCGTTCCACTCGTGGTCGTAGCGATAGACCATGACCCGATCGAAGCCCGTGAGGCGCTTGATCGTGTTCGCCGTGTAGTCGGCGATCTGCGCGAGATCGCGGCAGGCCTGAAGATCACGGATCACGAGCTGAAGGTTGGCGAGGTAAGCGCGACCATGGTCGTGGAAGCCCGTGACTTCGGTCGTCTCGATCTCGAGGACCTGCAAGTCGCCGGAGCGGTAAGTCACCGCCGGCCATTCTTTCGTGCTTCCTTGCGCTTCGAAACTTACCCGGACGAGGCGACGTCCTTCGCCACCCGAAGTGCCGAGAATGGCCGCGCCCGGCAGGGGCATTTCTTCGAAGCGGAAAAAATCCTCGATCCGCAGCGCTTCGCTTTCGAAGTCCGCGAGGCGCGGCAACCACTCCGGAGCGTTGGCGCTGATGGCGCGAATCCGCCCGTCGCCGGGCTCGTAGGCGACGAGAAAGCCGAAGTCCTGGATGGCGCCGGGCTTCTGGATGGGTTCATCGTGACAGTTCTTCAGGTCCACGGGGAACTTGGGATGCCAATTCCGATAACTGTCCATATGGGTACCTTTGGACCTAGTTTAAAGTCACCGTCCCATAAAGGGAGAAGACCTCCGTGGCAAAAACGTCATGCGGGGAGCCCCGGGTTGCCGATTCCAAAGGACTACGCTTAAAGAAGAGCCCCATGAGCGAAAAGACGGCTTCCGATACCTCCGATCCCGTCAGCGTAATCGAAAAGGTCAAGTCCGCTTCGCGCGCCCATCACGTCGAAGTCGAACGCAAGCTTCAGCTCATGCGCCCGCAGCTGGGGCTCGCCGAGTACCGGGAGCTGCTGGAGCTCATGCTGGGCTTCTACGAGCCGGCCGAAACGAGGCTTTCCGAGGCGCTTTCCGGCCGGACCAAGGAAGCGCTTTCCCTCCACGAGCGTCGCAAGACGCCAGCCCTTCGGCTCGACCTGTCGACGCTCGAATCGGAGCTCGGGGAAACTCACCCGCTTCCCCCTTGCGCGCGGGCGCCCTTGCCGACGCTGAACGGAGACGCGGAGTTGCTGGGACTCATGTACGTCATGGAAGGCGCCACGCTGGGCGGCCAGTTCCTCTCGAAGCACTTGGCCGCAAGCCTGCCCGAGGCGGCCCGCGAAGCGCTCGCCTTCTACCGTGGCTACGGCGCCCAAACGGGCGCCCGCTGGAAGGACTTCCAAGCTTGGGTGTTGAGCGAGGTCACCACGCCCGAAGATCAGGCGCGCTACTGCGACGCGGCCACGCGCAGCTTTGCCGCCTTCAACGACTGGTTCGATCGCTGGTCCGGCGCTCAGAAGCGGTAACGCACCTGCCCCGTCACGAGGCGCATGTTGAAGATGTGCCCGCCGAGGTAGGAGTAGTCGAACTGCGGAGCCGCGATGAGTTCGTAGTTCCCGCTCCGAAACCCGAGTCCCAAGAAGGGGACCGGGATCGTGACGCCCACGCTCGTGCCGCCCGCCGCCGAGACCACGAGAAAGGCCCCCACGCCGATGAGGCGAAACTGAAAACCGGACGAGCGCGGGAGGGTCACGACGAGTCCGCCGCCGACGTTCGTCGAGAGCTCGGAATCGCGCCCCTCGACCTTGGAGAAGCTCAGCCCCGTACCGGCCTGGATCTCGAGGTAAGCATTCGCCTCGTAGGCGTAGACCAGCGCCGGGCTAGCGCTCACCGTGATGCCGATCGCGTGGTTTTGCGCGTGGGCCGCGGGCGCGAAGGCAAGCAGAGCGACGAGGGAGAGAACACCGAGATTTTTCATGCGGCGAAGCTAGCAGGCTCTCGCGCACAGACAAGTACGGCCGCGATGACATTTCGGTGAAGATTTCATCTTTGGACTCGGCCCTTCGGCGCATGCCATTCTGACCGAATGAAAAACGCGAGATTGAAACTCATTCTTCCCCGCGTCCTCCTCGGCGCTATTTTCTTCGTGTCGGGCCTGCATTGGTTCCTCGATATGGCGCCGCCATTCCCTTATTCGACCGAAGGCATGACCTTCATCCGCCACTTGCAGGAAGCCGGGCTTTTCTGGGGTTTCCTCAAAGCGATCGAGCTCGGCGCCGGCGTGCTGCTTCTCGCGGGCTACCTGGGCCCCTGGGTCGTGCTAGGGCTCGCGCCGCTCACCATGGCGATCGTCCTCTTCCACTTGCTGCTAAGTCCGACGGACGGCGCGTGGCTCGGCTATCTGGCCTTCGCGCTCGAGGTGACATTGCTCATTCTCTTCCGCAAGAACATCGCTCACATGTTCCGCAACCCGAAGTCCGGCACACCCTAGTCTCCGGTCGTGGCGTCCTTGGCCGGCCTCGGAAGGGCGCGGATCTGAGCGGGCGGAATAACCTCGGTCTTCACGAGAACCTCGGTTGTATCCACGATCGCACCGAGATCAAAATCCCGGAAAAAGCGCTTGTCGCCGCCCAGGCCCGCGGCGACTCTGACACTTCCCACCGCTTGATCGCCATCAAACTCAATCGGAAGTCCCCACTTCATCCGGAAGTCGATGTAGAGCTTCGCGAGGGAATCCGCGACAAAGTTCCCGGTATTGAAAACCCGAACGGACGGCAGCGTGATTTCGTAAGAATACTGATTGTATTCGATGTCGTTTGGACTATCGATCCAAGTTTTCCCAACCGCGTAGATCCCGTCGCCGATGCGCTGGCCGAGAATATCTTTCGCACCTTTTTCCCGCTTCACTTTGGCGTAGGACCAAAGCCCCTCCTTAAGCACCACTTCCGGCTCGGCGCTCGAACCGTGATACAAAACGAGATTTTTCTTCGTGGCGATGAGACCTCGTTCTTCCAGGAAAGCCTTGATGAGGGGCAATCCCTCCTCGTACGAGGTCGCCCTAGAAAGTTTTTCGCTGAGAGCGAGAAACTCCGGATGGTACGCCGATGGCAGTTTGAGACGGCTTTCCGGGGAGAACGGAGTGGGTGCCGGGGCAAGATCCATTTCCGCGTAGCTCGAGAAACCCTCCATTCGGTTATGGCCGAAGACGATATCCTCGGCCTCGGCACCGAGCCACACGCGGGGACGGACCGAAGGTGCGGGACTCCCCGCTCGTGCCAACTTGATGAGGTCCAAAAGACCCGACTCGCGGCGGGCTTCACGCAGGTTTCGAATCACGCCGCGGATCTCAGCCAAGACACTCTCTTCGACCGTGCTCGAACTCTCCAACTTCGTGAGCGCAACGATCGCCTTGTGCATCTCCCCGTTGAGTTTTTCGATGTAGCTCTCAACGCTCTCGACCTGCTCGATAAGCCACGGGATGACGCGGGAACCGGGCACCCGTCCACCCTCCTTTAGGTCGAGGGACGCCGGAATGACGTAAGTTGACGAATGCGCCATGGCCACGACGTAAGCCCCGCCGGCATCGTTCTCGACGAACGCAATCGAAGGCCGGCCCAAGGAGTTGGGCTCGTACTTTACGAAGGACTCAAGTTCCGAAAAGAAATCTTTCGAGTAGAGACTCCCCTTGGAACGAGGCAAGTTTTCGGGGACGACCACGGAGACCCTCGCGCCTCGCATGCGTTTGAGCACCTTGCCAAAGCCCTGGGCATGATGGCGCTGAATGGTTTCGAAGTTCTCCTGAATACGCACGAGATCCTTGCGAAACGTTTGAATCTGCGCGCCTCCTTCCGGAAGCCCTCGTCGTCGCTGCCGAAGAACTTCTACGAGGGTGGCAAGCGCCGAGGACTGCTGCGCCAAAATCTCATCAAACGCCGCCGAGCTTTCGTAACCGCCACCATAGCGTCCGACAACCTGGGCAAAAAAGGCCGACGGCAAAGGCAAACTACCTTGGTCCGCATGGGCAAAGCGGTATCGTTGAAAGAGCCCGTGAATAAATTCGTGGGCCGGCGTTCCCGCATGGTTACCACCGGAGGGAAAATTCAGCTCGTTGATCAAACTCTGCACGCCGAGACTAAGACGATGATCCCCATCCAAGCTCGACGCGAAGTGTCCAAACAGCAACCCCTTAAGATCCACGTAATACCGGGCCTTCACCGAGAACTTCTTCTCCAGCCGGCGCAGATAGCGATTGATGGGCGCCCCTTCGTCCGAGGCGAGTAACTCGATTTGAAACTTGGCGGCGAGCTCGGGATCCTCCCGGTAAAGCACGCCTTTCGTATTGAGGAGCTTTATCGTGTTGGCGTAGCTCTCCTGGAACAGCTCCGCCGGAACATCGCCCCGCTTTTTAAAGAGCTCGGCTTGGTTACGTAAGAGGACTTGAACGAGGTCACCGCAGTCTAACGTGGACCCGAGGGCCGGAAGCGTAGACAGCCAAGTGATGATCAAAAACGGGCCTGTAAAGCGCATCCGAACTTTTCGGCCGGGCCGAGTAACTACTTAATACGGACGGCAAAGTTTCGACCGCCCCGAGTGTCCGCAAAACTAGAGCCGTTCAACGTTAAAGCGTCGACCTTTGATCCGACCATCGCGCAAACTCGCGAAAGCACGGTCGGCAACTTCGGCCGCGATCGCGACGTAGGTGATGCGGTCGTGGATCTCGATCTTGCCGATGAGCTTGGCGTCGAGGCCGCCCGCGTCGCCCGTCAGGGCGCCGAGCACGTCGCCCGCGCGGAGCTTGTCCTTGCGGCCGCCCGAGATGCTGATGGTCACCATCTCGGCGACGAGCGCGCGGGGCACGGCGGACGCGGACTCGAAGCGCGCGAGCGCGGAGGGGAGACCCAGTTCCTCGGCGACCGCCCGGTGGCGGGATCTCTCGGCGCTCGACACGAAGGACACCGCGCGACCCATTTGCCCCGCCCGGCCCGTGCGGCCGATGCGG
>DDRA01000125.1:18866-23386 GCA_002343545.1 Bacteriovoracaceae bacterium UBA2428
GCGCGCGGCGACGTCGGTCGCCACGAGCACGCGCACGCTGCCGTTGCGGAACCTCGCGAGCACCCGTTCACGCTCGAACTGCTCGAGATCGCCGTGCAAGGCCGTCGCGCTCACCCCGTGCCGTTCGAGCCCCTCGGCCAGATCGGCGACGCCCCGCTTGAGGTTGCCGAAAACGAGGATCGACGCGGCCTTCGAGGCCTCGAGCACGGCGCGCAGCGCGGCGAACTTGTTTTCGTCCTCGACGGAGTAGAAGCTCGCTTCGATCGGCGCGCGCGTGGCCGGCGTCGCCTCGATACGGACCTCGACGGGGTCGCGCTGGTAGGCGCGGCTCAGCTCGCGGAAACGCGCCGGGAAAGTCGCCGAGAAGAACACGGTTTGGCGCTTCGCGGGGATCGCGTCGAGCAACATGCGCATCTGCTCCTCGAAGCCCATGTCGAGCATGCGGTCCGCCTCGTCGAGCACGAGGTAATGGATACCCGAAAGATCAAGGCGCCCCCGCTCGAGGTGATCGACCGCGCGGCCCGGCGTCGCGACGACGACGTGGACCCCTTGTTCGAGCGCGAGGGCCTGCGGACGCCCAGGCTCACCGCCGCAGACGACGAGCACGCGCAGCCCCGCGTGGCGTCGGCCGAGGCGACGGATCTCGCGGGCGACTTGGGTGCAAAGCTCGCGGGTCGGGCAAAGCACGAGGGCCTGGAGACGCCGCGGCTGGAGCTTAACGCGCTCGAGCAGCGGAACCGCGAAGGCCACGGTCTTGCCGCTGCCGGTGTGGGACTGACCGATGAGGTCGCGGCCCGCGAAGAGGTGCGGCAGACTCTCGCGCTGGATCGGCGTGAGTTCCTTGAAACCGATCTCCCGGAGGACCTCTTTGAGCGCGGACTTCTCGAGAAGTCCGTCGAATTCCGACGATGCCACGTCTCGGGGTCTAGCCATCCCGCGCGTCGCTGGCGAGCCGAATCCAATGCTATCCAGAACTTAGATCGCCCCCCCGCGCGCACGGGCAAGCCGGCGATCCCTAAGGCCGGAACACTCCTTAACGCGGGGGCTTAAGAAAGCCCCCGAAGACGCCGAAAATGAACTTTATGAAACTCTTTCGGAAAAGCTTTGCCGTTTCGTTGGGACTCCTTGCCGTGGCCGCTTGCCGCGACGGATCGCCCACCGCGAAAAGTCGGGTTCCCGCGAGCACGGGCGATACGCCGCCGCCGGGGCTCGTGGGCAAGGACCGCGCGGACTATAACCACCTCGCGGAAGGTTCCGAAGTTTATCCCTACGAGTGGATGATGGCGCTCAAGAGCGTCAGCGATCTCGACGCCGAAGGCAACGCGACGAAGCCCTTCTACGGCGACGGCCTCGTGAAGCGCTTCAACCTCATCAAGAGCACCGAGAACGGCGACTACCTGATGAACTACGTCGGGATGACGGCCGCCTGGAGCGACCACGACCCCCGCCAGGGCACCGACGCGAAAGCCTCCGAAGCGAAGGAGCGCGTGCGCACCGTGACGAGCGACGGCCGCACGATCAAATCCATCAAAATGGTCGGCGTGAACTGCGCCGTCTGCCACACGGGCGCGGTTTCGTATAAGGGCCAAGAGCATGTCATCGACGGCACCCCGAACATCGCCGACATCCGCGGTTTCTTCCGCGACCTGGGCAAGTCCACGATCAAGCTTTTCCTCGAGCCCGAGCTCATGACGGAGTTCCTGCGCGCCCAGGGCGTCGAGAACCCCGAGACGCAAGCCATCGAACTGCAGAAGTACTTCCGCCAGGAGTTCGGCCGCGCGACCGGCCTCTTCTTCAAGGACGACGGCCTCAAGGGCAAGGCGCTCACCCTACTCCGCAAGGGCTACGAAAAATCCATCATGAACATCATCGGCTTCGAGCAGGGTCAGCTTGGCTCGACGGTCACGCTCCTGCGCGCCAAGATGGGTAAGACCGAACGTCTCTACAAGGGGCGCAAGGCCATCGCGAAGGCCTTCGAACAGCTCTTGCGCGTCACCTACAAGCTCGGGCCCAACGACGACATCGGCGAGCTCGGCAAGCGCATGGAGTACATCGGTTTTCTTTTCGTGGGCACGAACCCCGAGCTCAAGGAAACGATCGCCGGCTACGGCCGTACCGACGCCTTCGGCCGCATCAGCAACCTCGTGCTGCGCGACGACGAGCCGATCAACCAGACGGCGCCCGTTTCCTTCCCGTGGGTCTGGGGCCTCAAGTACAAGGCCATGCTCCACTACAGCGGCAACACGAACTCCGTCGTGAGCCGGAACGTGGGCCAGTCGCTGGGACTCGGCGCGCTCGTTCTCAACGAAAAATTTGATTCGACGACGAATCTGCACAACCTCGATCGCATCGAGAAGCTCCTCTACAAGATCAAGGTCCCGCAATGGACGAAGATCTTCGAGAACCGCAAAGAACCCGAGCTCCAAGTGAACCTCAAGCTCGCCTCGCGCGGCGAGGAAGTCTACAAGCAGAACTGCATGGAGTGCCACACGGCCGAGCGTCGCGTGGGTCCGAGCAACCAGCTCTACGACTACAAGATCACCGCGCTCGACGAGATCGGCACGGACCCCTTCCACGCGACGAACATCTACACCCCCGTGAAGGGCGGCGCCTTCAAAGACGCCATCTACAACGCGACGATCAGCGTGAAGAACCGCTACTACGAGCGTTACGGCGTCGACGAAGAGACGCAACGGCGCTGGGAAGCGCGCGACCTGCGGGGCGCCGAATTCTTCCGCGACACGAAGCTCGGCGAGACCCAGGTCGAAGCGAAGACCGGCAATAACTACGGCAACATCCCCGAAGGCAGCGGGTACCGCGCGCTCCACATGGCGGGAGCCTGGGCCTCGGCGCCCTTCCTCCACAACGGATCGGTGCCGACGATCTACGACTTGCTCAAGCCGGCCGCCGAACGGCCGAAGGTCTTCCGCGTGCAGAGCCGCGACTACGATCCGATCAAGCTCGGTTACAAGTCCGATATCCCGCGCGAAGAGCTCGACAAGAAGGGCCGCTGCCGCGTCGAGGACGAGACCTGCTTCGACACCGCGATCGCGGGGAACAGCAACGCGGGCCACGAGTACGGCGTGGAGCTGCCCGAAGGGGACAAACGGGCCCTCCTCGAGTACCTCAAGGTGCTGCCGCCCGAAGCCGAGTACGCTTGGTAAGCGCCCTCAGGGCGTGACGGAGAGATACGGGAAGATCTGGCTCGGGTAGAGGTAGCTCGACCCGAAACGCTTCCAGCCGGGGGCCGCCCCCTGCGTCGTCGGACGCTCGAAGAGGCCCCAGGTCGGATCCAGCCACTCGCCGCTTTCGAGCTCGAGCCAGGTGTGGCCCGAGCTTTCCGTCGCGCCGTTCACGACGCGATGGGGAATCTTGAGCGTTTCGAGCAGCAGCGAGGCGAAGATCGCTTTCTGAATGCAGTAGCCGCGGCCGCGTTGGAGGTAGTCTTCGAAGGGAACGACGTCGCGGCGGATGGGGCGGCCGGGCGCCGTCACCGGAAAGTTCCCCACGGGCTCACGGAAGACGCCGCGGTAGAGACGTTCGAGCACGACATCCTCGCCCCGTCGCGGAAGCCCCATGTCCCATTCGAGTCCGCTCTCGGGCACGATCCCCATGAGCGCCGAAAGGACGGCGTTCACCGTGGGAAAGAACGCCCGTTGCGAACGATACGGCGTGAGCGCGCGCGCGAGCCGATCGAGGCAAGCCCGCAGCGGCCGACCGGAGGACGTATCCACGCCCAGAAGCGCCCGATTGCGGCCACCGTCGGCCACGACGAAGGCGCTCGGAAAGAGGACACCGATCGCCTTCGCGTTCATGTCGAGCAAGAGATCAGCCGTGCGCGCGCGCGGGACCGGCGCGAAGATGGAGACGACGCGCATGGGATCCCGGTGGATCGTCTCGGCGCCGATCTCGAGCTCCTTCGGAAGCAGACGGCTCGGCAGACCCGAGCGCGACATCGCGTCTCGGCAAAGATCGCGCATGCGGAGGGGATCCACGAGGGGTCGCGGGGTCACGCGTTCGGTCGTCGCGAGCGATGTCGTCGCGCCGATCACGAGGCCGACCCAAAGTCCGATCCTAAGCATAGCTTCGCCCTCCGCCCTAGAGGGAGCAAGCCGAGTTCCAGCCCGCCCGACGAAAAATCGGCCGCTTAGGCGGCAGGCCCCGCGCGAAAGCACGGGAGCGCGCGGATCTAGCCAGCGAAGCGTCGAAAAGTTCGACGGAGCCCGGGCGGCGCCTAGCCGGCGGCACCTAGAGGGAGTTGCGGCAGTCGGTCACGGAAGCGTAGACGTCGCTTCCGCGCTGGGACGTCCCGTCGGGGCGAATCAGCATACGAACCCACGGATTACGACCGTCGTTGTCGCGCGAGACGCAAAGGGCGAGGCCCGCGTTCGATTCGCGGGCGGAGTCGAGTTCCCGCTGGCAATCCTCGAGCGTCGGCAGCACGGCCGTCGTCGGGGTCGACGTGCGGGCCGCGAAATCGATGACCGCGAGAACGTAGGGGTTACGGGCGTCGCGATCCC
>DDRA01000125.1:23511-24892 GCA_002343545.1 Bacteriovoracaceae bacterium UBA2428
CGCGCGATCCCGCGACGCGCAAACGACGGTTTTGTTCGCGCCGACGTAGCGCGCCCGATCGGCGCTCTGCCGGCACGCCGTCGAGGTCGCGAACACGAGGTTCGGCAGGCGCACCACCGTGACCGGATCCAACTCGATCGCGAGGATCCAGGGATCGCGGCCGTCGTTGTCGCGCGAAGTGCAGCGCAAGGTCCCCGTCGAAGGGGCACCGTAACCCAGCAAGCGATCGATTTCGTCGAGTTGACGGTGAATGCCGCGAAGCTGCTGATCGTTCAGGACCGAGCGACGAACGACCTCGAAAGTGCGTTGCCCGCGTCGAGCGAGTTGGTCTTCGGCCCCGCCGGGGCCGCGCGGTTGGGCGTGGACCGTGGAAACCAGGAATCCGAGGGCAAACACGAAGAGCGACTTGGTCATAGGTTCCTCCTGCTTCCTGTCTAACAAGAAAAACCCGTTCGACCAGCCGAGGCGCCCCGGAAAAGCGCCGTTCATCCGAAAAAGTCAGTTATCGAATAACGGCTAGACGAAGATGCCGAGAGCTTGGGCCCGTCGCACCCACGGGTGCTGGGCCTCGATCACGCGGGGCGGACCGATGACCTCGTTGAGCGGCACGTGCTTGATGCGGCCCGCGCGGTAAACCGTCGCGTAGCCCCATTTGCCCGAAGCCACCATTTTCCCGACGTGCACGCCCATCGACTGGGTCAAGAAGCGATCCGTCGTCGTGGGCGGCGAGCTGCGCTGAAGGTGCCCGAGCACGACGTGGCGGGCTTCCCACTCCGTCGCCTCTTCGATCCAGCGCGCGACTTTTTGGCCGATGCCGCCGAAACGTTCGGCCTGGTAGCTTTTCTCGACGCGAAACGCGATCGTCGCCTTGTCGTCCTTGGCGTGGGCCGCCTCGGAGACGACGACCATGAGCCCCCGTTGCTTCTTTTTCTTCTCGAGCAAAAAGCTTCGCAGGGCCTCCGGGTCGTAAGGGCGTTCGGGGAGCAAGATGACTTCGGCGTAGGACGCGAGGCCGCCACCGAGCGCGATCCAACCCGCCGTGCGCCCCATCGTCTCGACGACCATGACGCGCGAATGGGCGTCGGCCGTGGCCCGCAGCCGATCGACGGACTCCGAAACGACCGAGCAGGCCGTGTCGTAGCCGAAGGTGATCTCGGTGCCCTGCAAATCGTTGTCGATCGTCTTGGGCACCCCGATCACGGGGATCGTGTCGGAGCCGAGCTTGGAGAGCGCCGAGAAGGTACCGTCGCCCCCCGCGACGACGAGACCGCCGAGCCCGAGCTCGCGGAACTTGCGCCGGAACTCGTCTTCTCGCCCGTCGATGCGGGATTTGTTCGAAGTGCCGAGGAAAGTGCCGGCGTGCGCGTGGACGCCCTCGATG
>DDRA01000125.1:25059-32233 GCA_002343545.1 Bacteriovoracaceae bacterium UBA2428
TTTTGCTCCCCCGCCGAAGATGCCCTCGAAGCCGTCGTGCACGCCGATGAGTTCGAAGCCCGCTCCGATGATCGTCTTCGCGGCCGCTTCGATGATCCCGTTGAGGCCCGGGGCATCGCCGCCGCCGGTCATGAGTCCGATACATGCCTTCGCCATGCCCCTAAGTTAGAACCGTCGCGGGTCCCTGCCAAGACGAGCCGCGTGATATAGGATGCGCGCCATGGTCTTCGTGCTTGTCTTTTCGGCGTGCCTTCACGCGACTTGGAACGGTCTCCTTAAGAAGTGCGGCGACAAGGCGACTTGCATCCTCCTTTCCTTCACGACGGCCGCCGTCACGGCCGCGCTGGCCCTCCCGCTGGAAGGCGGTTACTCGCTCGGAAGCGGCGCGCGTTGGGCCCTCTTCGCGGGCGTGGCCGAAGGCTTCTACGCCATCCTCCTCACGAAAACGCTCGAGAACGCGCCGCTCGGGCCGGCCTATGCCCTCATGCGGGGACTCGCGATGGCGCTCGTGTGGGGCTTCTCGACCCGCTACCTCGGCGAAACGATCGGCGCGATGCAGGCGGGCGGGATCTCGCTCATCTTTTTGGGCTTCTTCGTGAACCTCACGGCGCGGACGGGGCGCTTTCGCGGCGCCGGCGTCGCGTGGGCGACGAGCTGCGGGGTCGCGATCTTCGCCTACCACGTGCTCTACGATCTCGCGTTGCGCGAGGGCGCGCGCCCCATCTCGCTCTTCCTGACCTCGTCATTCGTCTCGGTGCCGATGATGCTCGTGCCGCTCGGCCGGAACGTCGCGGCGCGGATTCGCGCCCTCCCCCCGCCCGAGCGTCGGCGTTCGCTCGCGGCGGGTTTCATCGCCTTCGCCTCGTTCGCCCTTTTCCTGCGCGCCCTCTCGGTAACGCCGCCGGGGCTCGCCCTCAGCTTGCGGAACGCCTCGATCGTGTTTTCGTGGGGGCTCGGGCTCTGGCTGGGCGAGCGGCCCACGCTTCGCGAGACGCTCGCCTCGGTCGCCATCTTCGCGGGCGTGCTTTTCCTCGCGGCCTAATTTCGCCGTCGGGCGACCAAAAGCTGATCAGGTCCCGCCCACGGAATTCCGGGCGATAAGCGCCGGCCGCGCTTTTGCAGACGCGACGCGGGATCTAAATTATTGGAGGTTTCCATGACGCGTTCGTTGATGTTGCGTTCCCTCACGCTCGCCACCCTCATGTCGCCCCTCGTCGGCGGCCCCGCGATGGCGAGGGACTACGATCCCTACACGCCCCCGGCCGCGGTCGCGCTCCCGCCGCCGCCGTCGTATTCGAGCGCCTACGATTCGATCGACCGTTATCGGGCGGCCGAGCAGCGTGCGCTCGCCTGGCAGCGAACTTTCAACGCGGCCCCGTCGCGGAGCTGGGAAGAATCCAACGCCGCTCGCCGACGCGACGATTCCCTGCGCGAGGCCATGGGACACGTGAACGCCGCGCTGGCGACCCGCCAGCTGAGCGCTTCCGAAATCGAGAAACTCGCGCTCGAGTTCAACTCGAAGTTCAACGCGGCCCCCTCGCGTTCCTCGATCGAGACTTTCTACGCCGAAGCGCGCGACGCCAGCGCCCGCGCCTTCGTTCCGGCCCTCGAGCATTCCCTGCACGGGCTCAAGGTGAGCCGGCGCGAGGAGATCGCCGTGTCCATGAACGCCAAGTTCAACGCCGCGCCTTCCCGTTCGACGATCGAAACGATGTACGCCCAGGCGCGGGATCGCGCCCTCGCCTCGGCCCTCGACCGACTCCGCTCGCAATTGCGTCAGCTGTCGACCTCGTACCTTTACGATCTCGAGCGCAGCTACGGCCAAAAATTCAACGCGGCCCCTTCCCGTTCGTCGCTCGAGACTTACTACAAGACGGCGCGCGAATACGTTCAGTCGGAGCTGAACTACCGCTAAGTTCCGGCGCTCAATTCCGGGATCTTCCGCAGGGTCGGGGCTAGCGTTTGCGGCCCCGGCCTTTTTTCGTTTTCGCGCCGTCCGCCTTTTCGCGCGCGTCGAGGAGCGGGATCGCGTCGGCGATCGTGAACTTCTCGAGGTCGGCGTCCTTGGGGATCGTCGCGTTCGTCTTGCCGTGCTTCACGTACATGCCGTACTTGCCGTCCAGGACCTGCACCGGCTTGTCGTCGGCCGGATGTTTGCCCAGTTCCTTGACGACCGAGGCGCCGCCGCGGCCCTTCTTCTCTTCGGCCAGGAGCTCGAGCGCGCGCTCGAGCGTGACCGTGTAGACGTCGTCCGTCTTCTTGAGACTGCGGAAATTGCCGTCGTGCACGACGTAGGGACCGAAGCGGCCCACGTTGCAGTTGATCGGCTTCTTCGTGTCGGGATGCACGCCGAGCTCGCGCGGCAGACTGAGCCACTTGAGCGCGAGCTCGAGCGTCACGTCGCGCGGGCTCACGCCCTTGGGCAGCGAAGCGCGGCGCGGCTTGGGCGCCTCTTTGTCTTCGCTCGCCTCGCCCAGCTGAACGTAGGCGCCGTAGCGACCGATGAGACAATAGATGTCCTTGCCCGTGTCGGGGTCCTTGCCGATCGACTGCGGACCCTTTTCCGAGGTCTCGATGATCTCCTGGATCGAAGCCTCGGTCAGGTCCGCCGGGGCGATGTCTTCGGGGATCGAAGCGTGGACTTCTTCGGCCGCCTTCGCGCCGGCATTTTTGACGACGTAGGCGCCGTAGCGGCCGATCTTGATGTCGATGCCCTTGATGTGGTGCAGGTCGACCGTGCGGGATTCGGTGGGATCGATCTTCTTGTCTTGGGCCTCGACGCGTTTCTGCAAACCGTCCTTGCCCAGGAAGAAGCCCTTCAGATACGGCAGGTACTCGACCTTGCCCTCGGCGATCTCGTCGAGGGATTCTTCCATCTTCGAAGTGAAGCCCGTGTCGACGAGCGACTCGAAGTGTCTCTCGAGGAGCTGGGTCACGGCGAAACCCGTGAAGGTGGGCACGAGGGCGTTGCCTTGGCGACGCACGTAACCCCGATCTTGGATGGTGCCGATGATCGAAGCGTAGGTCGACGGACGACCGACGCCCTCTTTTTCGAGGGTCTGCACGAGCGAAGCTTCCGTGAAGCGCGCGGGCGGCTTGGTCTCGTGGGCTTCGGCGTCGAGCTTGTTGAGCTTGAGTTTTTGGCCGACCGCGAGCTTGGGCAGCGCGACCTCGCGGTCTTCGAGCGCCGCTTCGGGATCGTCCGACCCCTCGACGTAGGCGCGCAGGAAACCGGGGAAGAGAATGCGCGAGCCGCTCGCCGAGAAGACGGTGTCGGCGGCCGCGATGCGGGTCGACACGCTCAGCTTACGCGCCTCGGCCATCTGCGTGGCCATCGTGCGTTTCCAGATGAGCTCGTAGAGCGCGAGCTCGATCCCCGAAAGACCCGTCTCCTTGGGATGCTGGAACTCCGCGCCGGCGGGACGGATGGCTTCGTGGGCCTCTTGCGCGCCCTTCGCCTTGGACGTGAACTGGCGGACTTCCTCGGAGAGGTAGTCCTTGCCGTAGAGCGACTCGATGGCCGAGCGCGCCGCCCGCAGGGCTTCCTGCGAGAGGTTCGGGCTGTCGGTACGCATATAGGTGATGAAACCTTGCTCGTAGAGCGACTGGGCCGTGCGCATGGCTTCCTTGGCGGAAAGGCCGAGCTTACGGTTGGCTTCCTGCTGCAAGGTCGAGGTAATGAAGGGCGGCGACGGACGCGAGGTCGTCGGCTTTTCTTCGACGGACTGCACCGTGAAATCGGCCGCCTTGAGCCGCGCGAGCAGCTCCTTGGCCTCTTTCTCTTCGAGCGTGCGGACGTCTTTCTTGCCGGCGATCAGCTTGCCGGTGGATTCGTCGAAGTCCTTGCCGCTCGCGATGCGCGAGGAACCGATCGACAGGAGCTTGGCGTCGAAGTCCTCGGCGCCCGCGGCGAGCTTGGCCGCGAGGTCCCAGTAGTCGGCCTTCTTGAAGCGCAAGCGCTCGCGCTCGCGTTCGATGATGACCCGCAAGGCGACGGACTGCACCCGACCGGCCGAGAGACCGAAGGTGATCTTCTTCCAAAGCAAGGGCGACAACGTGTAGCCCACGAGACGATCCAGGATGCGACGGGTTTCTTGCGCGCGCACGAGTCGATCGTCGACGTCGCGGACTTGCGTCAGGGCCTTCTCGATCGCGCTCTTCGTGATCTCGTGGAAGACCATGCGCTTGACCGGTACCTTGGGCTTGAGCACCTCGAGCAGGTGCCACGCGATGGACTCTCCTTCGCGGTCTTCGTCCGTCGCCAGGAGCAATTCGTCGGCGTCGGCCAACTTCTTCTTGAGCTCGGAGATGACCTTCGATTTGGTCTTCGGGACGACGTAGAGAGGCTCGAAGCCTTCTTCGACGTTCACGCCGAGTTTCGTCCACTCCTCGCCCTTCAAACGGGCCGGGATGTCCGACGCCGATTGGGGCAAGTCGCGCACGTGGCCCATACTGGCCTCGACGATGTAGTTCTTGGGTAAGAACTTGCGGATGGTTTTCGCCTTCGTCGGGGACTCCACGATCACGAGTCGCGTTTTGTTTGCCGAAGACGCTGATTTTGAAGCTGTCGCCATGCTTCCCCGCCGCTCTAATACCAACTAGACGGACCCGTCATCAGGCCGCGCCAAAAAGCGCTTAGAATATCTCCTGCCGTAGCCCCTTTACTCAAGCCATGGTGCGTCAGGACCGTCGTTCAGCCCTCAAATCGAACGGAGCAAGGCGAGGACTTCTTCGGATTTTTCCAAGAACGAAGCCCGACTCGGGATAAACACCGTTTTCGGATGCCCTCGATAAGCCTCGCGGATCTTGCGATCCAATCGCTGGGCCTCGCTCGCGCTCTCCGTACGCACGGGATTGGAAAGATCGTACACGCCTGCGACCGATGCAGATTCCAAGTGGACGACGAGGTCGTAGCGGGAGAACTCCTTCTCGAGGGTCGTTCCCTGCGCCCGCAGGAAAGAAGTCCGGCCACCGGGCCAGTACGCGCACGAATCCAACGTGCCGCGATCGCATACGAGCACCCGTTCCTTGCGCGCGCGCATACGTCCGAAGTGGAAAGCCTCGGAGCGGATCTGCACGTTGTAGATCGCCGATTGCACGAGCTTCTGCTCGCGCGCGTCGCGGGGGCGAGGGAAGCCGCCGCCGTACAGGATCGTCGCCGTCTCGGGCGCCACCACGAAGGTGCCCTCGGATTCCCGTCTCAGCAGGTCGGCGATCGAAGTTTTGCCCGCCCCCGGGCCTCCGGTCAGGCAGACCCGGAAGAACTTTGCCATCTTCGTGCGGCCCTAGTTCTCGCGAATCCAGGTCTGCGTGCGGCCCAGCAGCGAGATGCCGAGAAAACCGCGCACTTCGAGTTTCTTGCCGCCCTCGATGACCTTCATCTTGGCCTTGTAGGTCTTCCCGTTCTTGGGGTCGAGAATGTGGCCGTTCCCCCAATCGGAATCGCGCTTCTCCAAGCCCCAAAGGATATTCAGACCGACGATCGGCTGATCCTTACGCTCGTCCTTGCACTTGTCGCACTTGGGGTTGGGATCCTGGCCGGGCGTGGGGAAGAGCTTGAGAACGTTGCCTTTGAGCTTTCCCTGCTCCTCGACGATTTCGACGATGGACTTCGGCTGCCCCGTTTCGTCGTCGATGGTCTTCCATTGGCCGACCGGAGTCTCCTGGGCCCAAGCCGTGGACGCGACGAAAGCGAGAACCGTAAGTGCTTTGCAAATCATATTTGATCCCTCTCGGCGCCATCATAGACCCTCGCACGAAAGTCACAAGGTGGTCCGGGCTCCGACCGGCGGAGGCCGTGGATGGGGGACTCAAGAAAGTCGGCGGCGAAGCTTGCCCAGTTCGACGGTCGGGAAGACGTCCACCGTTTCGAGGGACGCAAAACGCTCGAAGCTCGGGGCGGCGGCGTTGTGGGCTTCGAAAACGGAACGGTAAGCCGCTTCGGAGTCGGCGCCGCGAAGGGCGAGCACGAGATCCGCGCCGCGCCGGGCTTCCGCACGCCAGAGCACCGCGATCCGTTCGGGATCGAGTCCCGCTTCTTTCGCGCGGGCGCGAAGGGTCCGCTCCACGCCCGGAATCGAAACGTTCTCGCCTTGGATCTTGAGGAAGTCCGCGCCACGCCCCTCCACGAAAAGGCGCACGCGTCCGTCGGCTCCCCGCTCGACCCGGCCGAGGTCTTCGGTCCGGAAAAACCCGTCCGCCGTGAAGGGCTTCTCGAGCGGAACGGTCGTCCCCTCCCCGTCCGCGAAGGCTTCGCCGCGCACGAAGCCGCTCAGGAGCGACTTCGAACGGAACTCGAGGTGACCGTCCTCCGAGCGACGCGCTTCCACGTGCGGCAACAAGGCGTAGCCGTAGGCCGATGGCGGGGCCGCGGGCGGATCCGAGGCGGCGACCATCGAAGCCGTCTCGGTCATGCCGTAGCTCGCGACGAGCGGCCAGCCGAGCGTGCGCGCGCGCGCGGCCAGATCTTCGTCGAGCGCGCCGCCCCCCACGAAGACCGCCTTGAGCGAGGCGGGCGCCGCGAGTTTGGCCTCGACGAGATCGAAAACCTGCGTCGGCACGAGACTCGTCAACGTGACCCCGCCCTTCTCGACCTGCGCGACGAAGGCGGCGGCCTCCCAAACGGGACGACCGCCCTTGAGCGGGAGCATCGCGACGCGATGACCCGCGCGGCGGGCGCGCACGTAAATCCCGAGGCCGCCCACGTGGTAGAGCGGCAGCGTGAGCAGCCAAGTTTCCACGGAGCCGACGCCCAAGCGCGCGAGCGCCCCCAAGACCCCTTCGGCCGAAGCGAGCAGCGCGGACTTCGCGAGGGCGACGAGCTTGGGCGCGCCGCCGCTTCCCGAGGTCAGGATCCAGACGTGGGCTTCCAACTCCGGAAGCCGCGCGCGGAAGTTTTCGGTCTGCTCGCGCGTGAGGTGGGGAGGCAGCAAAAGGTGGGAACGCGGCGAGGCCAGATCAAAGCCGTCAAAGCCGACGACGAGATCCACGGGCTTGCGCGCTTCCATCAAACGAGTTTCTCCCAACGCAGCGACGCGAGCTGCGCGTCGAAGCCGAGCCCCGTGCCCTCGGGAGCGCGAAACTCGGGACCGGGCCCCACGAGCGCTTCCGAAAAGGCATCCGCCTCGTAGACGTCGGCGGCCTTGAGCCCGCAGAGATCGACGAGCAGGGGATG
>DDRA01000158.1:0-208 GCA_002343545.1 Bacteriovoracaceae bacterium UBA2428
GTCGTCGTCGAGAGCCTCGTGCGCGCCGGCATCGTCGATTCGGTCGGCCCCATCGAGCGCTTCATCCCGACCCTGCTCGCGCGTGGCTTCGAGAAGCGGCTCGTGTCGACCTGCGGCGGGATGAAGGGCATCCCCGCGGTGAAGTTCCCCCTCGGCGCTTTCTGAGCCGGGTCCTTCGGAGCGGCTTCGCCGAAAAAAAAAAACCCCC
>DDRA01000158.1:391-588 GCA_002343545.1 Bacteriovoracaceae bacterium UBA2428
GCCCCGCCACAGCATGGCCTTCGAGAGGCGCTCGATGCCCGCGACGAGGGCCGCCGTACGCATGTTGCACTTCTTGTCCAAGGAGATCTTGAGGACGCGCGCGAAGGCGGCGCTCATGATGTCCCAGAGCTTGTTGTTCACTTCCTTCTCGTTCCAGAAGAGCTGCTGCAGGCCTTGCACCCACTCGAAGTAGGAGA
>DDRA01000158.1:714-29604 GCA_002343545.1 Bacteriovoracaceae bacterium UBA2428
CTTGCACCCACTCGAAGTAGGAGACGGTCACGCCGCCGGCGTTCGCGAGAACGTCGGGGATGACGAAGATGCCGCGCTCGAAGAGAATCGCGTCGGCTTCGTCGGTCGTGGGACCGTTCGCGCCTTCGGCGATGATCTTGGCTTGGATCTTGCCCGCGTTCTTGCCGGTGATCTGGCCTTCGAGGGCCGCCGGGATGAGGATGTCGCAAGGAAGCTCGAGCAAGCCGTCGTTCGAGACGGGTTGCGCGTCGGGGTAACCCTTGAGGAGCTTGTTCTTGACGATCCACGTGTTCACGTCGTCAAGGTTGAGGCCCTTCTCGTTGTAGATGCCGCCGCTGACGTCGGAGATGCCGACGACCTTGCAACCGATCTTCGAGATCTTGCGCGCGGCCGCCGAGCCCACGTTGCCGTAGCCCTGGATGACGACGCGGATGTTCTCGTCGAGGTTCATGTTGAGGTGCTTGGCGGCTTCGATGAGGCAGTACACGACGCCGCGGCCGGTGGCTTCTTCGCGGCCGAGCGATCCGCCGATCTCGATCGGCTTGCCCGTGACGACGCCCGGGATCGCGTATCCGTGGATCTGCGAGTAGGTGTCCATGAGCCAGGCCATCGTCTGCGCGTTCGTGCCGACGTCCGGAGCGGGGATGTCCTTGTCGGGACCGATGTATTGGATGAGTTCCGTCGTGTAGCGACGGGTCATGCGCTGGAGTTCGCCGCGCGAAAGCTTGGAGGGGTCGACGCGGATGCCGCCCTTGGCGCCGCCGAGCGGAAGGCCCATGAGCGAGCACTTGAAGGTCATGAGCATCGCGAGACCGGCCACTTCGGAGAGACTCACGTCGTGGTGGTAACGGATGCCGCCCTTCGCGGGCCCGAGCGACATGTTGTGGTGCACCCGGTAGCCTTCGAAGACTTCGATGTGACCGTCGTCCATGCGGACCGGGACGCTCACGATGAGCGCGCGCTTCGGCGTGTGAAGGCGACGCAACACGTTCGGATCGAGATTGATCATCGTGGCGGCGCGATCGAGTTGTTTAACGGCGTTCTGGAAAAGCGGACTTTGTTCCCAAATCATAGGTACAGGATATAAAACCTAAGTGAGGATTGAATCCAGGCCCTCCCCCGGGTGGGAGGCGAGGGAAATCGAAGATGGCTCGGGGCGTCAGTTTTCGTTCGAGTCGGGGCCTGCTAGAGTCCCCTTCCGATGGATCTGAACGCGCCTTATTTTCTTTGCGCCATGCCGAAGATGGATGACGAGCAATTCCGGACCTCGGTCGTCCTCGTGGCGGCCCACGACGAAGACGGAGCTTTTGGGCTCATCTTGAACATGCCGGTCGTCGACGAAGAGGCCAAGCAGGCCCAGATGACGGCCGAGGTGAAGGACATGACGGGCGCGATTCTCCTCTCCGTCACGGAAGACCTTTTTCTCGGCGGCCCGGTCGAGGCCGAGGCGATCTTCGCCCTGCACGACATGCCGGCGCTCGGCACGGAAGATTCCCGGATCGAGGACGACCTTTATCTCGAAACGGATCCCGAGGTTTTCCAGAAGATCCTGGGGGCCGACGGCCAGAGCGAGAAGCGGCGTTTTTTCTTGGGATGTTCGCAGTGGGAAGCCGGTCAGTTGGAATCCGAGATTCGCCAGGGGGCGTGGATGCCGTTGCCTTGCGATCGCCGCGTTCTCTTCGAGGAGCGGCCGGCGACCGAAGCGGAGTCCGTGGAAGTCTGGAAACAGGTCCTCCGCCGTGGCGGAGTGGACCCGCTGACCCTAATGGGACAGGGGGGATCGGATTCCGGTCCGAACTAAGGCCGCTTTCGAGGGGCGCTCGGAGAATCCGGGCTTCGCCGCCCACAGGGAGCGGACCCCCCGGAAGAGCTTCGCTTCGTAGGCGCTCCACTCGTTCATCCAGCGCAGGATCTTGCTTTGCGCGAAGCTATCCGCTTCGAGTCGATCCCAGAAACTCCGGAATTCCGTCTCCATCGTGGTCTCTTTGAGTGGGTCCATGCGCGGCCTCCTTGCCGTGGGTCGGTCCGCGCCGACGTTCCCCATTCTAATTCGCGCGGGGACGTCGGGGAAGCATGTCGGAACATTGTGTTCCGATGTATAAAGCGGGACACAATGTTCCGAAGGCTGCCTCCTTCGGAACGCTTCGCCTTGACCGACCTAAGTTGGAATCGAAGGATGGGGCCGATGGACGCCAAGTTGAGTTGTCGCGGATTGCTTTTGCAGGAACTCGAAGGCCGAAAGGCGCGCAATCCCGCCTATTCGTTGCGGGCCTTCTCGCGCGACCTGCGCGTGAGCCTCACCGCGCTCTCGGACGTGCTGAACCAGAAGCGCCACCTCTCGCGCCGGAACTTGGAGCGTCTCATCGAGGGACTCGCGTTGTCGCCCGAGCAGGCGATGCGCTTGCGCGACGAGGCCCGCGTCGCGCTCTCGCGCGCGAAGCGCGACGAAGTCGAGAAGATCGAACAGCAAGACCGCGTCCTCGTGGAAGAGGACTCCTTTCGTCTGACCTCGGAATGGTATTACCCAGCCATCTTCGCGCTCTCCCGCATGCGCTCGGCCCGCGCGGACGCCCAGTGGATCGCCGAGCGCCTGGGCTTGCGCCCCGAAGTCGCCCGGCAGGCGCTGGAGCGTCTCGTGCGCATGGGACTCGTGAAGAGCCTGAACGGCAAGCTGAGTCTCGTCGCCCCGCACCTTTCCACTTCGCGGGACGTCCCGTCCGTCGCGATTCGCCGCCACCACCTCGGAAATCTCGAGCTCGCGGAACGCTCGCTGCTCGAGGACCCTTTGTCCCGTCGCGAGTTCAGCTCCATCACCTTCCCGGTGAATCCCGCGAAGTTGCGCAAGGCCAAGGACCTCCTGATGAAGGCGAAGCGCCAGGTCGCGGCGCTGCTGAACGACGACGATGCGACGGACGTCTACACCTTGTCCTTTCAACTTTTCCCGTTGACCCGGGGCGAGGGGACGGCCAATCCGTTGCCGGACGCTTCCGGAAAAAAGGAAATCTGAGATGTCTCGATTCGAAGTCCGCACCCTCATCGCGCTCCCCCTCCTGCTCGCTTCCGCGGGCTTCGCGGCCGGCGGCGGCGACTGGGAAGTGAACAACGGCGGCAGCCTGACCTCGCGGACCGTGCAGACGGCTTATTACAAGATCGACGCCCTTGGGCGCGCTTGCCTCGGGAGCGACGCCTGCCGCCTGACCGCGAAAGAACGCGAGCTGCTCGGGCGCATCGTCGCCTCGATGAACGAGGAGTACCGCCTTCAGCCCGCCATTCGCTTCGAGTCCGAACGCAAGCGCCCAGGATTCTTCCTTATCGACGGCGAAGTAAAGGCGGCCAAGACGGGTGGGCAGGTCGGGGCGCCGATCTTCTTCAACTCGGACATGCTCTACGTCCGCAACTTCCACGGCCAGGTCGAGGCGATCAGCTTCGGCGACGCCGTCGCCCAGATCCTCCACGAGCTCGGCCATCACCACGGCGATCACTCGCACGGGGAGCTCGACGTGCTCGGCGCCAAGGTGGCCCTGGGCACGAGCTCGCTCCTCGTGAATTCCCCGATCCTGCCGAACTCGCGGGCGGTGAACCTGCAGATCCTCAACGGCGTGAGCGAGTCCGACTTTCCGGGCGTTTACCTTCAGATCTACGACGACGCCTTCGATCTGAGCGCGGTCGTGCGCGAGAACGTGCGTTGCCCGGTCCTGACCGTTCCGGCCCTCGTCCGGCGGGTGCCCGACTTCGACATCTGGGCTCCCAAGGCCACGGGCGCGAAGTTCCACAACGTGCGTTGGGAAGGCTTCGAGGAAAAGAAGAACGAGGCGAACTTCGAGGTCGCCTTCAACGTCTCGGCCCGTTGCCATCCCAAACAAGTGGCCGTCTGGCAGCGGGAATCGAACGTCAAGATCCGCTTCAAGGTCGTCCGCGACCCGAACGCGGCCAAAGGTTGGTCACTCGACCGCAAGATCGAAGTGAAGCAGTACCGCGAGCACTGGCTGAAGATCTTCTCCCTCCCGCTCTTCTTTTGACTGGCTCCGCGACCGGCCCCGAAGGCCTTATGCGATAAACGCCTCCCCTGGACAAAAGTCGGGCGATTCCGTCCGGCCCCCCTTACGCGGCGCGCCCCCTTTATGGGAAACCCTTCTCACCCAAGGAGGATCCCGAAATGAGAAGCGCAGATCGTTGGAAGAATCGGATGCTGGCCGGATTGGCGTTTGGACTCGCGAGTCCCGCCACCTTGACGCTCGTGAGCGTGTTGCCCCAACGGGCCGTGGCCCAGATCCCCGACGATATCGACTTCCAGAAGTACTGGCAGATCCACCTTCGCGATAAGTCCGTTTCGGACGAGCTGCGTTCGACGGCCAATTCGGCCCGCGCGAACCGCGACGCCTGGATCGCCGCCGTCCGCGACAACCAGAACTCCCAGTCGACGAACCGCTCCCGTCGTTCCTCGAACGTTTCGGAAGCCAACGACCTCGAATCGGAACGCCCGTCGGTGCTTGCCGAGGCGAACCGCCTTGAGCGCGAGCGCGTCGCCCTCGAGTCCGAGGTCTCCGACCTCGGCCGTCGTCTGAGCTGGCTGCGTAGCGAGCAGCAGAACGCGGACCGCGCCCTTCGCGTGGCCGAGTCGAACTACTCAACCGCCGTCTCCCGCAAGCAATCGGCCGATCGCGCCCTCGCCGAAAGCGAGAAGAAGCTCGCCCGTCTGCGCGACGACCTCGCCCAGATCCAGAAACGCCTCGCGAGCGCACGCGACGAAGTCGCGCGCCTCGACCAGGAGCTCGCTTCGCTGCCCAACCAGGTCCAGCAACTGCGCGGCCAGGCGGAGCGCGAGCGCGGCAACCTGCGCGACGCCCGCGAGCAGCAGCGTTCGGCCAAGGCCGAGCTCGACGCCCTCGAGCCCCAGCTCCGCGCCGAGCGGGAGAAGCTTCGCGCCGCCCGCCAGGCCAACCAACAGGCGAAGGCCGAGGTCGAGCGCCTCGAGCCGGAAGTCGAACGCCTGCGCGGCGAGAAGCAGCAGCTCGCCGCCCAGATCGACCAGGCCCAGGCCCAGCGCGACCGCGCCGAAAAGCAAGTCGAGCGCTTGACCGGCGAAGTCGCCGAGACCCAGGCCGAGATCGCCCGCCTCGAAGGCGAAGAAGCGAGCCCGGAGCGCGATCGCAAGCTCGCGCGCGCGCAGCAGCAGCTTTCGAACCAGCAGCAACGCCTGAGCGCGGCTTCGTCCGAATTCGACAACGCCAAGCGCGAGATCGGCGTGCTCCGCGACCGTCGTCAGGCCGTGGACGCCCGCCTCGATCCCGCCGTCGCGCAGCTGCATTCCGCGCGCCAACGCTTCGAAGGCACGAAGGGGGACGTCGACTCCGCCCAGGCGAGCGTGGCGAGCCTCGAGGCCCGCGTCGCTCCCCTCGAGCAGCGCTTCCGCGCGGCGCAGGCCCGCGTCGACACCTTGCTCGCGAGCGTGACCCAGCTCGAGAGCGAACTCGCGGCCAAGGAGCGTCGTCTCTCCGAGGTGCAGTCCCAGCGCGGCAACCTCGCTTCCGAAATCTCGACGCTCGAGAACCGCGTGCGCGGGACCGACGACGAAATCCGCGCGGAACTCCGTCGACTCGACGAGGCCCAATCGCTCGTGCGTCGCATGAACTCCGAACTGACGACGGCGAGCGTCGAGCTCGACCGCCGTCGCGGTGACCTCAACCGCATCGACCAGGACGTGAGCGCGATCGAATGGCGCTACCGCGAGACCGACAGCCGTCGCGTGGACACGATCAACCGCCTCAACGCCCGCCTCGATCGCCTCGAGTACATCGACGGCCGGCTCTCCGATATCGCCCAGGAAAACCCGCGTCTCGACTCGGAGTACTCGAAGCTCGTCGCGGCGCTGCCCGGCCTGGTCACGAACCGGGATAACGCGATCGCGGACTACGACGCCAAGGAAGCCCGCGCCCGCGCGGCCGAAGCGACCACGGCGGCGAGCCTCGCGAAGTACCGCGAGATCCGCCAGACCTACGACAACCGCCTCGCGGCGGCCGTCGCCAAGGGGCGCGGTCAGGGCTTGCCGATCGGCCAGGCCGAAGGCACTCCGGCGGGTACCGCCGCCGGTCGCGCCCAGGGCACGGCCGAAGGCACGCGCGACGGAACCGCGGAAGGCCGCGCCTGGGGTCAAGCCCAGGGCGTCACCGACGGTCGCGCCAAGGGCGACATCGACGGCTACGCGCACGGGCGCAACCTGCCGGCGAACTTCGAAGCCGGCCGCGTGGAAGGTTACGCGCAGGGTATGCGCGACGCCGAAGCGCAGGCGCTGCGCGAAGACTACCCGGCCGCCCGCGCCGCCCGCCGCAAGGAAATCTTTGCGAACGTCCCGACCCGCGTCGTCGAGTTCGACGCCAAGGGCACCTCGACGCTCGCGCTGAACCTCGACGCTCGCTCCACGATGATGAACGCCCGCACGCTGGGCAACGAGTTCTCGACGCTTTCGGGCGGCGAGCTGCGGCCCATCCCGGGCGGCCTCATGGCGGCCTTCGGCGTCGATGTCGGTCGCGCGGATTGCAACCTGGGCTACGTGGACTTCGTGAAGGCGTGCCAAGAGGCCTTCTCGAAGGCCTACGACGAGACCTACGCGTCGTCCTACTCCGTCGCCCACCGCGACGCGCGCGCGATCGCTTACCGCGACTCGAAGGCCGAGGCCTTCGAGCAGCATAAGATGGATCTCTACCAGGCGAACTACGACGCGGCCTACGCGGCGGCTTACGCCACTGCGGATCTGCGCGGCGCCGCCGACGCGAAAGCCGAAGGCTACGCGACCGGCAAGAAGACCGGTTACGCCGAGCGCCTGCCCTCGGCCCGCTCGGAAGCGAGCGCCAAGGGCCTCGCCGACGAGAACGCGCACTTCGACGCGAACGCCGTGCTCCAGCTGCTCAACGCCGCGGTCGTGAAGACCTCGGGTTCCGGGTCGCTGTCGGCCGGCGACGCCTTCAGCGTGCAGGTCGACCTCGCGAACTTCGGCGGCGTCGCCGCCGCCAAGGGCAAGGTCAAGATCCAGGTCGTGCCGGCGACGGACAACGTCTCGGTCGAGACGGGCGTCATCTCTCTCATGGCGCTGCCGGGCGAGACCCTCTCGAGGGTCAAGCGCGTCGCGCTCGGCCGGATCAACACGACGACCGGCGCGGAATCCGTCAAGCTGAAGGTCATCGCGACGATGCCGGACGGATCCAAGCAGGAGAAGATCGTCACGGTCCAGACCAAGCTCCATATCTTCGCCGGCATGCAGCTCGAGCTGAACATGAAGCCGTGGATCAACCAAGGGATCTTCGCGCCGAAGGCCCACGTCGTGAAGGTGCAGGTCAAGAACCCGCGCTCCTTCGCCTCGACGAAGGGTTTCAACGTGAGCCTCGAGCTGCCCAAGCTCAACGGCGTCGTGATCGAAGCCGGCCAAGTGACGACCTCGGCCCTGGGCGCCGGCGCCTCGACGACGGTCGAGCTCCGCTACAAGCTCACCGATCGCGAGCTCGGCAAGAACGGCCGTAAACTCCCGCTCAAGGTCAAGATCATGTACGACGGCAAGCTCTCGGTCGAACAAACGGTCGAGATCCAGCCCTTCAACGGACTCTAGGTTCTTCGCCCCTCGCGGGGTTTTTCGATGGGGAAGGCGTCGTGGTCGCGAGACCGCGGCGCCTTTTCTTTTTGGGGTGTCGAAGCTTTGGACGTACGGGCCCCTCTTTGCGCTTGGTCGCCGTTCCCCCGATCGCTAGATTCGGGGCCGATGCTTCGCGTGAGCCTGCTCCTCTCGGCGTCTTTGGGAATCTTCGTTTCGCGCGCCGACCCGGCCGCGGATTTCTTCGGCAACAAGCTCTACTTTCCGCTCGATCCCTCCCGCCACCGGGCGCCCGACTACGCCAAGGTGGAACCGGGCCCGGGGATCTTCCTGCTCGGTTTCGCGCACGTCATGACCTCGATCCTTCCCGCTTCGCTCGAGGCGCAGCTGCCCGCGCTGCGGGCGCACGGGGTCACCGATCTCGTTATCGAAGAAGCCCGCGGGAGCGAGGATTGCGCGACCTTCCGGTCCATCGCCCGCGGGCACCGCGTCCCCGAGGCCTTCGCCAAGAAATGGGAGATCGCCTACGGCCCCAACTACTACGCGCTTTTGCGCGCGGCCCGCGCGAGCGGAATCGAGATCGTCTGCGGCGAGCGCCGCGACTACGGCCAAGGACGCACGGACGCGACCTTCTTCCACGCGCGCAACGAGTACCTGGCGTGGGGACTTTACCGGATGTGGCGCGAGGGCCGCCGTCCGCTGCTGCTCATCGGCGCCTTCCACGTGAACCCCGTGCGCGAGCTCGTGGCTTGGCTCGCGCGCGCGGAGGGGGGCGAGGCGCCCGTCGTGCACGCCTACCACGCCAACGAGATCGACGGACGCTACCAGCCTTCCGAAGGATTGCTCTACCCCGATATCGACTTCATGATCCGCCAGATCGGACTGCGTACGGATTTTCGCGTGGAGTCGGCTTCGCGGGATCCGCTCGTCGAGTTCGCGGATTTCCGGACGGGCTCGAGCTTGCACTAGGGCCAGACTCGCATCCACCCACATCTTAGAAAATTTCGGGCGACGCCTCCCGGCGCGCGCGAATGCTCCGATAATCAAGGGGTATGGCGAAGACGTCGTCCCTCGATGAAGGCTACCGCACCTTTCTGCGTCGCGCCCTGGAGCGTCGGATTCGCCGTAACCCGCGCTATACGCTGAGCGCCTTCGCCCGCGACCTCGAACTCGCACCGACGCGCCTGAGCGCCGTCCTGAACGCGAAGCAGGGGCTTTCGCGGGTCTCGGCGGCCAAGATCGCGCGGCGTCTGGAGTTGTCCGACGACGAAGCGTCGCGCTTCTGCGATCTCGTCGAGGCCGAGGATGGGCGAAACGCGACCGTCCGCGAGCTGGCGAAGTCGCGTTTGCGCGCCGCGAGCGGCGGCGCCCTGCCGGCGAAACGCGCGTTGGCGCCCGATATCTTCCGGCTCGTCGCGGATTGGTCGCACTTCGCCCTGCTCGAGCTCATGCGGCAGGGGGACTTTCGCGTCACGCCGCCGAACGTCGCCAAACGCCTGGGCCTGACCCCGAGCGAGGCGAAGGGCGTGCTCGCGCGTCTCGTGCGTCTGGGGCTCGTCCGCCCCGATGTCGCGCGCGGCCACGTCGCCGTCGAGGAGTCCCACGCGAGCCCCGACGGCGTGCCGTCGGCGGCGATCCGGAGCTCGCACCGCCAGCTTTTGCGGAAGGCTCTGCGTTCCCTCGAGGAGGACGACATCGCGAAGCGCGACTTCTCGAGCGTCATGCTGACGCTGCGGGCTTCGCAGATGGAGTCCGCCCGCGCCCTCATCCGAGAGTTTCGTCGTCAGTTTTCCTCTCGTCTCGCGGAGGCGAGGGGGGACAAAGGCCGGGTCTATAACTTGGCCATCCAACTCTATCCCATCGATAAGGAGTCCCCATGAAACGTTCCTTCGTGTTCGCGCTTCTCGCGGCGCTGCCGCTTTTCGTCGCGCAGGCGGCGCCGCGTCCGCCCAAGGACCAGGAGATCGGCAACGGCGGCGGCGACGCGGCCTTCAGCGGCCTCACGTCGGAGAGTCTGGGGCAGGGGGTCGACGACTGCTCGGCCACGACGATCCTGGACCGCGCCATCACGAGGGCCGGCGTGAATCCGATCACGGGCCCCGTGGCGAAAACTTGGAGCTGCCGCTGCGTCGACGGCAAGCCGAGCTGCGACGGGGGAATGCCGGAAAGCCGGTACGTCCTGAACGGATGCCGGTCGGACGAATCGATGACCTGTTACGCGAACTCTCCGATGCTCGCCCTCTGCATCTCGCGTCCCCGTCTCGCGAAGGTCGAGAAGTTCTACGGACGCGGCGTCGGCAAGGTCATCGACATCCGCGCCCGTTTCGATCGCATCGCCGTCGTGAGCAAGACAGCCGGCGGTTTCTCGGAGGAGAAAGTCTGGACGATGGATAAGCAAGGGTGCGAGCCCGCCGGAGACGCCTTCGCGGAATGCAAAGCCAAGATCAAAGCCTACCTCACGGGCGGTCCGTTGTTCCCGCCGGATCCCATCTCGCCGAACGCCAAGGAGCCGCGCTACTGCGACAAATCCGGCACGCAGGACCACGTGAACGCCATCGAGGAGCTGAACGGCTGCCTCGAGGCCTATCCGAGCTTGGGTTACTCCAAGAACATTCGGTGATTCGTCGAGGTCGGCAAGCCGTCGAGCTTCGTGTGGGGGCCTAGAGCAGCAGGCTCTTCACGAAGGCTTCGGTGTCGCTAAGCGAGCGTTCTTGGTAGGCGCCGCTGCCGTCGAAGAAGTGTCCGCAGATCTTGGGGAGCCACGCGGAGATCGCGCTTCGCTGGGTCTCGACGATCGTGCGATCCCGGTGATCCTTGCCGCCGAGCAGCCAACCGCCCACGCGATCAAACTTGCCGTAGGCAAACGCGCTCGGTTCGCAGCGCTTCTTTGAATAGGCGTCCATACGGAGCTCCGAGCCCACGGCTTGGATGCTTTCGGCCATCGCCCGCACGAAGCCTCCCGCGAAGGGGGCGGAAAGTTGGCCGGACCACATCCAGTTCTTGGTGCTGCGGTTGTAGAGCGGAATTTTTTCGAAGAAGTCCGCTTGCCCGGAGCGCGCGAAGAGTTGCGCGCGCAGCAAGGCGCGAGCGTGGCACGCTTGGAGCCGCGCGAGGCGGAAGCGGAGCCAGGCCGGCGTCGCCCCGATGTCGGCCAAGACTTGCGAGGCCTCCGTCGAGCACGCCGCGCCCGACACGGCGAGCGAGCCTTGGCCGAAGCCGAGTTCCATGGGGTCGCCGCGATTCGCCGCGTCCGCCCGCGAGTTCAAAACCGGAGGGCGACGACAGTCCGCTTCTCCGCGCAGCTCCATGCCGTCGAAGACGTAGCGTTTCAGGAACTCGTATTTCTGCGGCGCGAAGGCGAGCAAGCGCGCGGGCACGAAGCGGTACGCCAGGAAAGACTCCGCCATATCTTCGAAGGGGTTTTTGGCACCGTAGAGCGAAATGGCCGTCTCCGGTCGGACGAGTCGATAGCCTCTCTCGTCGTCGGCGGGATAACCGGCCGAGGCATCAAAGCGCCAAGAGGCCGCGTTGATCCAGGTCGGGCTCAGGTCGAAGCCCTCGGCCAGGGTGTGCGCGAATTCGTGCAAGACGATGTTCTGCTGCACCCAAGCGGGCTTGCCGTTCCAGTTGTCGTAGATCGCGTCCGGATTGGCCATGACGCCGGGGCCGTTGCCCGACATGCGGCGGATCCCGAAGGGACGCGGCTTGGGCGGGTAGAGATGCGGGGGGAGCGACCCGTAGGCCTGCGCCATTCTTCCGAGCTCGTCGGGCTTGAAGGCCTTGAGCCGAACGTCGTGCTGCGCGAGGTGCGAGGTGTTGATGCCGAAACGCGCGAGCAGGTAGAGCGACGGCACGCCGGCCGCGGGACCAAAGATCTCGTCGAGCGCGCAGACGACGCGTTCGCAGGAAGACGTGAAAGTTTTTTGCGGTAGGGTGACGACCGATCGGAGGTATTGAGGTTCGCGGGTCGTCAGGACTTCGAAGAAGAAGAGCCAAAGCGGATTCTCGTCCTTGAAGCGAATGCCGTGGACTTCGCGATCGACGCGCACGTCCTTCCAGCCGTAGGCCGCGACCTGGGCATCGACCCAGGCGATCATGCGTTCGCGATCCAGGGGGCCCGCGAGGCAAGCCGCCCGCGCGCTCTCGTCCGGGGTCACCGCCCAAAGCGTGTTTTCGCGGCCGACCGCGGAAGCCGCCGTCGGTTCACGAACTTCGCCGGGCGGCGGCGTCGACTGGCACCCGAGCATCCCCAGCGAGAGGAGCGAAACGCAGATGCGGCGCGCGTTTTTCACGGGCTTAAGAGCCGCACATTTCGGTGTAGCGATCCATCAACTGCTGCTCGCGGCGTTCGTACTCCGGCTTCGTCTTGCTGCAATCCGGCGTGCCGCTCAGGTCGTTGAAGGGATGGAAGCCGCTGCGAATGCACTTGAGGGCCTCGCGGATACGCGGGAACTCGCGCTTGGCGTTGCAGGCCAGCACGCCCTTCATGTTGGCCGACGCGACGATATCGAGGCCGCGCTGGGTGTAGACGTCCGGCTTGTAGTCTTCGTTGAAGAAGCGGTCCGCGAAGAGACGGCGCGAGGCCATCAGGATGAAGAGCTGGAACTGGGTCTCGCCCAGGCCGTAGCCGATGCGGTGGCCTTGCGCCGGCGGGCGGGCCGTTTCGGCGTGCGTGCCGACGAGCATATCGAGGGCCTCGACGTTATCGCTCAGACCGAGGGCCTTCTGGTAAGGGAGCTGGAGTTCGTCGAGCCCGAGCTTGGGGTCGTTGTAGGCCGTGCGCAAATGCTTGACGGCCTCGGCGCACTCCGCGCACTTGGCGACGGCGGCCTCGCGTTCGGCGAGGTCGGCCTTGACTTGCTTCGCCAGCGTTTCGATTTCGTCCGCGCCTTGCGCGGCGGTCGCGCCGCTTGTCGTCAGGTCGCGCCAACGGATGAAGCGACCGTACATCTTCTGGATGCGGCAGTGCTTGAGCGTGTACTCGCCCATTTCGGAGTTTTGGGTGATCTTCCGATCGTAACCCCGGCGGGAGAGAGCTCCGGCGACCCACTTGAGGCCTTGGGCCACGCGACCCTTGCCGCCTTTTTCGTTGGCCGTGCTTCCCAGCGCCGTGAGATCGTTCGGAAGGGTTTCGCACTCGTCGGGCGAAACGTTCAGCTTCACGCGCGAGTCGTAGACGAAGAGGTCCGGGAACGACGTGATTTCGGCCAGGTGCAAGGCCCGGCGGAAAGCGTTGTAGCGGGGGACGCCCCGCTCGCGGTCGCGCAAGATGTCGATTGCCGCCATGTCGAGTTTACCGACGACGGGGACGTCGAGGCTCTGGAGGAAGTGCGGGAAGTTGTTCAGCACGAGGTTGCCCGGCTCGGTGCGGCCGAAGGAGTAGAGCGCGCCGCCGAAGCCGAGCTCCTTGAGGGTCTCCGCCGATTTGGTGAGACGGGTTTCCTTGAGGGGCTTCGTCCCGAGGGAGCCGCCGTTCGTGTCGTAGACCTTGAGGTTCTCGGGCAGCAGCGAGTGCAGACGGTAAACCGTCGTGAATTCCTCGGTGATCGTGAACGGCACGTTGTTGGGGCCGAGCGACTTCTTGCCGCCGACGATGCCGAAGAGGGCGATGTTCTTGGTGAGCTCGGTCAACCCGACCTGGGTCGCGGCATTCTTAACGGCGTGCCAGAACTCGGCGCCCTTCACGTTCTTATCGAGTTGGCCTTCCAGGATGCCGTGCCAGTTCGCGCGGAGGGCGGCCTCGAGCGCGGCCGTATCGAAAGCGGCGGGGGTCCAGTCCACGCTGTGAATCTTGGCGATGATCGCCGAGTTCACGAGACGAGCTTTGTCGTAGAGCATCTGGTCGAGCGCGGCTTCGTACTCGGGCGTGCCTTCCTTGAGTTCGCGGCCCGCTTCGCTCTTCGCGAGGAGTTCCTTCGTCTGGCGGATGAACTCGCGGTCCGAGGCGATCGCGTTGTGGTTCCGCGTGAAGAGGTTGTGCAGGAGCGACATGCCCGTCCACCAGTTCTCGACGAAGCCCGTTTTCTCGACGCCCGCCAGGTACCCGGTCTGGTACCCGTGCGCGCTCGTGACGGGATCTTGGTCGCTTTCGGCGAGCGGAAGCAGTTTCGAGTTCGGGTCGAGCTTCATTAAGCCGCCCTTCATCGTGCGCAGGTCGTGGGCGCGTTCGACGTTCGAACCGTAGATCTGCGAGCCGTCCCACCAGTGGGTCACGCGGTTCGAGAAGATCTCGTACGATTGACCGTTCGAGTCTTTGCGCGTCCCGACGACCTTCGTCTTGGGAACGAGCATGAACTCGTTGAGGCCGGCCAGGCCCTTGAGGTCCTCGAGGATGTTCCCGAAGACGTCGGATTCGCCGAGGGCGAAATCCTTGCGGTAGGGGGCCGGAATCGGGACTTTGATGTACGAGGTTCTGTCGAGCTCGGTGTTGCTGTGGTCGAACCAATCGTGGTTCTGGAATTGGATCCAGGCCGTCACGAGAAGGTTGAGCGGCAGCTCCTTGACCTTGAACTCCGAGCCCTCGGATTCGCGCGACATGAGGGTCCGGCTGAGAAGAATCGGGTTCGGCGAGAGCAGATGCTTCTGCGTTTTGACGACTTCTTTCGGGTCGACGTTACGCCCGAGGGGAACGTCGACGGCGCCCATGAGGGGAATCTTCTTGTCGTTGCACGTGCCGTCCTCGGTGCGCGCCCCCAGGGAGCGTTCGTCGCAGGTGACCGTTTCCTTCTCGCGTAGGCCGAGGCCGTTGTCGAAGAGGTTCGTGGCCAGCAGCATGTCCCGCCCCGAAAGCATGAGAAGCAGCGTGGCCGCGGCCGTGGCGGAATAGTAGCGAAGCATCATAGGTTCTCACTCCCCAAATCGAGAACGACGAAAATACCCAATGCTTCGTGTCGACCGGGCGGAGGGATTTCTTGAGCCTGGCCGATCGATGTCGGAACGCTTTGGGGCCGTCCCCGGGGGGCTTGAACCTATGGAAAAGCTTGGCGGGCGGATTAGCGGAGGGTCGAGCGCAGCGCGTCTAGGCAAGTGCTCCAGAAGTCCTTCGGGGGATGGCGGCGGCCCATCTTTTCGAGAATTTCGGCGACGGTTTGGCGTCCCACCTTGCCGAAGCTCGTGTCCTGGTAGGCTGCGCGCCGATGGAACGCTTGGAGGATTCGGTAGGCCTCCTCGGATCCTTCTCGTTCGAGCAGGCGGATCGCGTTGAGGGTATGAGCCCACGGCATGGGCTTTCGGGATGCGTTGTCGGCGTCGAGAACGGTTTGGCGTAGGAGCTCCAGATAGGGGAGCTCTTCGTCCGCGATCGCTCGCACGATGCGCTCGTACTCATCGAGGGTTCCGAGATTATTGCCCAGGTAAGTGGCCACGTTCTGTACTCGGTAGCGCGGACCCCAATTCTTTCGTTCGCGGACAATTCGCGCTAACTCGCCTTCGGGGTTTTCGTCGAAGGCAGCCCACGCTCCATGCCATGCTCGCGGGTTCTGAGGAGCCTTCGTTCGTGCCCTGGCCGGCTGGGGGCTCGTTGCGCTGGGCGATGTCATGCGAGTTCCCCAAACGTCGATCCAGCCGGCGCGATATTCGGCGAGTCGGTCGGGAGTTTCGGCGATTTCGTAGGCGGAGTTCAGTTTTTTCATGGCGTTCTCGCAACGCGGCCGGAGGTCGGCTTCGCAACGGTCGGGATGAATCTGTATGGCGCGTTGACGGAAGGTGGATTTGAGAGTCGAAGCCGAATCGTCGGGGGAGATGCCGAGCACCACGTAGAGGTCGTCGGACCCCTCAACTTCGCTCAGCACGTCGGCGTGGGCGGAGCTGCTTAACAAGGCTCCAAGGGCGAGGCCGACTGTGCGCAAGGCGAGTGGGTTCATTGGCCCATTGTCTTCGAGGGGTTGGACGGCTGCGACGTCGAAATCTTGACGCTTCCGCCATGGAGCGGAACACAGTGATTCTTTTTTGGGGGGAGGAGGGGGGAAGTGGGGATTAGAAAAGACCAAATTGCTTTTGGTCTTGAAATTGGTGCCCCCTCCTAGACGATTATCGAACTGCCGTCTTGGAAATGTGCGGCTAGCCCGTCTTCTTCCAGATCGTCTTCGGGGTGAACTGCTGTTCCTTACAGCTCTTCAGGAAGTCGTTGATGAGGGACTGGTAAGGCGTGCCCGCCTGTTCACTGAGCTTCTTGAAGTATTCCACCACGTCCACGTCGAGCCGGATCGTTATGCTGCGCTTCAGCTTGCCGGCATAGGGATTGGGCCGGAGGTTCATTTTTTTGAGATCGTATTCCCTGCGCATGACATTCTCCTTTATCGGATTTCCTCGAAATCCTTTCGTTCCTTGGCCGTCGCCTTGCGGGCGCTGATGATCCGGATCGCGTCAGACCCTTCTCGGTGGACATGAACCACGAACAACAGATTGTGGCGACGGCTGTGCCCAATCAGGATGAACCGGTCCTCGTCGGCCGAGTGGTCTGGATCCTCCGCCAACTTCGCCAAAGGATCGTAGAAGACTGTCACCGCCTCTTGGAAAGACACCTTGTGCTTTTGAAGGTTCGCACGGGCCTTCTTCGGATCCCAACTGAATTCCTCTTCTTTATTGTACGTACTTTATATGTACATGTAAAGCGCGGGAGGTGCGAATGAGAATGCATCACGTTAATAGGCTCACTTCGATATTTGGGAAACTCGGGGCTCGCAAACCGAATGGTTTTAAAGGCTTAAGAACGCGACGGAGGGATATCGGTTATCCGATATCAAGATATCCGATATCGGAATGATTCTGGTGCCCCTTCCTGGACGACTATCGAAGCGCAGTTCTCAAGGTACGCCTTCGAATTTGAGTTCTAGTTCGCCTACAGTAGACTTTCGTTCGTGACGTTGAAGACGGACTATCTGGGGATTCATGCTTCGGCTTATAGGCAATTGACGTCTCAGCGGCGCGAGTCGTTCAGTCCTGCCAACGACTTGAAACTGAGGGAGGCGTTTTACGCTCAATCTTTGGAGCGGAGCGCGGTGTCGGAGGGTGCGAAGCTCCTCGTCTTGGGCTGTGGAGATGGCGAAATGGCGCTGCGGCTCGCGCAGCAAGGCTTTGCGGTGACGGGTTGGGACATCGTACCTGAGGCCATCGACTGGGCTCGACGGAAGGGGCGAGATCGTAGGATCGGCGCGAATTTCGAAGTCGTCGATATGGTGTCCGAAATCCGAGGTGGAGGGGGCTTCGAGGTCGTCCTCGACGATCATTGTTTTCACTGCATCATCGGAGATGATCGAAAGATATTTCTACGGAACGTTCGATCTTCGTTGAAGCAGAAGGGGATTTTCGTCTTGCGGACGCATTGCGATGACCCTCCGGCGACGATGCCGGAAGCGGTTCTGAAAATGTGGGATCCGATGTCGCGTTGCCAGGTGTTCGGAGGGGTCGCGGGACGCTACATGGGCCGCCGTTCGGACATCTTGCGGGAAATTGAGGAGGCGGGCTTTCGGCTCGTCGAAGCGAATGTTTTTGAAGCACGGGGGGAATGGCCCCTGCTGGAAGCTCTCTTTAGAGTCTCGTAGTGAATGAGGAAGAGTTAGGGACCGCGCTTGATACCGATGGGGCGCTTCGCCGGCGCGATAGGCTGCACGAGATCGCGGGTGGCTTGAAAAATCTGCTGAAGCTGTCCGTCGTGCCCGGTCACGCGCCGTTCTAGTTCGTCGACTTTTCGCAGAAGGTGCGTGTTCGTGGAAGCGAGTTCCCGAAAACGTAAGAAGGTGCGCATGATCTCGATGTTGACCTGAACGGCGATCTTGCTGCGCAAGACACTCGAGAGCATGGCGACGCCCCGTCCATGTCGAGTTGGAACATGAAGTCGTTTGGGAACCTATCCAAGTTGCGCTTCACGGCTTGGATGAATCGGCTTAGCTTTCGACGTCATGCGCGAGCCGTCGCAAAATTCTTACCGAACGCAAATGTCTGAATGGGGGTTCAGAATACCGGACCGGTATTCTGTGAATGGTGCCCAGGACTGGACTCGAACCAGCATGCCTCGCGGCGTCACCCCCTCAAGATGATGTGTCTACCAATTTCACCACCTGGGCACTCTAAATGACGCGGACACAAACGAGATAGAGCCGGGCCCGCGTCCTGTCAATGACCTCGGAATTGAAAGTCGGAGCTTTATGCGTGAGGCGGCACTTCGCGCTGAGGACGTCAAAGATGAAGCCGCGATGGAAGCCGCTCTTTCGTGTCGGCGGCCGCCGACAGTCTAGCTGAGGGCGCCTTCGTATCGCTTGAGGCCGGCCCGCCAAGTCACGGCGACCAGACTCATGAGAACGCCGACCAGGAGCCAAGGCCAGACGAACCAAAAGCCGCCCAGTTTACCGAGCGCGAGCTGCACCGGCACCGAAAAGAAGAAGGCCGCCGGGAAGATGCTGAGCAAGATGCGGCGGAGCCACGAGGCGTAGAAGGACTCCGGTCGAAAACCCAGTCGATAAAGCTCGAAGAAGAACCACATGAGGTTCGCGTTCTGGATCGTCCAAAACCCGATCGTCGTGACGAGCATGGCGAGACCGGCGACGACACCCATGCCGAGCAGGCCGTAGAGGAGCCACAACGCGACGTTCACGTGGATGTCGGGGCGCGTGGCGGCCCACACGGTGAGCCCGAGTCCGAGCGCGACGTTGATGATCCCGTGCACGTTCACGAAGCGGAAGAGCGCGAGGAAGAGACTCGGCAGCGGGTAGATGAGGTAAAAATCGAACTGGCCGTTGCGCAGGAGCGCGCCGAACTGGTTCTGGTTCGGGTGCATGAAGGTGACGTAGAGCCCGTCGAAGGCGAGCAGCGTGCCGATGAAAAACCACATCTCCGAGGGCGTCCAGCCGCCGAGGTCGGCGGCGTAGCGGAAGGCCGCCTGGAAGGTCAGGATCTGGCTGCCCATCCAAACGACTTCGACCACCGCGCGGCCCACGAACTCGAGCCGAAACTCGAGGCTTCGCACGAAGGAGTTGCGCACGAGCGCGCCCCAGATCGCGAAACAACGCGCGAGGGTGGCCAGGCTTTGCCGAATGCGATCCATGCGTCAGCCTCCGAACGACTCGTAGCTGCGCAGCGCCCGGCGTTTGGTCCAGGCGAGGAGCGGGATGAGGGCCAAAATCCAGAGCAGGGCCTGCAGGGCGCGGATCTCGAACTCGCCCGCGTCCAGCCGCCCGAGTCCCGTCCGCATCGGGAAGTCTCCGAGCAGCGGCAGCGGGGTCAGGCGCAAAAAGCGCACGGCCGCGTCGGGGAGCCAGTCGAGCGGGAGCAGCGATCCCGACAGGATGCCGACCCCAATATTGAAGGCGACCGAAAGGAAGTGGGCTTCCTCGAACCAAAAGCCGAGGTACACGATGAGCAGGTAGATCTGCCAGATGAGCACGTAGCTGAGCGCGGCCGCGACCAAGAAGGGAAGGCGCGTGCCCGGCGGCAGGAGCGCGTCGAAGCCCGGGAAGAACTTGAGCGCGACGATCGTGACGAGGCTCAGCGTCCAGGTCGGAATCTTGGGGCCGATGGCCTTCGCGAAAAAGTACGAGGGATAGTGGATGGGCTGGATAAGGAAGCGGCGGAAGTTCCCGTTGCGGATTTCCTCGACGCATTCCGAGATCATGCTCCAAAGCGTGGAGCCGTAGCGCAGGAACATGCCGAGCACGATGAAGGCGGGCACGACGCTCGCCGGCAGGCCGCCGACCTCGGGGCGCCCCTTATAGATCTGGCGGAAGAGCGCGAGCTCCATGGCGACCGTGATCCACGAGGCCGCGAAGAGGATGTAGTAGCTCGAGCGGTACTCGAGGTCCGAGATGAAGGCGTTGCGTAGGATACGGTAGTAGGCCCGCGGCTTCCAGTGCAGGGTCATCGCGACGGGCTCACGCGGGGGAACTGAGCGTCTCGAGCACGAGGCTCTTAAGGCTCGCGACTTCGGAAACGCTGCCGTCGAAGCGCAGGGCGCCGTGGTGGATGATGAGCAGGCGGTGGCAGACCTCGGCGATGTCGTCCATGTCGTGCGAGCTGAGCACGATCGTCGTGCCCTTCTCGACGTTGTAATCGCGCACGAGGCCGCGGATGCGATCCTTCGCGACGACGTCGAGTCCGATCGTGGGCTCGTCGAGGAGCAGCAGCCGGGGCTCGTGCAGCACGGCCGCGACGATCTCGAGCTTCATGCGTTCGCCGAGCGAGAGACGGCGTACCTGCACGCCGAGATGTTCTTTCACGTCGAAGAGACGCGCGAGGTCGTCGAGGCGCTTGCGGTAGACCTCGCTCGGGATGTCGTAGACCGCGGCGAGCAGCTCGAGCGTTTCCGAGGCGGGGATGTCGATCCAAAGCTGCGACTTTTGCCCCATGACCATGCCGATCGAGCGCAGGAAATTCGGATCGCGTTCGTGCGGCACGTGGCCGAGCACGCGGATCTCGCCCTCGGTCGGGTGGAGGAGTCCGGCGGCCATCTTGAGGAAGGTCGTCTTGCCCGCGCCGTTCGCCCCCACGAGCCCGACGACTTGGCCGGCGGCGACTTGGAAGTCGAGGCCCGCGACGGCCCACTTCGTCGAGACTTTGGGACGGAAGAAGGCCTTCACGGCCGCGGCCATGCCGGGCTCGCGCGTCTTACGTTGAAAGCTCCTCTTCAATCCGCGGGCCGAAATCGCGATGGACATGCCCACACCCTAAATGCGTCCTCAAAAGGTGTCAGGTTCCTTTTGGTTCAGCGCTTGCGTTAATTGACGCGCCCGCTGAACCAAAAGGAACCTGACGCCTTTCGCGCAAATAAAAACGGCGACCCGCTCGAGAGCGGATCGCCGTTCGTGTTTCCCGTGGGGGAAGAACTTAGGGCTTGTTCGCGTCGACCGGGGCGGCCGGAGCGCTCGCGTCCGTCGGCGGCGTCGTGGCCGGTGCCGACTCGACCGGTGCCGTACCGACGGGCGCCGTGCTAACGGGCGCCGTGTTCACGGGGGCGCCGATCGGAGCCATGCCGTCGACGACCGAGCGGCGGCCTTCGCGGATACGGCTCCAGCTGAGGAAGAGCGAGCCGACCATGATGATGCCAGCGCACCACATCGTGAGACGGAAGAGGAAGGTCGTGCCGCCCGTGCTGCCGAAGAGGCTCTGCGAGGAACCGCCGAGCACGCCACCGGCGCCGCCTTTGGAAGGCTGCAAGAGAACGGCGCCGATCAAAATGAACGCGGCGAGAACCATGAGGGCCGTGACGAAAACGGAAAGCGTCATGACGATATTCCTTAGAAGCTACCGCGGCCCATCGAGCCGGAAATCAGGAACGCGACAAAGCCGAACACGATAACCGTCAACGCGAACGTCGGAGTAAGCATGGGCTCTTTGTAACATCAAAGCGCGCTAAATCAAGGAATTACGCCGATCCGCCTTGAGAAAGAGGCTCTCTCTCGCGCGCCTTCGACGGCCTAGAGAGCGGCTTCGCAAAGCGCGCGGTAGCTCGGGGCCTCGAGCGAGGCGCCGCCCACGAGGCCGCCGTCGACCTTGGGCAAAGACGTAATTTCTTTGATGTTTTGGGGCTTCACCGAGCCGCCGTAGAGAATCGGCGTCGGGAGCGAGCGAGATTCGAACCATTGTCCGATCCAGGCGTGGGTCTCGCGGATCTGCTCCGTCGTTGCGGTGAGGCCCGTGCCGATCGCCCAGACGGGCTCGTAGGCGCAGGCAAAGAAGGGGGCACCTTCCCGGAGTCGCTTGAGGACTTCGCCTTCGAGGGCGCCGAGCTGCCGCGCGAGGACCTCGAAGGTCCGGCCCGACTGGCGTTCCTCGAGACTTTCGCCCACGCAGAAGATGACTTCGAGACCCTCGGCGAGGGCGCGCGCGGCGCGCTTGGCCGCGCTCGCGTCGGTTTCGCCGAAGTACTGGCGACGTTCGGAGTGGGCGATGAGCGTGCCTTTCACGCCGAGGTCTTTGAGTTGGAGCGTGCTCGTTTCGCCCGTGAAGGCGCCTTGCGGCTCCCACGCGCAGTTCTGCGCGTAGATCTCGACGCCCGTGTCGGGGGCGGCTTGGAGGGCCGTTTCGAGCAAGGTCGGCGAGACCGCCAGGATACGACGCCCGGGCAGCTTGGCGACGCTCGCGCCGAGCTCCACGAAGAAGGCCCGCGTTTCGGCGCGCGTCTTATGCATCTTCCAATTACCCGCAACGACCAAGCTCATTTCAGGCCTCCATCTTCTGCGTCGCTTGTTGGTTCGGCCTTAGGCCGAACGGTCGACTCGAGTATCGACAGACACTTCGCTCCTTCGGGCCTTGCAGCTAGAGGCCTCAAATGAGTTTGGGGAAGTGCCGGTCAAGTCTAGCCGATGTCTTGTTTGAGGGACTCGATGCCCGGCATCGTGCGGCCCTCGATCATCTCGAGGCTCGCGCCGCCGCCCGTGGAGATGTGCGTGAAGCCGCTCTCGAGGCCGGCCTGGTTGATGGCCGCGACGGAATCGCCGCCGCCGCAGATCTTGACCTTGGCCGGGTTCGCCGCGATGGCCTTCGCGAGGAAGGTCGTGCCTTCGTCGAAAGGCGGCTTCTCAAAGACACCCATCGGGCCGTTCCAGAAGATGGCCGCCGCGCCTTCGAGTTCCTTGGCGAAGAGCGCACGGGTACGCGGGCCGATGTCGAGGCCCATGCGGCCGTCGGGGATGTGCGCGTTCTCCGTCGCCTGGGCGGGGCCCGGGTGATCGAAGGTCAATCCCGTCATGTGGTCCATCGGGAGGATGATCTTGCAGTCCGCCGTCTTGGCGCGCTCGAGGATGCGACCGGCGAGGCCGACCATCTCGGTCTCGACGCGCGAGGTGCCCGTCTTGCATTGGAGGGCGCGCAGGAAGGTGTAGGCCATCGCGCCACCGACCAGCACCTTGGAACTCTTCACGAGCAAGGCTTCGATGACCTTGGCCTTGTCGCTGACCTTGGCCCCGCCGAGGATCGCGACGAGCGGGCGGGGCGGGTTGTGGATGAGCGTGCCGAGGGCCGCGATCTCCTTTTCGAGCAGGAGCCCGGCCGCGCGGGCCTTCACCAAGCTCGGCAGTCCGGCCGTGCTCGCGTGGGCGCGGTGGCAGGTGCCGAAGGCGTCGTTCACGTAGGCGTCGCAGAGTTGCGAGAGCTTGAACGCGAAGTCGTGCTCGTTCTTCTCTTCGGCTTCGTGGAAGCGCAGGTTCTCGAGCACGAGGACTTGGCCCGGGCGCAGGTCGCGCGACTGACGGTGGATGCCGTCGCCGATGCAGTTATCCGCGAAGATGACGTCCGTGCCGAGCAGCTCGCCGAGGCGGGCCGCGACGGGTTCGAGCGTGTACTTCTCGTCGCGCTTGCCCTTGGGACGGCCCAGGTGCGAAGCGCAGATGACGCGCGCGCCCTTGGCGATCAAGGCTTGGATCGTCGGCAGGCTCGCGCGGATGCGCGTGTCGTCCGAGACTTTGCCGTCGTCGGTGAGCGGGACGTTGAAGTCCACGCGTACGAAGACGCGCTTGTTCGAAACCTCGAGCTGGTCGAGACGAAGGATACGTTCGGAACCCGGGTAGTCTTTCATGCCGGGCTCCTCCTTAACCGCACATGAGGGCGGCGAGGTCGAGCATGCGCGTGCTGAAGCCGGCTTCGTTGTCGTACCAAGCGCAGACCTTGACCATGTTGCCGGACTTGTTCGCGCCGCCGATGACGTTCGTCAACGCCGAGTCGATGATCGAGCTCTTCGTCGAGCCGATGAAGTCCGAGCTCACGAGGGGCTCATCGCACATCTCAAGAATGCCTTTGAGCGGGCCGTTCGCGGCTTCGCGGAGGGCGTTGTTAACTTCCTCGGCCGTGACGGGGCGCGAGAGGGTCGCGACGAGGTCCGTCAGCGAGACGTCGACGGTCGGCACGCGCACGGAGTAGCCGTCGAGTTTGCCTTTGAGGGCCGGGATGACTTCGCCCACCGAGCGCGCGGCGCCCGTGGTCGTGGGGATCATGTTGACGGCGGCGGAGCGGGCGCGGCGGCGATCCTTGTGGCTGTTGTCGAGAAGGCGCTGATCCGTCGTGTAGGCATGGATCGTCGTCATGAGGCCGTGCTCGATGCCGAACTTTTCGTGGAGCACGTGCGCGAGGGGCGCGAGGCAGTTCGTCGTGCACGAGGCATTCGACACGATGTGGTCCTTCGCGTGGTCGTAGCTCTTGTGGTTGACGCCCATGACGATGGTCTTGTCGACGCCCTTGCCGGGGGCCGATACGATGACCTTTTTGGCGCCCGCCTTGAGGTGCGCGCCCGCGGTTTCCTTGTCCGTGAAGCGGCCCGTGCACTCGAGCACGATGTCCACGCCGAGCGAAGACCAGGGGAGTTCGGCCGGGTCGGCCGAGCGGGTCACGACGATGCGCTGGCCGTCGATCGTGAGGGCTTCGTCGTCCGTCTTGATCTCGTACGGGAAGCGGCCGTGCGTCGAGTCGTGACGCAGCATGAAGGCGAGATCGTCGGGCGTAGACTTCAACTCGTTGAAGGCGACGATCTGGAATTTCTTACGGAATTCCGGATTCTGGAAGTACTGGCGGGTGATAATGCGGCCAATGCGGCCGAAACCGTTAATCGCGATCTTTTTCATGCGACCCCGAAGCTCGTCGAGGCCGGTCGGGGTGTCAATCCTGGGTCGCTGGGACAGAAGCTATTGCTGCGACGGGACAGACGCCGGCTTCACCGCGGGCACCGCGGGGGCCTGGGCTTGGACCGGCGGCTTGATGCCGGCCGTGGAAAGATCCTGGGCGAAAGGATTCACCTTCTTTTTCTGGGCGAACTTGTTGGCGTTTCCGCGCAGGAACTCGAGGCGCGCCAGGAAGAATCCGCGGGTATTGTTCGGGCTTCCCTGGTTCCGGCGGGTCGCCCGCTGCCAGATCGAAAGCTCTTTCTCGCTGTTCTTGTCGAAGAGCTGGAGGCCGTTCGTCGCGTAGGCCGCGCCGAGTCCGCTCTTGTCGGCCGGACCGGGTTTCGTCGCGGCGAGGCTGCCGCCGCCCGTGCCGTCGTCTTGGTAGGCTTCCGCGCCGCCGCCGCCGTGGGCCGCGTCGCCGCCGCCGTCTTTCTGGGCGATCTTCTTGTCCGGATCGAGGGAACCCTCGAAGGCGGCGTTCATGGCGTTGTAGCTCGCGAGCGCGTCGGTGAGCTGCTGCTTGATGTCGTCCTTGTCGAGACCGTCGCCCACGCGCGAGGCCGGGTCGTTGATCTTGTCGAGGCCGTCTTGGAGATCCTTACCGAACTTGTCCCATTTGTCTTTCGAGCAGATCGGGCTGTCGTCGGGACCCCCGGTGCATCCGCATGCCGAGGGGGTCGAGCAAAGGCTGTCGGTCGGGGCGCCGGTTTTCGTGATCGTATTCTCTCCCTTGGCCGAGCAGTCGCCGGCGGAGTTCATGGCGTCCGCGCCCACGCGCCCGCTCTCGCTCGTCGTGTTGACGAGCATGGGAAGGGCGCCGTTGACCGCGGTGAACGCGATGAACATCGTCGTGTTCGAGGGGCAGGCGGCGGGCACGGGGTACTGGCTGCAGGCGACCATCATGGCGATCATGAGGGCCGCGCTACCGGCGGCCAGTCCGGCCGCGAGTCCGGCGCCTTTGCCGGCTTCGTCGGCGGCGTCCTGGGCGGCGATGTTACAGCCGGCGCCTTGGGCCCGGGCGAGATCCGCCGTGACGATTCCGCCCACGAGGGTCACGCTCAAGACGGCCTTCGATAGGGTGCCGCGCCAATGTCGCATAGGGGCCTTGCCTCCAACCCCTAGTGTCGCCGAAGCCCGGGTGCGGGCCGAGTGAAGATTCGCTTCGCCTTTCGTGAAGGGCGCGTGAAGCCCCGCTCAGAACGTGAGGCGCAGCGTGGCTTCCAGCAAGAGGCCGCCGAAATCCGCCGGGACGGCGCCGCCGTCGAGGAAGTTTCGGAGCGCGCCGGCGCTCCGGGTGCCGCCCAGGAAGTCCGTCGCCTGGCCGAGCGACCACGTGCCGGGCAGCCCGAACTGGTAGAGGGAAGAGATCTCGAGGGCCCAAAGGTCGCCGAGCCAGATTTGCACGAGGGGGCCCACGCCGACGAGCTTGGCCGTCGCGCTGAGGTCCGCGATCTGCGTGCCGCCCGTATCGGGGCGAAAGCGAAGGTTCAGCTTCTCCAGGACGAGTTCGGCGCTCGCGGCGAAGCCGACGCGCACGCCCGCGGTGGCGAGGGGAAAGTAGCTCGTCTGGAAGCCCGCGCCGTAGCTCCGGTAGGCCGCTTCGCCGCTCCCGCCGGGCGAAACGCTCGTCCAAGTCGAGGCGGCGTTCAGGACGATGCGTCCGTAAGCCTGGAACTCGATCCGCGTGAGGTTCCAGAAGAAGCCGGCCTTCCCGGGAATACGGAAGGGTTGGGTGCTGCCGCTCAGGCCCGCGTCGGGGCCGATCCAGGCCGGCAGGGGATCGTAGCGGTTCTCGTGGACGAAGACGGGAACGATGGCGCCGCCGCCCAGAAAGAATCCGCTCTGATCGGGGGCGAAGCCCCGCGGCGTCGCGGCGGGGGTCGTCGTCGCCGCGAGGGCGAGGGCGGCTCCGAGGCCGCGCCAAAGCAGGGGGCGAGAATTCACCCCTTTATCTTAGCGCGGTCTCCGTCGACGTCGGCGTGTGGCTTTTGGCGGCGCGGGGTCGGACGAGGCGGGACCACTCCAAGAGGCGGCGGGCCGCGCCGGAGCGCAACCAGAGTTCGAGACGGGGACGGCCCGCGGCGGAAAGGGTTTGGGACAGGAGCTTGACGCTCGGCGCGTGGCGCGCGCGCGCGTCGAGGACTTCGAGGGCGGGGCGAAGGATCTCGGCCTCGGGGATGCGGGCGCCGAGGGCGGCGAATTCCGAGAGCGCCTGGCGGGGGCTCGGGAGCGGCAACAGGATCTTGGCGAAGCCCTCGCTCAACCAGGCGACCCCGCGCGAATGCCCGGCTTCGAGGAGTTCGACGAGCGGGCGCGCGATCCCGACGAAGGCGCGGCCGTCCGTGTTCATCTGCTCCAACGCCCAGTCGCGTTCGTCGTTCGCGTCGAAGCGCTTGGCGGCCGTGCGCGCGACTTCGCCGAGGGCCGTCTCGAGCGAAGCGTTCGCGAGTCGCAGCGCCCGCGTCGGATCGCGCAGCGCGGGGATCGCCTGCAGGAGGCGGGCGCCGATGCGGAAAAATCCGAGGCCATGGAGCGCACCGAGGAGTTCCCGTCGCGCCCCGAGGCTCGCGCCGGGTGAGAGATCGCGGAGCGTGCTGAGCAGGGCGTGCAGCTCGCGCGCCTCCGCTTCCGGCCACGTGGCGAGCAGGGCCTCGGCGTTCTCGAGGCGTCGCGCGAAATCGCGGCGGGGCGAGAGGCGCAGCAGCCAGCGCGCCGCCGAAAGGCGTTTGCGCGAGGACTTCAGCCACTGGACGATCTCTTCCTCGCGCTGGGCTTCGAGCAAACGTTCCGTCTCGCCGTCGACCGCCCGGCGAAGGATGTCGGGATCGCCCGGCTCGGCGCGGAGCTCCCAAAGGAGGGCGTCGAGGATCTCGAAGCGGCTGGCGCCTTGGAGTCGGAGCTCGCGTCCGTCGACGTCCTTGAGCGTGACTTGCGATTCGGGACGAAGCGCCGCGAGGGAGCGAAAGCGACCCCAGTGCTCGCGCGCGGCCGGGCCCGATGACCAGCGCGCGAGGCGTCGCGGCCAGTCCGCGCGGAAGTCCCGCCAGGCGTCGCCCGCGAAATCCGCGCCGGCGACGCGCTTCGGCCAGCCCAGGCGTTTGGCCATCGCCTCCGAGCGTGCGGAAATTTCGGGCGGCGCGCGCAGGAGCGGCAGCAGGGCCTCGAAGTCCGCCGTCGGCAACGACGATGCCCGCGCGACCCAGAGCAGGGCGCGCTCGATCTGTTCGGGCGTTCGGAAGGCCGCGCTCAATTGGGGGCCGAGGGTCGGCAGCGGGGCGCTCGGGCTTTCCTGCAGCCAGCCTTCGAAGCGCGGGGCGAAGGCGAACCAGGGATCGTCGGATCCGAAGTCCCGGAAGACCTGGGCGATCTCGGCGCGAGTGAAAACCGCTTGGTCGAAGGGAAGCCCCTCTTCGCTGCGCGCGAGGCAGGCCAGGACTTCGAGTCCGCCGTCGCCGTCCGCGGCTTGCACGAAGCAGGCCGAGCCGGGGGCCGGCCGGAGCGTCGCGTGCGTGGGCGCTTCGACGTTCGAGGTGGGGCGCCAGGTGAGCGGGACGGCTTCGCGCTTGAGCGCGCCCCATTCGCGGAAAGTCCGCGCGAGGTCGCGCAGGCGGCCGCGTTCGAGGTTCCGTCCGAAGTCGCGCAGAGGGGCCTCGCCGACCTTGTCGAAGATCTTGCCCCACTCCTCGAGAAAATCGGCGCGGCCCTGGCGTCGCACGAAGCGATCGAAGGGCGCGAGATCCTCGGCTTCGAGCAGCTCGATCGCGCGCAGGAAGAAATCGGTCTGATCGGTCGGCGACCGCAGGAGCTCAAAGAGGGAGCTGACGAGTTCGGGATTCGCGTCGATGCGGCGACCGATCGCGCGGAGCAGCCCCGAGTCGGAGAGCATGCGCAGCCATGAGAGCTCGCCGCTGGGATCGATCGCGAGGGCCTTCGACGAAGAGTGGAGGAGGAAGTCCCCGAGGTCCTCGATGAGACCCGGGATCTCGGTGATGACGGCCGCCGCGGCGAAGTCCGTGAAGCGGGTGTGGATGAGATCCAAAAGTCGGGCGACCTCGGCGGGCGGCAGCCGATCCTCGGGGGCGCAGCTGGCCACCCAGAACGCGTAGCTTTGCTCGAAGTCCCGGAAGAAAAGGTCGGGCCGATCGGGGCGCTGCGCGATGGCCCGTAGCGCGGCCGGCAGCGGCGACTCCGTTTCGGCGCCGCCCTGCCGGCAACGGAAGCTCTTGGCGAGGCGTCCGAGCACGGCCTGGGTCTGCGCGCGGGGCGCGAGGTCGTCGAGGATGGCGAGCGTGACGCGGAGGCCGCGCCGTCGCCGCGGATCGAGGAGGCTCGCCGAGCTCGAAAGAATTTCGGGGGGAAGGAGCCACTCCGGGGGTTTGAGACGAGGTTCCGCGTCGATGCGCTCGACGAGCGAGCGGAGCGAGACGAAAAGGTCGCCTTCGCCTTCGAGGAGCGCGGCGCTCAGCGCCGGAACGTGCGAAACGAGCGAGACGAAGGAGGTTTGGCGCACGAGGCGAGCGCCTTTGTCGTCACCTAGGAGCCGGCCGAGCCGAGGGGGCAAATCCTCGAGGTCGGCGAGGGCTGCTTCGCGTCGCGCGGGATCCGCTGTCCAATCCGAGATCCACGCGGTCGTCACCGCGAGGTCGTCGTCGACGAGCGTCGTTTCGGAATCGAAGAGAAAGCACTCGACGACGGCGCGGACCTGGCGACGCGTCCACTCCGTGC
>DDRA01000158.1:29761-30044 GCA_002343545.1 Bacteriovoracaceae bacterium UBA2428
TCCGCAGGCGCCCAAGAGGGTCGCCGCGACGACCGAGACGAGGGCCGGCGAGAAGAAGGCGGAGAGGATTTCTGACGGAGCTCGGCCTCGGTGGCGTGTTAAATTTGAGGGTCTGGGAGGGCTCACGTCGTGTGGTGTTCTAGGGGGCGCGCGCGGCGTCCGTCAAATCGCCGTCACTGGCTCGTGATGCTTCTCGGAAGCCTCGGTTTCTCCGCCGGGGCGACGACCGTCTTGCCCCAAAGTCCCGAAAACCTGGCGGATTCCGCGCCGATCGCGGTTCACG
>DDRA01000158.1:30221-30730 GCA_002343545.1 Bacteriovoracaceae bacterium UBA2428
CGGTTCACGGTCGGATCGTCGAAATCGAGGTTCAATCCGAATCCGGTCGCCGCTCGGCCATTCTCGAGGCGATCGAAATCGTTCGGGCTCCCGCCGAATTCCGCGGACTTCGCGATTTTTCCGTTCCGCTGCTCAACCGGGCCGTACCGCGGTCGGACCTCATCGAGCGGGTCGCCGGCGCCCCCGAACTTCGGGTCGGCGAGGAACTTCTCGCGTTTCTTTATCCTTTGTCGAACGCGCCCACGGACGCGCGGCCGCGTTTTGGCCTCGCCGGCTTTCAACAGGGCAAGTTGCGCGTCATCGCGGACGGGCGCGGCGTGCGTCGCCTGCTGACTTGGCAGGACGAGCCGGAGCGTGATCTGAGCCCCGAAGAGCTGCGGCGCCTGACGGCCGCGCCGGGCGGCCGCCGGAGCGGAGGCACGCTCCCTCCGTCCGTATCGCCCTCCTTGGATCTGTCCAAGTTGCGCACTTTGGATTCGCTCCTCAACCGCGCCCGCGCGGCGGGGGGG
>DDRA01000158.1:30849-32890 GCA_002343545.1 Bacteriovoracaceae bacterium UBA2428
ACCGCGCCCGCGCGGCGGGGGGGCGCTGATGCGCTCCCTCGGAATCGCGGCGCTCGCGACCTTCGCGACGATCGGCGCGCAGGCCCACGTCCGTCAGCGCGTCTACGTCCCGGTCGGCGCGGACGGCGCTTCGGGGCAGGAATCCATCATCCACTGGGATCCTTCGCAGCCGGTCAAGATCCACATGCAGGCCTTCTCGGGGAACCTCGGGCATTCCTCGCTCAGTTTCGCGGGAGCGAATCAGGCCAAGGAACTCGTGACTTCGGCGATCGGCGAATGGAGCGGCGACCTGTTCCCGGGCGTTCCCTCGGGGCTTTCGTTCGACCTCGCGTCCGGCGCGCCCCACGAGACGACGTCGGGGTGCGAGACCGACACGAACAAGGGACGCGCGGTCCTCAACAACATCGTTTTCACGACCAAGATGACCGCATCCTGCTCCGAGGCCCTGGGCGCGAACTCGGGCGTGATCGGGCTCACCCGCGTGCTCTACCAGGCTTCGACCGGTCTCGTCGTCGAGGCCGATATCCAGTTCAACGACCTGCAGTTCAAGTTCACGGACGTGCCGGGCAACGATCTCATGTCGAACCCCCGTCGGGTTTACCTGAAGGACGTCGTGACCCACGAGCTGGGTCACTTCTTCGGCCTCGACCATTCGGGCGTGCGCGACTCGACGATGCTCTTCGCCGTCTCGGACGGCCTCGAGTCGACCGAGAGCGACGACCGTCTCGGATTGCTGTCGCTTTACCCTTCGTCGGCTTCGAGGCTGGACCTTCCTTCGTTGCAAGGCTCGGTGACCGACGAGTCCGGCGCCCCCGTCTTCGGCGCGGTCGTCTACGCCTTCGATGCGCGCACCTTGCGGCCCGTCGCGACGGAAATCGCGGACGCGAACGGCGCCTTCCAGTTCTGCGCGTTGCCCAAGGGCAAGTACGCCTTCCTCGCGAACCGCTACCGCCCGCTCTCGACGAACATCCATGCCTACTACTCGGGCGATGGGATGGGGGGCGCGCGCGACGAGGCGGGCTGCTTCAATCCGAGCTGCTCGCTCATGTCGAGCGCGCTCCGCACGACGCTCGTCGACAAGGATCCCGCGACGGGCACGGGCGGTCGCGCGCTGAAGGTCTACGATCTCGCGGCGGACGCCTCGCACCTGAATATCGTGGCGGCCACGTGGGAGCCGGTGCTCGGCGCGGTGCCGTCGACGGACACGGGATCCCCGCTCACGCTCGACGAGCCCCGCTTCGCGAAACTCGGCGATGCCGCGCTTCCGGCGGCGGGCGGCGGCATGCTTTCGACCGTGCACCGCTACCGCTTCACGGCGCCGGCCTCGCGCGTCGTGCAGATCCGCACGGCGTCCTTCCGGCTCTATACCCGCCTGGGTTTGTCGCTCACGCTCCGCGAGGCGGCGACGCCCGAGGTCGACGCGACCTCGACGCTTTGCCCGGGTTTGCCCACGGCCGACCCCACGGACCCGGCGGCCGAAAACACGCTTTCGGCCGCCTACGGGGTGGACCCTTGGATCGAATGCGATGATCTCACGGCCGGCCAGGACTACGTGCTGCAGATCGCGGGCACGCCCGTCGCCTGCAACGAGGTGCCCGGCAACGGATCGAACTGCGCGACGACCGCGAGCGAGCCGTCGTCGGTCTCTTTGCCCTACTACGCGGTGACCGTCTTCGATCCGAGCGTCGGCGCGACGGCCTCGGCCAGCTTCGACGCGACTTCGGGCGCCGCCGCCTCGTTCACCGGGCTGCCCGCCTGCGGCGCCTACAGTTCGGAGGTCCTGAAGGCGGGCACGAAGTCGCCGACCGAGGCCGAAGAAAAAACGGGGGCCTGCTGCGGAACGATTCGGAGTCTTTCGGGGGGCGGGCCGCCGGACGGCCCCAAGACGTGGCTGCTGACGCTCGCGCTGAGCCCGGTCTTCTGGTTCGTGATTTGGTGGTCCCTGTGGCCGCGTCGACGGGCCTTCCAGGTGACGAGCTTCCGGGCGCGAAAGGGATGGCTCGGCGCTTGGCGCGAGTTCTTTCGACGGAAAGGGCCCGGT
>DDRA01000158.1:33028-49897 GCA_002343545.1 Bacteriovoracaceae bacterium UBA2428
CGATCGCCGGGCCGGAGCCGATCAAGCCAACGAGAAGATGCTGCCGTCGGCGAAACGGTGAATGTAGGCCGTCAGCACGTCTTCGCCGACGAGCTGGAGCTCGTAGTCATCGAAGCCGGTGAGGTCCTTGAGCTCGACGAGCGCGGGCTCGCTGAGCGGTCGGTGGGCGATGAGACAAAGTTTGTCTTCGCGAACGGCCAACGGGATGATCTTGAGGCGTTCCAAGACTTCCAAGGGGACGAGGCCTTTCACGGTCGGGCTAAAACTCAGAGAGGACGCCATTTAAACTCCTTCACTTCCGCAGAGAACCTCCACCTACACGCAGCACAGACTCTATCGGCCGAGTTTGGACTCACTTTAAAAAATAAGTGCTGAATTTTCTTGGGGTTTTTTGCTAAGGTTGTGTGAAGACGTTTTGACTGACCGCGGCTTTGTCACGCGCGGCGGCAAGTACGCGAGAGGACACCTCGCTATGCGTAAGCCATGGCTTTGTCTGGTGTCTGGCTTTGTGACATCGGCTATTTTGTCGGCGTGTCAGAGGAACGCTTCGAGCTCGTCACCGAATTCCAACCCGCCGGTGACCAGCCACGCGCGATCGCGGATCTGACCGAAGGAATCCTCGCCGGCGAGAAGCACCAGACCCTCTTGGGCGTGACGGGATCGGGTAAGACCTTCTCCATCGCGAACGTCGTCGCGAACGTCAACAAACCGACGCTCGTGATGGCGCCGAACAAGACGCTCGCCGCCCAGCTCTACAGCGAGTTCAAGGCGCTCTTTCCGCGCAACGCCGTCGAGTACTTCGTCTCCTATTATGACTACTACCAACCCGAGGCCTACCTTCCGGCCACGGACACCTACATCGAGAAGGACTCCGCGATCAACGAGGAGATCGACAAGCTCCGCCACTCGGCGACGCGTTCGCTCCTCGAGCGCCGTGACGTGCTCGTCGTGGCGAGCGTCTCTTGCATCTACGGCCTCGGTTCGCCGGAGTCCTACCTGAGCATGATGCTCGTCCTGAAGAAGGGCGAGAAAATGCGGCGCGACGACTTCCTGCGCCGCCTCGTCGAGATCAGCTACACGCGCAGCGACCTGGACTTCCACCGCGGGACCTTCCGCGTGCGCGGCGACACGGTCGATATCTTTCCGGCCTACGAAACGGTGCGCGCCGTGCGCGTCGAGTTCTTCGGTCCCGAAGTCTCCAACATCTTTGAACTCGATCCGCTGCGCGGCACGCGGCTCTCCGCGCTCAACAAGATCGCGATTTACCCCGGCTCGCACTACGTCACGCCGGCCGACACGAAGAAGCGCGCCATGGACGCCATCCAGGTCGAGCTGCGCGAGCGTCTCGTGCAGTTGCGCTCGCTCGGCAAGCTCGTCGAAGCGCAGCGCCTCGAGAGCCGTACGCTCTTCGACCTCGAGATGATGCAGGAGGTGGGCTACTGCCCCGGCGTCGAAAACTACTCCCGCCATCTCTCGGGTCGTCCGGAGGGCGCGCCGCCGCCGACGCTCTTCGAATACTTTCCCAAGGACTGGCTGCTCGTCATGGACGAGAGCCACGTCTCGGTCCCGCAGATCGGCGGGATGTACCGCGGTGACCGCGGTCGTAAGACCTCGCTCGTCGAGCACGGCTTCCGCTTGCCGAGCGCGCTCGATAACCGCCCGCTCAAGTTCGAGGAGTGGGAAGCCCTCATCGATCGCGTTATTTACGTTTCGGCGACGCCCGCGGAGTACGAGATCAAGCAGTCCAAGGGCAAGATCGCCGAACAGATCATCCGCCCGACGGGCCTCCTGGATCCGACGATCGAGATCAAGCCGGCCGCGGGCCAGGTCCAGGACATGCTCGTGGAGTGCCGCAAGCGCGCGGACCGCGACGAACGCTGCCTCGTCACGACGCTCACCAAGAAGATGGCCGAGGATCTGACGGATTACTTCCGCAACCAGGGCGTGCGCGTGCGCTACATGCACTCCGACGTCGAGACGCTCGAACGCATCGAGATCCTGCGCGATTTGCGCGCGGGCAAGTTCGACGTGCTCGTCGGGATCAACCTCCTGCGCGAGGGTCTCGACTTGCCCGAGGTCTCGCTCGTCGGGATCCTGGACGCCGACAAAGAAGGCTTCCTGCGCTCGCGGACCTCGCTCATCCAGACCTTCGGTCGGGCGGCGCGGAACGCGGGTGGCCACGTCGTGCTCTACGCGGATCGCATGACCCAGAGCATGCGGCAGGCCATCGACGAGTCCACGCGCCGTCGTACTTTGCAGCAAGAGTACAACGCCAAGATGGGCATCGTTCCGCGCACCGTCGTGAAGGGCGAGCGCCAGGACGTCACGGAGCGCCTCGACGGCGCGGCCGTGCCCAAGTGGGTCGAAGAGATGGCGGCTTCGGATTACGTCGAGGTCGAAAAGAACGAGCCGCGCGACGCGAGCGGCAAGATCCTCACCCCCGACTCCATTCGCGACCTCGTCGCGAAGCTCGAGGGCGAGATGAAAGAAGCGGCCAAGGCCCTCGATTTCGAGAGGGCGGCGGAACTTAGAGACAAACTGTTGCAGTATCGGGAAATGGAGTTGAAATGGCGAAGGGGTCCTCGTGTTTCTTCAAGCAGCGAATCGTAGCGACGGGGCCAACCCCCGTTCCTGACTTCGTCCTCACGGCCGAAATGAGCTCGGTCTTTTACCATCGCGGTCCGGCCTTCGCGGCCATCATGGAATCCGTAAAAAAATCGCTGCCGAAGGTTTTCGGCACGAGCGGCGAAGTCCTCATGTTCGCCGGCACGGGCACCCTCGCGATGGAAGGCGCCATCGCGAACTTCTTCAACGCGGGCGACGCCGTCATCAGTGTGAACGCCGGCAAGTTCGGCGAGCGCTGGGGCCAGCAGGCCAAGGTCTACGGACTTAAGGTCCACGAGATCAAAGTCGAGCGCGGCCACGCCGTGAAGGTCGACGAAGTCGCGAGGCTCCTCGAGCAGAACCCCGACGTGCGCGGCGTTTTGATCCACGCGAGCGAGACGAGCACGGGCGTGCGCCACCCCGTCAAGGAAATCGCGGCCCTCGCCAAGAACGCGAAGGACTGCCTTACGCTCGTGGACGGCGTGACGGCCCTCGGCGTCTTCCAGGTGCCGATGGACGACTGGGGCGTCGACGTTTTGGTTGGCGGCTCGCAAAAAGGTTTCATGCTCCCGCCGGGACTTTCTTTCGGCGCCGCGAGCGCCCGCGCGTGGGCGCGCACGGAATCCGTCAAGAGCGTGCGCTACTACTTGGACTGGCGCAAGGAGCGCAAGGCGCTCGCCGAGAACTCGGGCGCCTTCACTTCGCCCGTCACGCTCATCGGCGGCTTGAAGGCCGCGCTCGATTACTTCGAGGCCGAAGGTCTTTACAACGTCTACGCCCGTAACTGGAAGATGACCGCGGCGACGCGCGCGGCCGCGAAGGCGATGGGCTTCGAGCTCTTCGTGAAGGACGAGTCGAGCGTGTCGTCGGCTTGCACGGCGATCCTCGCCGAAGGTCTTTACGCGGGCGAGATCCGCAAGCGCTACGGCCTCACGATGAGCGGCGGCCAGGACGAGCTCAAGGGCAAGATCGTGCGGGTCGGCCACATGGGTTACATCGACGCTTGGGACGTCGCGAACCAGCTGCAGGCGATCGCGCGCGTGGCGCCGCACTTCAACAAGAAGGTCGACGGCGCCGCGGGCATGGAGGCCTTCTGGAAGGTCGTCGAGTCCGCGGAAGACTTCACGCCGGCCGAATTCAAAGGGTGGCCGAAATGAGTCAGGCTCCGTTGAAGGTCGTCGCGACGGACGGCCTTGATAAAGAAGCGATCGCTCGCCTCGAAGGCGAAGGACGCGATCTCGTCGAGCTGCGCGTGCAGAGTGGCGTGCCGGCCTCGGAGCTGGGGGCGGTGCTGGGCGCGGCGGACGTCGTCGTGATCCGTTCCGCGACGAATTTGAACTCGGCGGTCCTTCAGGGCCTCCCGAAGTTGAAGGGCGTCGTGCGTGCGGGCGTTGGACTCGACAACATCGACGTCGCCAAGGCGACGGAACTGGGCGTCTACGTTTGGAACGCGCCGACGGGCAACTTCCAGAGCACGGCCGAGCTCGCGATCGGGCACATGTTCGCGCTCGCGCGCCGCATCGCCTTCGCGACGGAGCAGGGTCGCGCGGGCAAATGGATGAAGAAGGAACTGAGCGGAGGCCGTCAGATCTCGGGCTCGACCGTGGGCGTTTTCGGCGCGGGTAACATCGGTCTGCGCGCGGCCCGCATGGCGGCGGCGCTCGGCGCCCGCGTCCAGCTTTGTGATCCGGTCTACAACGGGACGGAGTTCCAGACGGTGGACTTCAAGACGTTGATGGGGACGAGCGACTTCATCACGATCCATTCGCCGCTGCTCGATTCCACGCGCCACGCGTTCAACGCGACGGCCTTCGCGATGGCGAAGCCGGGGCTTTGCCTCGTGAACGCGGCCCGCGGCGGGATCGTGCACGAAGCCGATCTCGTGGAGGCTTTGAACGCCGGCCGCTTGGGCGGCGCCGCGCTCGACGTCTTCGAGAAGGAACCCTTCGATCCGAAGGACCCCCTTACGGCCAAGTTGCTCGCGCATCCGCTCGTCGTCACGACGCCGCACATCGGGGCGTCGACGCTCGAGGCGCAGAAGGCCGTGGGTCTCGAAGTCGCCGACAAGGTGCTGCGCCTCGCGCGCGGCGAAGCCGTCGCGCCGCTGAACCGCCCGTCGCATCCGCGCTGGGCTCCCTAAGGGCGAGCGTGGCCAAAGCGAAGCGATCTTCGTCCAAGCCAGCGCCCGCCCGCGTGGGCGCGCGCGTGAAGGCCAAAGCGTCGCCCGCCAAACCCAAGGCGGGTCGTCGCGGCGAAACGGCGACCTTGGGGCGCCTCAAGCGCCAGCTGCTCGTCGCCGAACGGCTGCGCTTCGAGGCCGCGCGATCGCGCGCGCGGGCGCCCGCCATCGACGCTTCTTGGCTTTCCGCGGGGATCGCGCACGAGTTCAACAACATCCTCGGCGCGGCCGAAGGTCACGCGGTGTGGGCGCTCGAGAGCCGCTCGCCGCAGGACATGGTCGAGTCGCTCGAGGTCGTCGTGCTCGCGTGCCGCCGCGCCGCCCAGATTACGCGGGCGTTGCAGGGGCTCACGCAGCCCGACGAAGAAAGCGCCAAGCTTTTTTCGGTGAACGAGGTCGTGCGGGAGCTCGAGCGCCTATGGGCCCCGCTTTGCCGTCAGCGCGGGGTCGAGCTCGTTACCGAGGCGTCGGACGCCCTGGTGGCCTACGGTCGCCCCGCTCAGCTGCTCCAGATCCTCGTGAATCTCGTCAAGAACGCGCTCGAGGTTTCGCCGGAGGGACGCCGCGTCCGGATCCGCGCGACGCCGGGGGCGAAAGCTTCGAAGCGGGCGCGCGGCTCGATCGAAGTCCGGGTGAGCGACGAAGGTCCGGGGGTTCCCGAACCTTTTCGTGAGGCCATCTTCAAGCCTTTCTTCACGTCCAAGGGAAGCTTGGGGCACGCCGTGGGGGCCGCCTCGTCGTCGGGCGGGGGAATGGGGCTCGGCCTCTTTCTTTCCAAATGGTTGGCCCAACAGAATGGCGGCGAGTTGAGTCTCGAGAAAAGCGGAGCGGCGGGCACGACTTTCCTTTTGTCTTTAGCGACTTAGGCGTTAGCTCGGCGGGCCTTCGGAGGCGGGCGGCTTCCGCCGCGCCTTCATTAAGGTTTCGCGGATTTTGGTCGATAAGAAGTCGACCCATGGACGATTCGAAACAGGCTCCGCCGGGAGCCCTCACGCTCGATTCGAACGAAGAGGCTCCGCCGACGGAAGCCTTCGACCTGGGCGTTTTCCTCGAACAAGACCAGCAACTCGGCACCGAAGCCGGCCAAGAGGCGATCGCGCCCGAAGGACTGGATCTGGGCGAGGGCCTCGATCTGGGCGAAGGCCTCGAGCTCGGCGCGGGAGCATCGATCGACGCGGCTCCGGCGTTGGCCCTGGACGATGGCCCTTCGGACCTTCTGGCTTCTTCCGACGAAGCGGCTACCTCGCTCGACTTCGGAAGCGATGGGCTCGACTTGGGCGGAGCGTCGCTCGACCTCGGCGTCGCCGGGGAGGCGTCGGAAGGCGCTTCGCTCGATCTTGCCGCTTCGGAAGCGCCGCTTTCGGCGCCGAAGGAATCTTGGGGTGAAGAGGTTTCGCGCAACGTTTCGGCGATCGCGCCGCTCGAAGACTTGGGTTCCGCCGCGGGTTTGCTCGGCGAGGCGTCGCCCGGCGAAGCGTCGCCCGGTGAGGCGTCACCCGGCGAGGTGTCGCCCAGCTGGGTCTCGAGCGAGGCTTCGGCCGACGACGCGGGCGAGGAGATCTCTTTTGAGACGCCGTCCGACGAACTTGGCGGCGATCTCATGGCGCTCGATTCCCTCGACGAGGTCGGAGCCCCCGAGCCGCTCGAAGGTGGGACGCAGATTCGTCCTTCGGCGACGGCCGATTCCTTCGGCCGCGACGCCATGCCGGACCTCGGCAAGGCCGCGCCCGCGGGATCCGAGATCGAGACGCTCCGCCGTTACGCGCTGTTGAAGGAACGCGAGGTCGTCGATCGCGACGCGACGAACCGCGCTTTGCAAAGTCAGATCGAGCAGCTGCGCGCCAAGCTCCAACGGAGCGAGGCGGAGCGCCGCCGCGTGACCATCGAGCTCCAGGAATCCGAAACTTCGCGACGTTCCCTCGAGGACTACCGCGAGCAGACCCAACACCACATCAAGAAGGCCGAATCGCACCACCAGGAAGAGCTGCGGGCTCTTCAGCTGCGGCTCGACAGCGCGCAGTTCCAGGCTTCGAAGGCCGAGAAGAAGCTCGAGGAGTTCCGCGAGCGGGTGCGGGCCGACATCCAGAAGATCCGCCTGCGCGAGCGCGAGCTCGCGAACCGTCTCGAGATCCAGAAGCGCGACGCCGAGGCCCTCTTGACCGTCAAGGACGAGCGGCTCCTGCAGCAGAAGCGGGAGATCGATCGCCTCGAGTACGAGCAGGAGCTCCTCAAGGAACGCATGATCGAGGATACCGAGAAGGGCGAGGAGCGCATGGGCCGCCTGTCGCGAGCTTTGCGCGCGATGAAGCTGGCCGAGGGCCTCCTTTCCGAAATCGACGAAGAAGTGCTGCCCCCCGCGGGCGGCGGCGAAGGTGAGGCCGCGTGAAGAAGGGCGTCGACGCTTTGCTGGACGAGAACGTCCGTCTGCGGCAGGAGCTGAGGCGCTTGCGCGCCGAGCTCGTGCGCGACGAGCTGACGGGGCTCTACAACGCCCGCCACCTTCGCGAGACGCTCGACGAGCGCATCCGCGCCTGCCGCCGCGAGGCCCGTTCCCTTTCGCTCGTCTTCTTGGACCTCGACCGCTTCAAGGACATCAACGAGCGCTACGGCCACGAGGCCGCGGGCCGCATCCTGGCGCAGGTCGGGCGCGTGCTGACGCGCGCGATCCGCGCCGAGGATAGCGCCTTCCGTTACGCCGGCGACGAGTTCGTCGTCCTGCTCGAGGGTTCGGCCGAGCGCGCACGCGTCATCGGCGAGCGCATGCGACGCCTCGTCGAAACCCATGAGTTCATCGTGGACGGCGAGCGCCGCGCGCGCGTCACGGCGAGCCTCGGGGTGCGGACCCTTCGGGATACCGACACGGCCGAAAGCCTGCTCGTCGAGGCCGACCGGGCCATGTTCGAGGCCAAACGCCGTTCTCGCAACGTGCTCGTCGCGGCCTAAGCTGATAGAATCCCGGCGTGGCCAAGTACAAGATCGTCGTCTCCGACCTTCACCTCGCGCGGGGACGCATCCTCCCGGACGGTTCGACGAACGTCCTCGAGGACTTCGTCGCCGATCGCCCCTTTGAAGAGTTCCTCGATTACTACTCCAGCGGCAGCTACTTCGACGCCGACGTCGAGCTCGTTCTGAACGGCGACATCCTCAACACGATCCAGGTCGACTACCGCGGATACTTCAGCCCGATCCTCACCGAGTCGGTGAGCCTCGAGAAGCTTCGATCCATCGTGCGCGGGCACCCGCGTTTCTTCCAGGCCCTGCGCCGTTTCGCCAAGCAACCGAACCACCGCATCACCTACGTCGTGGGGAACCACGACGTCGAGATGGTGTGGGAGAAGACCCAGGAAGCTTTCGTCGAAGCCGTCGGCGTGCCCGTGCAGTTCAAGAACTTCTCCTACGCGGTGGACGGCGTGCATTACGAGCACGGGCAGCAGCACGAAGCCGTGAACCGTCTCAACCCCAAGCGCATGTTCATCACGAAGGGACTCAAGGAACCGATCCTCAATCTCCCGTGGGGCTCGCACTTCGTGATCAACTTCATCATCCCGATCAAGCAGGAGCGCGCCGTCGTCGACAAGGTCCGTCCTTGGAAGGCCTTCGTGCGCTGGAGCCTCATGACGGATTTCTTCTGGAGCGTGAAGACGCTCTCTCGGGCGGCGCTCTACTTCTTCGCGACGCGCTTCTCGAAGTCGCTCTACCGCACGACGAATCTCGTCACGACGATGAAGATCCTCAAGGAGATCACCGTTTACCCGTCGCTGCGTAAGGCCGCCCAGCGTATCCTCGAGGCGAATCCCGATCTGCACACGGTCATCATGGGGCACACCCACATGCCCGTCCACGTCCAGTTCCCCGACGGTCGCGAGTACCTGAACACGGGAACCTGGAACGAGGTCACGAGCCTCGACCTGACGAGTTTCGGCAAGGGAACGCGTTTCACCTACGCGCTCGTCGACTACCAGAAGAACCCCGCGCGTCCGCACGTCTACTTGCGCGAGTGGCGAGGCCACTGGCATCCCGATACCGACGTTTAGAGACAGGCCCGAACGCTCAGGGCCCATTCGCTGGGATTGACCGCGAAGTCGGAGTTGTTTCCGGTCTTATGGTTAAAGGTCGGGTAGTAGACGTCTCGCCAGGCGACGCCGACGTGGGTGGCGTTGCGCCAGAAAGTCATGATCGGCGTTGGATTCGTGCCCGGGAATCGAAAGGAGTCGGTCGAAACTTGGTCGCCCGCATCGTAGCCATTGTTGGCGACGAGTGCCTTCATCGACCACTCCATGATGCGAGGAATGCCCGGGAGTCCGTGAGGAGTCGAGAACCCGCGGTTGGCGCGCGTCGTCGCGGCCGGAATGTCTTCCAGTTCAAAACAAGTCATCCCCGTTGTAGCGTTTCCGCATTTTTCAACTTTACCGTCGGAGGCATTGGCGAGGAGCCGAACGGAGAGGTTGTGCTCGAGTTCGGTGGAACCGATGGAGGAACCGAGTTTGGTGGCTTTGACGCGGAAGCGGGCGGCCAAGGCTTTGTAGTTCACGCCGCCGACGGCCTGGTCGCCGTCAAAGATGGCCGAAGTGAGCGCGAGCGAAGTGATTTTAAGTCCGCCGGAAAGCGTGTCGTTGCGACGTGCAATGCGGGAGATGCCGTGTCTGACCTCGTCGACGGGGATGCCGTCGGGAAAGCTTGCAGGATTGGCGAGATCGGTGCCGGGCGTGAGCCCGGGCGGAAAGGTGAAGGTCGTATTGGCCGCACCCGTGTAGAGGGCGCCGTCGCAGGCCTTCGTCGAGAAGACTTGGTTGAGCGAAGTCTTGAGGATGTCGAAGTCGACGGCGTTTTGGACGTGCTTTTGTCCCTTCATCGCGCCCGAGAGCAACTGCGAAAAGCCCAGCGCGAGTACGCCCAACAAGCCGGCCGCGATCAGGACCTAGACCAATGAGAATCCACGACGAGTCATGTTTCTAGTTTAGGCCCAAGCGAAAGAAAATCACTCCGCTAGACGGAGCTTTGTGTGCGTCGTTTTGACGGAGCCCAGGAAGAGTGTGGTCGGCGGAGGCCTCTCTGTGGCCTAAGGCTCTAGCGAAACGGGCACGACACGTTAGACTTTGAAGTTGAAGATGTTCTGGTCGTAGGCGTTGTAGCGCTCGTACTGGAGGATCTCGTAGAGGCGAGCACGCGTCTGCATCGAGGGCACGAGCGACTCCTGCGTGCCGCTGGCCTTCAGCGTCTTGAGTCCGTCTTCGATCGCTTTGGAGGCAAGGCGGAAGGCCGTCTGCGGATAGATGACGAGGTTGTAGCCGAGCGACTCGAGTTCCTTCGTCGAGAGCAGCTTGGACTTGCCGAACTCCGTCATGTTGGCGAGGAGCGGGACCTTAACGGCCTTGCGGAAGGCTTCGAATTCCTTTTCGCCTTGGAGCGCCTCGGGGAAGATCATCTCCGCGCCCGCGTCGACGTAGGCCTTCGCGCGATCGAGCGCCTTGTCGAGGCCCTCGGACGCGCGCGCGTCGGTGCGCGCGATGACGAGAAAGTTCGGGTCCGTCTTGCCGTCGACGGCGGCTTTCACCTTGCGCACCATCTCGCTCGTGTCGACGAGGGCCTTGCCGTCGAGGTGGCCGCAGCGCTTGGGGTTCTGCTGATCTTCGAGGTGGCAACCCGCGATGCCGGCCGCTTCGAGTTCGCGGATCGTGCGGACGACCGACATGGGCTCGCCGAAGCCCGTGTCGATGTCGATCAAGACGGGCAGGTCCGTGCAGGCCGCGATCTGGCGTCCGCGCCCGACGACCTCGGGGAGCGTCGTGAGGCCGATGTCCGGCAGGCCGAGCTCGTTCGAAAGTCCCGCGCCCGAAACGTAGACGCCGTCGAAACCCGCTTGCTCGATCATGAGCGCGACGAAGGGCGTCGGCGTTCCGGGGAACGCGAGGAGCTTGCCCGACGCGAGGGCTTGGCGAAATTCGGCTCGTTTCGTGTGGTTAGGCTTGCGGGAGAAAAGCATGCTTCGGGTTTAGCAGGCCGCTCCCCGGGGTCAACGGCGTCAAACCCCCGACGGTCGGGCGTCGCGCCGGGGTGCGATAATCGGGGCATGGGGATCCTACGTGGTTTGCGTACGCTCGCGGTTTTGACGTTCGGGCTCGTCGCGGGATGCGCGAGCGCGCCTTCGGAGCGGCCGCGTCTGCCGGCGTCTTCCTTCGACGACGAAGGGCTCGAGCAGGCGCTGCTGGATTTCTACCGTCCGTTGATGCGTCCGCTCGGTCGCGAACTCGACGCTTACCATTACGTCCGCAAGGACGCCGATCTCGGCTTTGCCGACGAGACGCCGGTCGACCGCGAAGCGGACTCCGTGCGGAGCCACGTGCGGAGCTGGTCGTCTTGGTTCACGAGCGGCGAGCAACTCGTCGGCCCCGGGGGCGATACCCAAGGCCTCTACTACTCCTTCGATCCGGCCTCGGCCCGCGTCTACGGCGGCAAGCGCTGGGCGCTCTTCCGCACGCGCATGCCCAAAGGGCTGAACGTGTTGGATCTCGCCAAGCTCGAGATGACGGCGCGGGGGCTCGAGTTTCCGTCGGAGCTCAAGGCCGCGCTCGCCGAACGCGAATGCCCCGACAACGACCCGCGTAGCTTGCTCTTCCGTCGACGCTCGGCCGTCTGCCGCCGGCTCGCGCTCAAGGCGCTCGAGACGCTGCGGCCCGACGCGATCGTTTACGGTTGGCAGAGCTTCGGCTTCGCCAAAATCTGCCCCGAGCGCTCACCCTCGGCGCTGCTGCTCCTGAACCCGGACGCCGTGACGGAGTCGGCGACGAGCGTTTTCGCCGCGGCCGACGACGACGCCGCGAATCTCGCGGAGCGCCAGGTCCTGCAGAAACTCCTGGATCTCGCGGTGCCGCCCGAAGGTCAGGCGAAGCCCGAGGCGCTCTGGCCCAAGATCAAGCGTGCCTCGCTCGAAAAAGCGACGGCGTGGGCCCGCGCCCGTCTCCACGACTGCGAAGGTCCCTAAAGGCGTCAGGCTCCTTTTGGTTCAGCGCGTGCGTCAAATGACGCAACTGCTGAACCAAAAGGAGCCTGACGCCTTTTCTCTAGAGGTCGAGGCGGCGTTCTTTGTTGCGGGTCAGCTTGATGCCGAAGTTCCCGGACTGGCGCCAGCCGAAGTAGAACTTCATGTTGCGATCGAGGTAGCTCGCGAAGGGCAAGAGGACGTAGCCGCGTTTGCCGACGCGGACCTGGTGCAGGATCACGTTCCAACCGCCGCCCTCTTTGAAGACGTCGTCGGGGGCGATGCCGTAGCTGCGGTGGTCGTTCGTGCCGACTTTATCCGACACGCCGATCACGTAGAACGTGAAGTTGTGGCCCGGGTTACGGAAGTACCACTTCGTGCGGCGCTGGGCGTCCTGCGGGCGGTACCACGAGGGCGGCTCGGGATCTTCTTCGTTGCCGAGCCAGAAGCGCGGGTTGATCTTGTCGAGCCAGGTGAAGTTGTGTTGCTTGGCCGTGCGCCATTTGCCGACTTGCCAATGCTTCGGGATGATCTTCGGGCGCGGCAGCTCGGTCTGCTCGTTGGGGACGAAGACGACCTCGTAGATTTTGCCGTCCTTTTCGAGGCTCATCGCCGGCAGTGCTTGCGCGTTGAGATCTTCGCTCAGCGGGGCTTCGTCGATGTTCATCTCGGCGGCCGCGCGCGTGACCATGGCGGCGTCCAGCGTGAGCGCTTGGGCCCGCGCGGCACCGCTCGCGCCCACGGCGAGAACGAGCGAAAAGAGACCCAGGAAAGAAGGCGATGACGACAAAGATTTTTTCACGGGAGCGACTCTAACTCGTCCGGGGCGAGGATTTCGACTCCCAAGATCGCGTCGCGTGTCGAGAAGATCGACGCCTAAATAATCAGCAAAAACAGCTATTTATGGCCGGCTTGGGAGGGGCGGTCACGAAAAATTCATCGGCCCGGACTTCCCCGCGAAAACGGAGAAGCCGGGCCGACGAGAAGAACGATTGAGTTTGGGCTTAGAAGATACCGCGCGTGTCCCGCTTGTTGTGCGTGAGCTTGCCGGTCTCGACGAGCACGTTGAGCACCTTCATCTCTTCGGCCGTCAGCTTGGGCAGACGATCGATGAGGCCGAAGAAGCGCTCCGTCTCGGACTTCGTCACGAGACCTTCCGTCATCTCGACGAACTTCTTCTGGTAGTTCGGACGCGTCCACGGCGTCGCGCCGGCCGGATGCGCGTTCGCCACGCCCAGCTCGTCGACGAGCTTGGAGCCGTTCTTGAACGTGATCTCGATGCGCGCGCCGAACTTCTTCTTGGCCGGATCGGCGGCGTGGTAGGCCGCGGTCCACTCGGCGTCTTCGACCGTCGAGATCTTATGCCAGAGCGTGACCGTGTCGGGACGGTTCGCGCGCTCGGGCTTGTAGGAGTCGACGTGGTGCCACTTTCCGTCCTGCAGGGCGACGGCGAAGATGTACATGATCGAGTGGTCGAGCGTTTCGCGCGATGCCTTCGGATCCATCTTTTGCGGATCGCCGGCGCCGGTGCCGATCACGTAGTGCGTGTGGTGCGAGGTGTGGATGACGATCTTCTCGATGTCGTCGAAGTTCGTGATCTTCGCGCGCATCTTGAACGCGAGGTCGATGAGGGCTTGCGATTGGTACTCGGCCGAGTGCTCCTTCGTGTAGGACTCGAGGATGGCCTTCTTGGCTTCGCCCTTTTCCGGCAACGGCACTTCGTACTGGCCGTCCTTGCCGTCGAGCATGTACGCGATCACGGAGTCTTCGCCTTCGTAGATCGGCGAGGGCGACTTTTCGCCGCGCATGGCGCGGTCGACGGCTTCGACGGCGATCTTGCCGGCCCACCCGGGAGCGTGCGCCTTCCACGACGAGATCTCACCCTTGCGCGACTGGCGCGTGGAGAAACCCACGTGCACGGCTTGCTGGACGGCCTGGTAGATCTGCTCGGTCGGGAGCTTGAGGAGCGTGCCGATGCCGGCGGCGGCCGACGGCGCGAGGTGGGCGATGTGATCTTTCTTGTGCTTGTGCAGGCAGATCGCCTTCACGAGGTCGATCTGGATCTCGTAGCCCGTCGCGCAGCCGCGCACGAAGTCGTGGCCCGTGCGGTTGCACTGTTGGGCGACGGCGAGGATCGAGGGGATGTTGTCGCCGGGGTGCGAGTAGTCGGCGGCGAGGTAGGTGTCGTGCATGTCGAGTTCGCGCACGGCGACGCCGTTGGCCCACGCGGCCCACTCGGCCGAGAAGGTTTCGTTCAGCGGCATGCCGAAGACGGTCGCGCCGCCGGCGCGCGGGTGCGCAAGGGCTTGGGTGCGGGCGTTCGCGACGGGCGCGCGGTTGATGGCGCCGATGGCGACGGCCGCGTTGTCGATGACGCGGTTACCGATCATCTCGACGACTTCCGGAGCGACGTCGACCGGGTCGGCCGCGAGCTCGGCGAATTTCCACGCGAGCTGGTCTTCGCGCTTGAGGGGCACTTTGGAGGGGTAAACTTTTACGAGGTGCTTTTTCATCCTGCCCAAAGGACTTAGCAGCGGCTCCCAAAAGCCGACAAGACCAACGAGCGATCTTCGGTGCGCTGACGCCACGCGGCGTTGGATTCCTCTTGGGGGCGTTTAGACTCGGGCGACGCTTTCGGTTGGATGAGGATGAATTATGAAACGCGGATTTTCATTGGTCCAGGTCCTGGTCGCGGCCGGCTTGTTGGGCGTACTCGCGCTGGGCTTTTCGCAGTTGCTCTCGGGCGCGATGAAGGGGCAAAAGCACGTCCAAAACGCCGTCGACTTCGACATCCTCAAGACCGCCCTCAACCAGGTCTTCTCGACGAAAGCTTGTAACGGCGCCCTCTATACCGGCGCGACGAACACAATCTTCGTTTTCCCGCCCGGGATGGCGCCCGACGACGACCTGGCCAACCCCACGAGTTTTCCCGATGGCATCCCCGTCGACGAGGTCAAGCACGGAGCCTCGCGCGTGGCCAAGCGCGACGATACCCTCTCCGGCGGACTTAAGATCACCTCGCTCGCGCTCACCTCGGCCATCTACGACGGCGATCAAAGCGTCGACGGCGTGAACTACAAGGCTTTCGCGGCGCGCTTCCAGATCAAAGCCACCAAGCTCGGTTCCTCCATCGGTTCCACCGAACTCGAGCACACCCTCTCCGTTCGACTCCTCGCCAACGCCGCCGACGGCAAAGTCGAAAAATGCGGGAACGCGGAGGCCTCGGGCCCCCCGGCCGGTATGGTCGATGCGGGGGCTTTTTATATCGATGGCGCGGATCGAGGGCCCCTCGCTAGCGGTGGATCCATGAGACCGGCGCTGGTAGCGCACAAGACCTGTAATACGGCGGGATTCCGTCTTTGTCGTGCTTCCGAGATCCATTTGACCTGTGAATCGAATCTGGTCGTGGTGCCCTCGCAAGGCATGTGTATCGAGGCCGGGACCTCGAATCAGGCTTACGTCGGTCAGGGAGACTGCAGTTCGTTGAATCTCAATTCGCAGTTGGGTTGCGGTGGCGCCGTCTATCGCTGCTGCCGCGACAAATGAGAGGAGCTGGCTTGCGGCGACACCACGAAGGACGAAGGCGTCAGGCTCCTTTGGGTTCAGCGCCTGCGTCATTTGACGCGGCTGCTGAACCAAAAGGAGCCTGACGCCTCCTGACACTTTGGCCAAATTCGGGGATTTTTGGGGGATGTCGGACTCTAACCACCGTCTCGTCTATTCGACCGACCCGGCGATGAATCGCAAGTGCCCTCGCTGCAAGGAGCTCGAGGCGGCTTGCCGTTGCGCGCCCGAGGTCGACGTCAAGAAGGTGCGTTTCACCGCCGTGCTGCGCATCGAGAAAAAAGGGCGAGGCGGTAAGACCGTGACCGTCGTCGACAAACTCCCCAAGCAGGAAGCTTTCTTGAAGGAGCTTTGTACGAAGCTCAAAAAGCGCTGCGGATCCGGCGGAACTTATCTCATGGACGGCCCGGACGGCGTCGTCGAAATCCAGGGCGACAAGCGCGAGCTCGTGCGCGCCTGCCTGGCCGCGGAGGGCATTCCCTCCAAGGGCTAGCTTCTTTTTCGCTCGCGCTTCCCCTCCGTTGAAATCGGCTTAGAATCGGACGCGGGGAGGATCGTCATGAAAAAAATGTCCACGCCCGCGCTCGTCGCGTTGGGGCTGCTCGTGACGGCTTCGGTCGCGGCTTTGCCGTGGCGTTCGATCTCGCTCTGCGAGGGGATCGTGCCGCCGAACGATCTGAGTTTCCCCGTCCGCGAGATCGGCACGGAGCAGGCGGGTGGTCTCGACCGGGCGAGCTTCGACGCGATCCTGGATCGGCTCGAGGCGGCGTACTCCTCGGCCTCCTCGCGCGTCCGCATCGAGCGCCGCTGGCAGGACGCGTCGGTGAATGCCTACGCATCGGTCGACAAGCAAGGCCAGCAGTTCATCCACATGTTCGGGGGGCTCGCCCGCCACCCGCTCATGACCGAAGACGCCTTCCTGCTCGTGGCCTGCCATGAGTTCGGCCACCACTACGGCGGCGCGCCCCGCCGCGGGCCGGCTTCGCGCGCGCGCTGGGCTTCGGTCGAGGGACAATCCGACTACTTCGCCACGCTGAAGTGTTTTCACCGCGTCCACGGGGCCGCGGACAACGCGGCTTTCCTGAAGGATCGCGCCGTGGACCCCTTCGCCGAAACGGAGTGTCGTCGTCAGTTCGCGGACGCGGCCAAACTCGACCTTTGCCGTCGCGCTTCGATCGCGGCCTTTGAGCTCGGACTTTTCTTCGCGGACGTCGGCAAGGAAGGACGCGCCCCGGCTTTCAACACGCCCGACCCGCACGTGGCGCGGGAGCTCGACGAGAGCCACCCCAAGGCCCAGTGCCGTTTGGATACTCTCTTTCAGGGAAGCCTCTGTACGGTCGACCCGGCCGAGCGCGTGAGCGGCAGCGACCCCCACGCGGGGACTTGCTACGCGGCGGCGGGCCATGATCGCGGCCTCCGCCCGGCCTGCTGGTACCGCCTCTAGGGCGTCAGGCACTTTTGGGTAGCGCAGCTGCGTCAAACAGGGCGTATTCCCATAGCTATGGATGACCTTGACGCGGCTGCGCTACCCAAAAGTGCCTGA
>DDRA01000077.1:0-6209 GCA_002343545.1 Bacteriovoracaceae bacterium UBA2428
AGGTCACGATCATTCCGCGCGGTCCCGCCCTCGGCGTGACGTACACGCTTCCGACGGACGACCGCTTTACCCTCACGAAGGACAAGGCCGAGGCTTTGATCTCTTTCATGATGGGCGGCCGGGTCGCGGAAGAAGTCATCTTCGGTCACCTCACGACGGGCGCTTCGAACGACATCGAGCGCGCGACGGACCTGGCCCGCAAGATGGTCACCGAGTGGGGCATGAGCGACAAGCTTGGGCCGCTCAACTTCAGCGGCGGCGGAAAGTCCGAGAACGTCTTCTTGGGGCGCGAGATCGCGGGCCGCGAGCACGTCTCGGAAGAGACGAGCCGCATGATCGACGAAGAAATCCGACACATCGTCGAGCGCAACTACCAACGCGCGCGCCAAGTCCTGCAAGACAACGTCGTCATCCTGCACGCGATGTCGAAGGCGCTCCTCGAGTACGAAACGATTGAAGCCGAAGATATCGAGGCGCTCATGAAGGGCCAGGCGCTGAAGCCGCGGGCTCCGGAGCCCGTGGCGGCGCCGGCCCAGGCCGCGCAGACGGAAACGAAGGACGGCGAGAAAGCCGCCGGGACCGTGATCGACCTCGCCAAGCCCGTTAAGGCCTGATCGTTGCGGAGGGGAGTGGATTGATGGCCTTCGGTTTCCTGAAGCAGATCTTCGGGCAGCTGAGGATCCTCGACCTTCTCGACATCGGCCTCGTCTACATCCTCATCTACCGCCTGCTGCTCCTGATCCGGGGCACGCGGGCGGTTCAGATTCTCACGGGCCTCGGGCTCGTTTCGGCGGCCTACATTCTTAGTGATCGCCTGAAGCTTTTCGTCCTGAACTACCTGCTCAAGCAGTTCTTCGATTACCTCTTTCTCATCACGGTCATCCTCTTCCAGGACGAGATCCGCCGCGCGCTCGCGAACATGGGGCGCAACCCCTTCCAGACGAGCAGCATGGCCGCGCGCTCGCGTGCCGTCTCCGTGCTCGAGGAAATCTGCAAGACGGCCAATATCCTCGCGGCCAAGCGCATCGGGGCGCTCATCGTGCTGGAGCGCCAACACGGCCTCAAGATCTACGCCGAGGGCGCCACGAAGCTGGACGCCGAGGTCACGGCCGAACTGCTCGTGTCGATCTTCATGACGGACTCGCCCATCCACGACGGCGCCGTCATCATCCAGGGCGGCAAGATCCTCGCGGCCGGCTGCTTCGTGCCGGTGACCCTCGAAAAGGACCTCGATCGCAACCTCGGCACGCGGCACCGTGCGGCCGTGGGCCTTACGCAGGAAACCGACGCCGTCGTCGTCGTCGTCTCGGAAGAGCGCGGCGAGATCTCGCTCGTGGAGCTGGGCGAGATGAAGCGCGCGCTCGGCATGTCGGAGCTCCGTCGCGAGCTCGCGCGGGCCTTCGACCTCCTGGACGAAGACGAAGCTTCGCGCCTCGAAGCGGACGGCGAGAGGGGATCCACCCATGGCTGAGAGACCGCGTCGCATCGCCATCGACGTCTTCGGACGCAAGAAGCGCGAGCTTTGGATCCTGCGCGCCGTCGCGCTCGTCATCTCGGTTTTGCTCTGGATCACCGTGCTGGGGGGCAAGCGCGTCGAGATCGAGAAGCGGGTCGTGCTGGACTATCGCCTGCCGAAGAACGTCCTGATCGCGAATAACGTTCCGAAGGAAGTCATCTACCGGGTTTCGGGCCCGCGCGCCTTCCTCAAGGAAATCGAGGAACGCCCCATCACCGTGGCCGTGGATCTCGTTTCGCAAGGTCTGGGCGAGTTCGAAGTCTCGCTCCGCGAGGAGCAGATCGAGCTGCCGATCGGGCTGCGGGTCGTCTCGATTTCGCAGCGGAACATCCCCGTGCGGCTCGACCGCGCGGCGATCAAGCGCGTGCCCGTGCGGGCCGTCTTCGAGAGCTCGCTGCCGAACGGCACGAAGGTCGAGACGGTCACGTTCAAGCCCAGCCTCGTCGAGCTGCAGGGGCCGCAGAGCCGCCTGCAGACGGTCGAGACGATCCCGACGAAGCCCATCCCGCTCACGCCGACCTCGCTGCGGCAGGAATTCGACATCGAGGTCAACCTCGCCGAGTTCCCCGGCGTGAGCGTCGACGAGAACGCCAAGATCGTGCACGCCATCGTCGAGCTTTCGGGCCCCATCTCGCGGCGTAGCCTCGAGGGTATTCCCGTCGGCTTACGCATGGGTAGCGGCAGCCAAGCTCGTGTCGTGAACCCGCGTGAGCTCGGCATCCGCGTTCGGCCGCAGACGGTAACCTTTTGGGTCGAGGGCCCCGATGTCCTCATGGAAAAGCTCCCGCCCGAGGCCATCGAGGTCTGGGCCGAGATCGCCGACCTGAGCCCGGGCGGCGTGCGCGCGCGCCTCTTCTGGAAGGCGCCGCCGGACCTGCGCGTGGTCCGCCGCTCCACCGACTGGGTCGACGTCACCATCCCCTCCCGACGCTGAAAAAGGGCCGTTCGCTGCGTTGGCGACCGGGCTGCGGTGCTCACTTATAATTGAATAAGCTCCGCTCCTCGCCCGGGCGCCGCCTTGCGCTCGACCCTTTTTGAGCGTCGGGAGCCTTCGCTTGGTTTGCGTGGAAGCTTGTGCCTTTGGCAGCGCTGGGGGTGCGTAGTCCGGGGCGCGTAGTTTGGTGGGCTAGGGAGTTTTGGGGGCGCTGATGAGGATGACTTCTCCGGTTTTGGGGTGAAGCCAAAAGACGTCGATGTGAGGGGGACATGCTTGGCAGGTTGGGGGATGTTGATGGGTGAAGGCGTGGAATCCAGTGTTTTGCATGGTCGCGAAGTCGCAGTAGTCGAGGTTGGTCCAGCCGCGGCCTATTTGAGAGTCGCAGCGATATTCGAGCGCTTCTTTTGGGGCCTTGGAGGCTAGTTCGGCGAAGAGGCGAGTCGCTTCGGTCGGATCCAGCCAAAATTGGGTAAAGCTGTCGTTTGAATCGATATCGAAGCTGTGACGATAGCGGAGGATTTGGGATACGGCCTCTGCTTCGGATATCCAAGGTCTCGGGGCTTCAACGGCATTTCTTAACACGACGTCTTTTTCGATTCGGATGATCTCGAACTCCGAGCAGCGTCTGAATCCTTCGAGAAGCAAAACGAGCGTGATAGCAAGCACCCAGAAGCCCCGGGATCGCAGTCGTCGCATATTGAGAAGTTTAGCTTGTGGCTTGGCCAAGGTCCACGCGCGTGGGGAGGGGCTCGACCGGGGGCCGTGACAACGCTAGGGTGGCGCGATGGCTTCGAAGCTTTTTGGCACCGATGGAATTCGTGGGATCGCGAACCGTTATCCGATGACCGCCGAGATCGCGCTGCAATGCGGTCGCGCGGTGGCGCATCACTTCCGCGGACGTTCGAAGCGGGTCGACAAGCAAACCGTCATCCTGATCGGCAAGGACACGCGCCGCAGCTCCTACATGATCGAGCAGGCCTTGGCTGCCGGCATCACGAGCCAAGGCGCGAAGGCCTTGCTCGTGGGGCCCATGCCCACGCCGGGCGTGGCCTTCCTCACGACGAGCATGCGCGCCGACGCCGGCATCATGGTGAGCGCTTCGCACAACACCTACGAATACAACGGCATCAAGATCTTCGGCCACGACGGCTACAAGCTGCCCGACGACGTCGAGCTCGAGATCGAACGCCTTATCCTGTCGGCCGAGCTCGCCGATTCGCTCCCCACGGGCGCGCAGCTCGGCAAGGCCAAGCGCATCGACGACGCCATGGGCCGCTACGTCGTGCACGCCAAGAACATCTTTCCGCTCGGGCATGACCTGCGCGGCATGCGCATCGTGCTCGATTGCGCGCACGGCGCGGCCTACAAGTTCGCGCCCCTCGTCTTGGAAGAGCTCGGCGCCGAAGTCATCGTGCTCGCGAACTCGCCGGACGGCACGAACATCAACCACGAGTCGGGCGCGTTGCACCCGCAGCCCATGATCGAGGCCGTGAAGCGCTACCGCGCGGACCTCGGCCTCGCGCTCGACGGCGACGCCGATCGCCTTTGCCTCGTCGACGACGAAGGGCAGGTCGTCGACGGCGACCACATCATGGCGATCCTCGCGGCGGACTTCGCCGAGCGGGGCGTGCTCGCCAAGCGCACCGTCGTCGCCACGCCGATGAGCAACATGGGACTGGAGATCGCGCTTCGCGGCAAGGGCCTCGAGCTCGTGCACGCCGGCATCGGCGACCGCGCCGTCGTGGATCTCATGCGTAAGCAGGGTTACAACCTGGGCGGCGAGCAGTCGGGGCACATCCTGCTCCTCGACCACACGAGCACGGGCGACGGCGTCGTCGCGGGTCTGGCCGTCATGGCGGTCATGCGACGCACGGGCAAGCCCCTCTCCGAGCTCCAGAAGATCATGTCGATCGTGCCGCAGGTCCTTCGCAACGTGCGCGTCGCGAAGAAGATGCCGCTCGAAGAAATCGCGGATGTGAAGAAGCTCATGGACAAGGCCAAGTCGACGCTCGGCGACCGTGGGCGCCTCCTCGTGCGCTACTCGGGCACGGAGCCCCTTTGCCGCGTCATGATCGAAGGTGAGGACGAAGCGGTCATCCATTCCCTCGCCGACGAGATCGCGGGCAGCATCCAGAAGAGCCTCGGCCAAGGCTGAGCGCGAGCTCCCGGAACGCGCGCGCGTGGAACTTCATTTCGTCGAGGAAGCCCGGCGTCTGCGCCAGGAATATCTCGCGACCGCGGGGCGGGGCGCGCCGCTCGTTTTGCTGGAAGGCGATTTGGGCGCGGGCAAAACGAGCTTCGCCAAGACCCTCCTCTCGCTCGAGGGCATCCCGCCCGGCGAAGTGCAGAGCCCGACTTTCCTGAAAGTCTTGTCGCACCGCCTGCCCGCGGGGGGCGTGGCCTTGCACATGGACGCGTATCGTCTGGAAGACGCGGAGGACGTCGCGAAGATCGGCCTCGAGGCCTTCGAGGACGTGCGACTTATGATCGTGGAATGGCCCCAAGTCTTCGAGGCCTGGCTCGCCGAGAATCCCGCGCGCGCGAGCTTCTTGGGGCTCGGCGCGCGTTACCGGCTTCGCTTCGAGGTCGCCGCGACCGAAGGCGGCGCGGCGACCCGGCGTTGCGTCCGGCTTAAGGTTTGAAGACGCCGCGATAGTCGATCGCCGCGATCGCCTACGGGCGGATCAATCCCGCGATTTCGCGTCGAAGCGGGCGAGCTCGCGCTCGATGAGCTCCCAGTGCTCGCGCAACGCGACGCCCGTCTTGGAGCTCGACATGAGGTCCGACGGACGCGATTCGACGACGTAACGGCAACGCTTTTCGTCCCACGTCGTGTGGTAGTTGTCGGCGAGCCCGAGCACGTGGCCGACCTCGTGCGCGAGCGTCGAGTCGCGCAACGGGAACGCGAGATTCACGCTGCGATCGCCGTCGCTAACGTAGGAGCGCTCGCCCGGGCCCGCGAGGAAAATCCCGTAGGGCGCGAAGCCTTCGAGCCCCGTCGCGGCGATCGCGTCCTCGGTCCAACGGACGGAGAGCGCGTAGCCCGCCACGCCCCAGTAGCGCGCGACGATGCTTTGGATCTTCGCGCGATCGGAGCCCAGTTCGCCGGCCGCGAGCCAAACGCGGTAGCGTCGCGGGCCCGTGCGTTCCAAGGCGCCGCTCGGCTCGAAGGGGGGCAGGCCGAGCTCGTCGCGCTCCTCGCGCGAGAGCGCGTCGCGGGCCGCGCGATCGATCGCGTAGATTCCGGGCCGGTCGTAGCGGTCTTCGTCGTCGAGCTCGAGGCTGCGGGCCTTCACGTAGAGCTCGGACCAACGCGCGAGCGGCGCCCCGGGCGGCAAGGCCTTGAGCGCCGCCTCAAGCTCGCGCCAGCTCCATTTGTCTTCGCGGACCCAGCCGTCGGGCGCGGCGGGCGACGAGGCCTCGCGTTCCCACAGCGGCAGTCCGCGCAGGTGCGAGTTTCGGTGGTGGGGCGGCCGACTCTCGACGTTCGAACTCGAAGTGAGATGGGTTTGGATCGCGTCGGTGCGGGGTTTGAAGAAGGCGTTGACCCGGCGTTCGGCCCGGGCTTCGAGCGTTTCGCAGTCATCGTCGGCGCGCGCGTTCGCGCCCGTGAGGGCGGCGATCGCGAGGGAGTAAAGGCCGAGCGTTTTTCGAAGCGTCGTCATTTTAAAAATGAAAAGTGGACCCCATCCGTGGGTCCGGGCCAAAGACCGACCACGCCCCATGGCCCGAGGGGGTTGGGGGGGGGGGGGGGGG
>DDRA01000077.1:6287-9757 GCA_002343545.1 Bacteriovoracaceae bacterium UBA2428
GGGTTGGGGGGGGGGAGGGGAGAACGAACGGGCCGCGGGGCCGCGATCGGTCCGTGGTTACGAAGGGAGGAGGCGCTTGAGATCCTTGAGCAAGAATTCGAGGTCGCGCCGGTGGGACATGAGCTCGTTCAGGTGCGATTCGAGCGTGCTGAGAAGCTGGTCCATATTGTCGTGGCCCGAGGCCGGGACGCTCGCCGCCGAGGCTTGGCGCGGAGGAGCTTCGTCGGCCGGCAAGAGATGCGCGAGATCCACCATGGCGTTGCCGTAGTAGAAAGTTACTTTTTGCGCCCGATCCACGAATGCCGACATCTTTGAACTCCTCTCGTTCCGCTTAACCGAGAGGGAGCAATGCGGGAGCCAAGTGAGCTCGCGGAGCGAGCTCTGTTAAGGCCTTTAAAATCGTAGACTTAGACTGTTCCGTGAATCGTCGGACCGCGCAAAAAACGTCCTTCGCCCGAAGCGGGCTCGGGCTCGCTTCGCGCTGCCTACTTCTTGGACAGTCGCCGGGGCCGACCCCTTAAACCGGACGGAGCCAGCCCTTGGGCGCCTCTTTGCGGCCGTACTGGATGTCGAGCAGGGCGCGGTAAATCGCGGTCGTGACGGGGCCGGGCTGGCCTTCGCCGACGCGGAGCTTTTGCCCCTTCCAGCCGAGGCTCGTGACGGCGGTGACCGACGCCCCCGTGCCGCAGGCAAAGACTTCGCCAAGCTGGCCGGAGCCGAGTTTCCGTTCGACGTCGTCGATCGCCACGGGGCTTTCCTCGACCTTGTAGCCGAGGGAGCGCGCGACCTCGAAAATGGATTTGCGGGTGATCCCGTCGAGGATCGTGTCGCCCAGCGGGGGCGTCCGCAGCGTCGTGCCTTCCACGACGAAGACGTTCATGCCGCTGAGTTCCTCGAAGTAGCGACGCTCGATCGCGTCGAGGAAGAGCACGTTGTCGAAGCCGAGGCGCTTAGCTTCGCTCACGGCGCGCAAGCTCGCGGCGTAGTTCGCGCCGCATTTGGCGGCGCCGAGGCCGCCGCGCACGGCCCGCACGTGATCCGGCGTGATCCAGATCGAAACCCCGGCCGGCTTGTCCGACTTGAGCGATCCGAAGTAGCCCCCCACGGGCGAAGCGCACACGAAGAAAACGGCTTCCTTGGCGGCCGAAACGCCGAGCGTGGGCGAAGTGCCAAGCATGGTCGGGCGCAGGTAGAGCGCGCCGGGATCCTGGGGAACGAAGGCCTCGAGCTCGCGCGAATAGCGATCGAGGCCGCGCAAGAACTCCGCTTCGGGAAAGGCCGGCAGGGCCAGGATTTCGGCCGAGCGGGACATGCGGCGGACATTCTCTTCCGGACGGAAAAGCGCAAGGCCTCCGTCGGGTTGGCGGAAAACCTTCAAGCCTTCGAAGATCTCTTGGGCGTAGTGGAAAACTTTCGAGGCCGGTTCGAGCCCGAGCGGCGCGTAGGGCACCGTTTCGAGCGGCGACCACGCGCCGTCGCGGTAACGCGAAAGGAGCATCGTCGGGCAAAAGTACTTTCCGAATCCGAGTTCGGCGGCTTCGCTGAGGGAACGTAGAATGGTCATGTCGCCTTCGACGTTAGTCCAGATTCAAGGGACAAACAAAGCGAGATGCGCTTTGCGTTAAACACTGTCGAGTCCCCAGAAGTAGAGAGGAAGAGGCAGCGGAGCCTGGGACAGAGCTTGGCCGATTTCCGGGGGCAGGCCTTCGAGTTCGTCGGGTCGCCAGGGGCCCATGAGAAGCTGAATGAGATGTCCGGGGTCGGTCGAGCGGAAGATCGTGCGTCGGTCGTCGCCCATCTCGAAGCCCTCGCCTTCGAGCGCGCGTAGACGCAGCGACGCCCCGAGGAGCCGTTCGCGCGCGACCCAATCCAAGAGCTTCGCGGTCGAGAGCACCTTGAAGAAGGCGAGGGGACCGCGTTCGGGGGCGCCGAGCCAATGCGTGAGCTCTTCGCGCAGGGGAGACGCGGCGGGGACTTGGACTCGCAGGGCTTCGCCCGTCTTCGCGAAGTGGGCCAGGAGCGGAGCCACGGCGGACGTGGCGCCGCGGATCTCGTGAAGGGTGTCGCGCAGGTCGCGGCCCTTGCCCCGGAAGGCCCAGGCCTTCGCGCGACCGCTCGCGTCTTCGGCCACGAAGAGCTCCGTGTCGGCCAAAGCGATGAAGGCGTCGTAGTGGCGGCTCTCCCGGCGCGGCCCGAGTCCCTCCCCGAGGGCGGCGATCTCGTCGAAGTTCGCGAGCGGACGCACCCGGTAGCTCGTCGTGGCGGGGACTTCGGCGCGCAGGCGCGCGCGCAGCAGCGAGTATCCCTCCGCGTCGAGGGTCCACTGGAGCTCGGTCCCGCCCACGAGGTATCCCTGCTTCGTATAGAAGTTGAGCAGGTCGCTCCACAGCGCGGCGAGCGCGGCGCCTTGCGCGCGGGCGCGGGACTCGCCTTCGGCGAGGAGTTTGGCCGCGTGCCCACGTCCGCGAAAGTCGGGGTGGGTGACGACGAGCCCCAGGGCGGCCACGCGAAGCTGCCCCGGAAACTCGAAGAGTCGATAGGCCGTCGTGGCCACGAGTCGGTCGCCTTCGAGAAGCGCGAGACGCTGCGAGGCTTCGTTCGAAGCGAGTAGGAGGGGGAACTCCTCGCGCGGCGGAAGGGGGCGCGAGGGCGGATGGCCCGCCGGAAAGTGGGCCCCCACGAGCGCTTCGTACTCCGCGCTTCGCTCCGGATGCGAAGCCAAATCGATCAAAAGCGGGGCGCTCGACATAAAATCATTGTCGCTCCCGCGAGGGCGAAACTCAAGCAATCCGGGCCTTTGGCCGTGGTCTTGGAGCTCCGCGAAAGTTTTTTTCGTTTTCCGTTAAAGTTTCGCGAAGAAGCTCCCGACAAGTTCTCAGGAACGAAATTTCGTTCCCGATGGATTCGGCCAGGAGGCTGAGTCCAGTCAGCACGGGATCCAGGAGCCGGAGGCTCCGGCAGAGACAACGAGAGGATTCGCAACCTCGTCTCTGTCTAATGTCAGGAGGACCTATGGGATTGCGGATTAATACGAACGTGGCGTCTATCAACGCCCAGCGGAACTTGCGAGGGTCGAACAACGACATGCGCAAGGCCATGGAACGAATGAGTTCCGGCTACCGCATCAACCACGCCGCCGACGACGCGGCCGGTCTCGCCATCAGCGATAACCTGAGGGCGCAGATCCGTGGTTACCAAATGAACATCCGTAACAGCGAAGACGGGATCTCGCTCGTGCAAGTCGCCGAAGGCGGTTTGACCGAGACGAACAACATCCTCATTCGTCTGCGTGAACTCGGCATCCAGGCCGCTTCCGACACGATCGGGCCCAACGAACGGGGCTTTCTCGACGTCGAAGTGCAATCGCTCATGCAAGAGCTCGAGCGCATCGCGAACGGCACGGAGTACAACCGCACCAAACTCCTGAACGGAACGGCGGGGGGCTTCGACATCCAGGGCGGTATCCGCCG
>DDRA01000077.1:9963-16623 GCA_002343545.1 Bacteriovoracaceae bacterium UBA2428
GCGCTCGGGTGGAAACGCTCGGGCTCAAGGAGTTCACCGTCGGGACGAAGGAGGGCGCGCAGATCGGTCTGGCCAAGATCGACGAGGCGATCCAACGCGTTTCGGCGACGCGCGCCGACTTCGGCGCCTTGCAGAACCGTCTGGGCGCGACGATCAATAACCTCGGCATCAGCGTCGAGAACTTGAGCGCCGCGAACTCGCGTATCCGTGACGCCGACATGGCGACGGAAGTCGCCGAGATGACCCGGAACAACATTATGTTGACGGCCGGCGTTTCGGTCTTGGGCCAAGCGAACTCGACGAACCAAATGGCGTTGAAGCTGCTCGGCTAGAGGTTCCTGAATTTCGTAAAAAATCTCGGTAGGCCACGGGGTCGCCGAGTAAGACGCGCAGGTTGATGAAGCTGGCTCGACGACGAAATTCGTCGCGGGCCGAGGCGAATGACTTGAGCGGTCTCTGGGGGGTGGTCCGCCTCTTTCCCACCGAGGGAGGCGGATCGTTTTTGTTGGCGGCTTTCCCAAGCGGGGAAGGCGGCCCTATTGGCGTTTCCCCGCGCCGTTCCCACGCTTCCGTACCCGGAACGGAACAGATCGGTCAAATTTCCGCTCTCCGCCCCGCGCCATCGCTCCCCTATAATCGACCCATGCCTTTGATTGTGCGCGCACGCCGTTTCGTCTGGGGAAGGGCCTGCCTCGTGGCCGGCCTCGCTTCGACCGCGTCCCTCGCGGCCGAGGTCGACAACTTCACGCCTCGCCTGCACGACAAAACGCAGAAGGCCGCCGGCAAGGCGCCGCTTTCGGACGCGTCTGCCGTGTTGAACGGCGAAGTGAATCGCCTCATCGCCGACGCGGTCGCGACCGTGAACAAGGCCAACTTCATGCGCAACCGGGGCCGCATCCGCTGCGACGTGCGCGAGCAAGTCGAGGCGGCCGAGAGCGAGATCATCGAGGAATTCCTGCGCAAGTCCGGCGGACAACTCGTCGCCGGCTACGAAGCGTGGGTGGACGAAACGCCCGTGCTCGAGGCGTCGCGCCTGTCGAGTCCGGACGGCGGGGTCTACCGTCACCGGGGCGTCTTCAATAGTGTCACGCGCCTCTTCGAAGGACCCTTCCAGTTCGCGCGCATCTCCTCGACCGTAAAGATCGGCGAGCACTACATCGGTAGCGACAAGCTCGGGCACTTCTTCTCGCACGGCTGGGATTACTACCGAAGCTACCGCGAAGAGATCAAGCGCGGGGCCGAGGCGCTCGGCCCCCCGAGCCGGCAAGGCGAGTACGGGAAGGTCCTGCGCTACGCCGACGAGCAGGCCGCCAAGATCGGCGTCGCCCAAGAAGAGGGTTCCTACGGGCAAGGCGGCACGGGCGTCTATTCCTACGGCGATCTGAACGCGAACTACCAGGGCATGCGCTTCTGGGCGGACTTCATCCACGGAGATCGCCCCTTCGTGACCTGCGACGGCGGCGTCTGGAAGGTCACCGCTCGCGCCTTCGATTGGAACGATTACGTCAGCGCGGCCATGGACGAAGGCGTGAACTGCAGCCGCTACGAAGGGAACACGGGCTACGCCGTCCGTAAGCACGTCGCCGAGCTGGGCCTCACGCCCGCGGGGCAGGCGTGGTGCCCCGTCGAGAAAGACGGATGCGAGAAACTCCGCGACGTCCCCTACGAATGGATGGTGACGCCGGTCTGCCAAGCGATTTGGCGTAGCTTCCGCGTCCAAGCCGAGCCCGAACGCGAACCTTCTTCCCTCTCGAAACCGAGTCTGCTCAAGAGCAACGCGAAAAGTTTACCGTCGTACCCGCACAGGAAAGGAAAACTCCAATGATGAAGGGCCTTCGTTCTCTGCGTTTCCGCGCGCTCGCGCTCGGCGCCGTTTTTCTCTCGACCCTGGGCGCTTTCGCGCAGCCCAAGGAGACGATCGTCGTGATCCACGGCTCGGTGGGGAAGGGGCACACGACGGCGGCCGAAGTGGCGGCGGATCTCGCGCGTAAGCGCAATCCCAACGCCGAAGTCATCCTGATCGACCTTCTCGACTTCGTGCCCGAGAAAGAGCGCGAGCTCATGCTTCGCATCTACGACGCGCTCACGCAGGGGCGGCCCGACCTCTACGACGATTCCTTCTTCGATTGGCTCGACCAGGGTCGGCACGTCGCTTCCATCGGCGATCTCCCGCTCACGTCGAACTACCGCCCGCAGAAAGTCCTCGAGAAGCTCAAATCGCTCAAGCCGGACATGGTGCTCACGACTTTCCCGTCGGCCGCGCAAGTCATGGCGAAGCTGCGCGGGCAGGGGCACTTCACCGATATTCCCGTGGGCTGGGTTCACACCGACCTCGTCGACGAAACCGGCTTCGCCCGTTTTGCGCTTGAGCTCGACATGGCCTTCGTGGGCGCGCCCGAGATCCGCGACTCCTGGATCCGCCGGGGCGTCCCCGCCGACCGCGTCACGGCCAGCGGCATGCCGATTTCCGATACCGTTCGGCATCAGCAGCCCGAAGAAGCCATCGAAGCGATTCGGCAGAAGTACGGCATCAAGAAGAACGTGCGGACCGTGCTCATCTCGAGCGGATCGAACGGCGTGGGGGACTACCCCCTCATGGTCAAGCAACTCGCCGCGCAGTTCCCGAACGAAGAGCTTCAGATCATTTCCGTTTCGGGTCGTCACCCGACCCACTTCTCGAACTTGGCCGCGCTCAAACTGCCCGACAACGTCAACCTCGTAAACGTGAAGGGGCTCATTCCCCCGGCGGATCTGCTCGGCATGATGCAGATGGCGGACGGGGTCATCGGCAAGACGGGCGGGCTCACGCCGATGGAACTCTTCATCCGTTCGACCGCGAGCAAGGACGGCAAGGCCCTCGTGCTGCTCGACGTGAACGGCGGCCAGGAGCGTCCGAACGCGGATTACTTCCGCGCGAAAGGACTCGCCGTCATCACCAAGGACGAAGGCGCCGTCGGCAAAGAGATGGCTTCGCTCCTCTCCGACGCCGAACGTCTGAACCACATGGTCGAGGCCCAGCGTGAGTTCGTGAAGAACATCAAGCCGGATCTCGTCGCGGACTGGATGACCTCCAAGCCGAGCGCGAAGCCTCGTCTTAACGTCGAGCTCAGCCACGTCGGTGACTACCCGGCGCCGCAAGGTCTCGTTTGGGACTGCTTGCGCGTCATGCGCTGGTCGCTGCGATGAAGCGACGCGCGGGCGTGCTCGTTCTGTGCGCGGGCGCGTTCCACGCGTCGGCCGCCGAGGTCGATAACATCACCGCGCGCTGGATCGACGAGGTCAAGTACAAGGATCAACCCGAGCGGCGTCTGCCCGACGCGAGCGCGGTGCTGAACGCGGAAGTGCGGCGCCGGCTGGCCGAAGCCGTGGCCGCGCGGAACGCCGCGCTCGACGCGGCGAAGCCGAAGCGCGACCAGGCTCCGCCCAGCTGTGGGCACGCCGCCGAGCGCGAAGCCATGGAGCAAGCCCTCCTGGAGCGCTTCCGCGGTGGCGCGCTGATGTCGAACTTCCGCGGAGAGTTCGAAGCGTGGGCCGAGAAGAGCGACGAGCTCAAGGACTACCGACGCGTCATTCCCTACGAAGAGACGATCTACCGCGACTCGAAGCTGCTCTCGGCGCCCGCCCTGGCCGTCACCGGTCTGCTCGGATCGTCGTTGCGCGTGGGCGACTATTACGTCGGGTCCGACAAGTTCGGTCACTTCTTTACGCACGGACATCGCTACCAGATGAGCTACCGGAACTTCTACGATCCGGAGAAGGATCAGACGCCCGGCCAGCTCGGCCGCGTGCTGAAGGCCCGTCGCGCGGAACGCGCGGTCGGCCGAAAAAGCGAGTCTGGACCGTGGGGACTCTACTCCACGGCGACCTATTCCTACGCCGACATGAACGCGAACGCGAAGGGACGCTACTTCTGGGATAGAGTCCTGCCCGATCCGAAGGGCGCCGATCGCGCGCCGCCTTACCTCGAGTGCTCGGACGGGCGCTGGCGAGTCTCCGAGACGTCGACCTTCCAGCTTCAGGACTACGTCACGGCGGCCTGGGACGAGTCGATCAACTGCAGTTCCTTCAAGGAAGCGGCCGCGCTTCGCATCGAAAAGCGGGTCCGCGAACTTTACGGGGCTTCCGAAGGTCCTGCGTGTCCCGTCGTGAAGAACGGATGCGAGCCGTTGAAAGACGTGCCCTCGCTGGACATGGTCACGCCCGTCTGCCGAGACTTCGTGGCGGCCTCGGCCGCTTCAGCGCCAGGTCCGCAGGTAAGTCCAGAAGCCGACGCTGATGGCGAGTGACCACGCCGTGATGAGCAGCCAGAAGGGCTGCCCACCGGCGACGGTCAGCCAGGTCGAACACACGATGAGACTACTCGCGAGGATGGCGAGCGCGACCTTCGTCGTGGCTTGCGCCTGTCGACGGGCGTAGCGCTCGAGGTCCTCGAGTCGCAAATTCAAACGCAGCTCGCCGCTTTCGAGTTGACGCAGGCTTTCGCCCAATTGCCGGGGCGCGCTCCGCAGCAGCCGCGAAACGTCGCGGCTCGCGAAGAGGGCCTCCTTGCCCAGGCGCGCGGGCTCGAAGCGATCCTTGAAGAGAACGCGCGCGTACTTCGAAGCGGCCCCCACGAGGTCGAAATCGGGGTCGAGCGCGCGGCCGATTCCCTCGAGCGTCATGATCGACTTGAAGACGAGCACGAGGTCGCGCGGCAGCGAGACGTGGTAGCGGAAGGCGACGCGCGTGGACTCCATGAGGACCTTGCCGGCCGGGATCTCGGAGAGCGGCAGGCCGTGGTAGGGGCTCATGATCTGCGCGACTTCGCGCTGGATGCGCTCGATGTTCGAAGTGCTGCGCGAGCCTTCGAAAGCGGGGCTCAGGTCGAGGTACTCGAGGATGAGCGCGTCGTAGTCCTCGGCCAGCATGGCGAGGAACATATTCACGATGGCGTCTTTGGAGCGCACGGAGAGTCGCCCGACCGAGCCGAAGTCGATGAGTCCCATGCGCCCGTCGGGCAGCGCCATGAGGTTACCGGCGTGCGGATCCGCGTGGAAGAGACCGTCGCGCATGACGCTCTGGAAGAAGTGGTCGATGCCTTGGCGGAGTAGCTCGCGCGGATCCACGCCCATCGCGCGCACGGCCTCCAGGTCGCTCAGCTTGACGCCCCGGATACGCTCCATCGTAAGAACGCGGTCCGAGGAAAGATCCCCGTAGACCTTGGGGATGACGAGAAAGCTCGATCCTGCGAAGTTCTCGCGGAAACGGCGGATATTCGTCGCCTCCATGCGGAAGTCCGTTTCCTCGAGCAAGGTACGTTTGAACTCGAGCACGATCTGCTGCGGGCGGAAGGGCCGGAGTTCCTCGATGTAGCGTTCGAGGAGCTGCGCGAGCAGTTCGACGATCTCGAGATCCTGCGAAAGCTGACGATCGACGTCGGGCTTGCGGATCTTCACGACGACGTCGTCGCCCTCGAGCGTCCGCGCGGCGTGCACCTGCGCGATGCTCGCCGTGGCGAGCGGTTCCGTGTCAAAGCTCGAGAAGCAGTCGCCGAGCTTGCGTCCGAGCTCGGCTTCGAGGATCGGCTGCAAGATCGCGAAGGGTAGTGGCGGGGCGTGGTCTTGGAGCTTCTCGAACTCGCGCACGAAGTCGGCCGGCACGAGATCGGGGCGGCCGCCCAACACCTGGCCGACTTTGATGAACGTCGGACCCAACTGCTCCATGAGCCGGCGCAAACGCTCCGGCGTCGGCGAAGTCGCATCGGTCTCGGAAGCGCTCGCGCGGCCGGGCAAGAACGTGGCGAGCCCCGTACGCTCAACCACGGTCCCGAAGCCGAAACGGGTCATGGCCGCCACGATCTCGCTCATGCGACCGACATTCTTGACGGCACGGCGAACGGTCTCGGCACGGCTCAGCAGCGACATGGCACAAATCTAGCACGGCTTTAACCATGTTTCCCACGACTCCCCCCTTAACCCTGAGCAAAGAAGACTCCGAGAAGCTCGAGCGCATCGCCCGCGATCGGAGCTCCGACCCCCGACTCGCCAAACGCTGTTGGGTCATCCTCATGGCCGCCGAAGGCATCTCGAGCCACGCGATCTCCCAAACCGTGGAGGTCAGCCGTCCAACCGTTCTAAAATGGCGGGCTTTGTACGAGTCCGAGGGGCTTTCCTCCGTTCTCTCCCCAAGGATTCCTCGTCTCGGGCGCCCCTCGCGCCGCCCGCCCGAAGAAACCGAGCGGCTCGCCGAGCGGGCGCGTCAGCTCGCGAAAAAACACGGGATTTCCATGCGCGAGACCGCTCGTATTTTGAAGTGCAGTAAGTCGACCCTGCACCGTATCTTATCGTCGACGTGAGGCTGAAGTTGTCCCGGAATGGCTTTACAACTTTTTCGGGGCTGGTTTTTTGGGCGGCCGAAAGTGAGCCGGATGTGTCCCGTAAAAGATTTACAATGTTTCGCGGCAAGTTTTTGGAAAGGTCGCCCGGACGGCGTGAGCGACAGAAAATCTCCAATAAAAAGTTGTAAATGAGTTCTGGGACAATCTGCGCTTCGCGGTTTCTTGCGAAAGTAGCTAAGAAAAGATTGTAAAGCCAATGCGGGACAACTCGGGCTGAGATCGAGGCGGTCGGAGAAAGTGGTCCCGGAAAAATTGGCAAGTCTTTTTGGGACAAGCCCTAGCTG
>DDRA01000077.1:16800-17115 GCA_002343545.1 Bacteriovoracaceae bacterium UBA2428
AGTCTTTTTGGGACAAGCCCTCCTTAGCTTTCGCGAAGGAGGGCTCCGAGGTCGAGCTACTTTTTGCCGACCGAAACGCCGTCGACTTCGAGAAGGTCGAAGTCGATTTTGCGGGTCATCACGTCGACGGCCGCGAGCATGACTTTCACTCGCGAGCCGAGCGTGATCTTGGCTTTGCCCGGGCCGATGTAGGCCATGCGTTCGGGCTCGAAGTGGAAGCGGCCGCGGTCGTGCAGCGTTTGCTCGTTCACGAGGCCGTCCACGAAGTGGCCGTCGATCTGGCAGAAAACGCGTCTCTTGACGCGACCGGCGCAC
>DDRA01000023.1:0-2399 GCA_002343545.1 Bacteriovoracaceae bacterium UBA2428
GGTGGGGTCGTTCAGCACGACGCCGTTGTCCGTGGCCCGGCCGACTTTCGTCAGCGGGCCCGACACCCGGAACGAGCCACGACTTTGGGTGGAGCGGAGTTCGTAGTTCGCCAACTATCCCTCCTCCACGATGGTCAAGAAATAGGCGCCGTCGGATTGGACCATCCGCAGCCGGTGCGGGCGTCCCGAGAAATCGAGCGCGGTAGAAACGACGCGGCCGCCTTGGCCCGCGGCCTGCGACGATAGGTCGCGGACCGTCGATTCGAAGGCGACGTCGCGGCTCGCGCCCGAAATGTCGGACCCGACGGCGAGGTTCGCGCGCACGCCGGCGATGCGTTCCATGCCTTCGTTCCAGGCGACGACGACGAGCGAGGAATCGAAGGCGGCCGCGGCGCCGCCCGAAGCCGCGACGGCTTGGCTCGCCCAATCCGAGGATCCGCCGACGACCTCGACCCCGCCGCCCGAGGCGCGACCGAGCACGACGGAGATCTGCTCGCAAAGCTGCGCGATGACCGGCCACTTGACCGGCGCGACGATCTGCAGTTCCCCGCGTTTGAGGGCTTCGTCGATCTTGCCGAGCACGGCTTCGATCGATCCTTCCGTCCAGCGGTAAACCAGCAGAACGAAGAAGATCGTGGCGAGCAGCGCGTAGAGGAAAGAGCTCACGGCCTGGTCGAGGATATTGGCGAGCGTGAAGCGCGCGCCCGCGGAGTCGTACTCCACGAAGGCCACGGCCGAGATCACGTCGATGCCCTTGTCGGGGTCGTGGAACTTGAGCGGCGCCGAGACGTAGGCGACTCCTTCGCGATCCGTCTGGACGTGGACGTCGGGATAGGTGAGCGCGTTGGCGGCGAAGGTGTCGGGCACCGGCCGGCCGAGCATCTCGGTCGGCGCGAGGATCTGGGCTTTCGCGGCGTCGAGGATCAAGGTGCGGATGACCCGCGGAGTTTGCCCCCGACGGGCGTCGAGCTCGGAGACGAGGTCGCGGTAGCGTTGATCGAGGATCGCCTGCTGGTTGACCCGAACGAGTTGACGCGCGTAGAGCTTGGCGACCTCGATCGACTCGGCCCCGACGCGCTCGTTCGCGCGTTCCGAGAACGGCATCGCGGTGAAGACGACGATCAGAAGGCTCCAGAGGACGAAGAACGCCGCGACGAGAAGGCGAACGTCGAAGCGCCCGCTCATGCCGTCGGCGATGGGAAAGACGTTCGAGGCGAGAAAGTCGCGAACCTTGGATCCGCTGCCGCTCGGGGAAGCCGCCGTCGAGCTCGGCGTGGCTTGCACGTCGATGGTCGCCGATCCGAACGCCCCGGCGCCGAACCCGTCGCCGCTCGGCGTGAAGGCGGGCCCCGGGCTAATGGGTTCCGGCGCGACGGCTTCGATTTGGAGCACGAAGGGATGGATGACGAGCGCGTCGCCGATGTTCAGGACGTGCTTCTTGACGAGCAAGCCGTTCACGAAGGTTCCGTTCGAGGAACCGAGGTCTTCGAGTTCGACCTTCGAGGAGTTCAGCGCGGTGAGTTTCGCGTGGGCCTTGGAGACGCCCGCCGCGGAAAGCTTGACCTCGGCGTCGGCCCCGCGCCCGATCGTCACGGAGCGACCCGTTTCGAGATTGAACTGACGCCCTTGGCCTTCGGGACCTTTGATGATCTTCAGCTTCAGCATGATCGCAGCTCCAGTTTTTCGCCGACGCGGATGGCAAGACGGCGGGCGTGGCCGACGGGGGTTTCGTAGACTCCCTTGGCGCGCCAATGGAGGCCCGAGACGCGCCAGGGGGCGAGACTTTCGATCGCGACGACGCGATCTTCGCCGTCCACGAAGACGGCATCGATCGGGAAGCGCATGAAGAACGTATGCACTTGCTTACAGGGGCCGATGAAGATCCCTTCGCCGGCTTCGAGCGACTCGGTCGCGAGCAGACCGACGAGGCGATCCCAGAACCCGGTCGCCAGACGGCAACGCTCGAGGAAAGCGACTCCGCCCGGGGTCATGACCTTGGGAAGGGACTTCTTCATTTTGGCCCCACCATCTGCAGCACGATCGGGCCGAAGATCATGAGCATGACCGCCGGCAGGATGAAGAATACGAGGGGCACGAGGATCTTCTGGCTGGCCTGGGCGCCGAGCTTCTCGGCTTTCGTGAGACGCTCGTTTCGCATGGATTCGGATTGCGCGCGAAGCACCGTCCCGATGCTCGCGCCCATGGAGTCGGCCGACACGAGAATCGCCACGAAGCTCGACATCTCCGCCATGTCGAGACGCTCGGCGAGCGAACGGAGAGCTTGGGCGCGGGTCTTGCCGAGCTGGATGTCCTTCAGGACGACGGAGAGTTCTTCGATGAGCGGCGACGGCGGCGCGCGATCGACGACCTTCGCGATCGAGCCCATGAAGTCCATCCCA
>DDRA01000023.1:2511-6071 GCA_002343545.1 Bacteriovoracaceae bacterium UBA2428
AGCCCATGAAGTCCATCCCCGCCTCGATGCTCAGCGTGAGAAGGTCGACGACGTAAGGCATGGAGAGACGGACTTCGTCCTGACGCTTCTTACGACGCGAACTGAGATCGAGGTTCGGCAGGAAGAAAGCGCCGATGGGGCCGCCGAAGACGAGCCAGTTGGGCGGCGGCGACTGCGCGAAGAGCTTGAGCATTCCCAGGAACATCGCGCTCGAGAGCAGCATCCAGAACTTCGAGGCCACGAAGTGCGAGGGTTCCACGAGACGTCCGAGTCCCGACGAGACGAGGTGACGACGCCAAGCCTCGATCGCTTCCGGGCTCCAAAAGTTCGAGGCCGATTGCAAGGGAGCGCCTTGGAGCAACGGCCGGAAGATCTTGATGTAGAAGGGAAGTTGCGGCGCGACTTTGTCGCTGCCCCATTCGGCGGAGAGACGTCCTTCGGCGGCCGAAGTCTCGGCGGCGCGCTGAAAGGTGAAAGCGACGTAGAAAACCACCGCTCCCAAAAGCAAAGCTCCGAAGACGCCTAACACTCGAGTCGACCTCCCTTCCGGTCTTTTCGGCCGGAACTCGTCGAAATTTGAGGGCAAAGCGCGAGCGGTGCGGTTACCCGAAGCCCATTCTGGGCGCGGGTGCGTCAAAACACTCGTTAAAGTTGGATCAAGGCCGCGAAGGCCGAGCTAAATATTCGAAATAAAAGCCGAAGTTGAGATGGCCTAGGCGCGGGTCTTCAAATACTTGGCGAGCGATTCAAGCGCCGTGGGGATGTCGGCCTCGGCAACGGCCCCCATCGAAAGCCGGAACCATCCTTCGTCTTCGCGAACTCCGAAGGCCTGAAAAGGAATCAGTGCGACCCCGGCTTCATGCAGGACCGACTTGCGGATCTCTTCGTTCGTCGCAAGGCCTTTGGGCCGCAAATGCAGCGAAAGGTAAATGCCGCCGTCCGGACGAAGCGCATCGACCGGAAGACCTTCCGCTTTCATTTTGAGCACGCCCTCGTAAAGCGGGATGAGGCGCTTCTGCAGTTTGGCGTTCGCGTCGCGCACAAAGCTCGAGATGTCGGCGCGATCGAGATACCGGGCCGTCGCGATCTGTTCGGGCTTGGGCGCCCAGGCGCCGATGTGTCCCAAGATCGCCGAGAAAGTTCCCATGAGCGATTCGGGCAGGACGCTCCAGCCCACGCGGATGCCCGTCGCGCAGAAATACTTAGAAAGGCCGTCCACGAAAACCGTGTAGGGCTTCATGGCGGGCACGAGCGAAACGGGGTCGTGGTGTCTGACGCCGTTATGCGTAAGCATCCAGTAGATCTGGTCGTACATCATGTAGAGAGGCCGATTCTTGCGCTCCGGGCGCGCGTTCTCGGCCAGCACGGCTTCGCAAATTCGGCGCAGTTCGCTTTCCTCGAAAGTGGAGCCGCATGGATTCAACGGGCTATTGAGGCAAAGTAGTCGCGCGTCGCGCAGATGCGGCGCCAGATCTTCCGCCGTCGGCAGAAAGCCCTTTTCCGCCTTGCAAGTCACGGGGACTCCCCGCGCGCCGACGAGATGGCAATAGTGATTGTTGTTCCAGGAGGGAACGGGATAGACGACCTTGTCGCCCGCGTCGCAGAAGGCCGTGAAGATGGTGTAGATGAGGGGCCGCGCGCCACCCGCGACGAGGACTTCGGAGGACTTCGTCGGGACCCCGAGCCGGGTCGAGTAGAACTTCGCGACCGACTCCCGAAGCTCGGCGATGCCGGAGCTCGGAGGGTAGTTGGTTTGTTGGGCTTCGTAGGCTTGGACGATGGCTTCGCGCAATTCGCTCGGGATGGGGAAATGTTTCGGGTCGAAGTCGCCCACGGTAAAGTTCGTGATCGCCTTACCCTCGGCCTTGAGCTTGTTGATCTCCGCCGCGATGCGGAGGACTTCGCTGCCGATGAGGGACCCTGCCATCTTCGAAACCGTCGTCATGCCGGCGAATCTAGGCCTTCGGTACCGGATTCGAAAGGGTCAGAAAAAAAACCCGGATGCTCCGCGAGGAGCATCCGGGTTGACATGAATCCTGAAGGGCCGGCGCACAGGGGGGGAGGGAGGAGTGACTCCGACCTTTCAGGATTTCGTTCCGAAAGAAATCCCGACTACTTGGTTTCGACGGGAGGGTTGACGGGGAGGATACGGAAATCTCCGTGGCCGCCTTCGTTCGTGTTCGCGTAAGGTTTGATCACTTCCCAGTCTCCTTTTTGGAGCGTGCGCTCCACATCTTCGGTCATCTCGACCTTAGCGGCGTTAAACGTGCCTTCGGGGCAACCGCACGCCGAACAGAACATACGATCCGCAACTCGCGTCACGCGTGCTTCGTGGACTTGAACTCCGTTCTTTTCGAGTTCGGCCACGGCTTGTCCGAGCGTCGAATAGCGCTCTTCCTCGCACTGAAGGTTGTCGGTCAGTCGGCCAACCCATGCCGTCTTCGCGTTAGCCGCGAAAGCAGAACTCAGAAGCACACTGGTGATCATCCCTGTTGCGAAAGTTCTCATGCCCAGCGTTTATGCAGCTTGCGTGCCAGCTTTAAATATTTGAAATTACTTAATGTAATCTTAATTTTGACATCCCAATATGGAACTAGCGGGCGGGCCTTTTGAGACTGGTTTCAAAGTGGAACCGTTTTCAAAATATCTAACACTTTGCGTTATTTAGAGCTCGAAACGAAGCCTGGAAATACGCCGCCGCCTGTCCTTGAACAGAGAGGATGTCCGTCGGGTTGAATCCTCAGCAACAAGCCGCCGTAGAAGCCCTCGACGGTCCCGTCCTTATCTTGGCCGGCGCGGGCGCGGGGAAGACGCGGGTTCTGACCCAGCGGATCGTTAAGCTCATCGAAACGGGAAGAGCCTTCCCGGGCGAGATCCTGGCCGTCACCTTTACGAACAAGGCGGCGCGCGAAATGAAGGAGCGCATCGAGCGGCTGCTCGAGGGCAGCGGCGTCGACACGCGCGAACTTTGGGTTTCCACCTTCCACTCGATGGGCGCGAAGCTTTTGCGCGAGCACGGTTACCGCATCGGGCTGAGCCCAGGCTTCTCGATCTTCGACGACAGCGACCAGAACGCGGTCATCAAGCAGGCGCTGGAGCAGGCCGGCGTGAGCGACAAGGTCGTGGCTCCCAAGTCGGTGGCCTATAAACTCGATCAGCTCAAGAACGACGGGGTCGATCCCCGCACCTACGAGCCGATCGCCAAGAGCTTCTTCGAAAGCCGCGTCGTTCCCGTGCTCAAGGCCTACGAGGCCGAGCTCCGCAAGAACAACGCCGTGGACTTCGGCGACCTGCTCTTGCGCACCTACGAACTCTTCGTCACGCAGGAAGACATCTCCGACGCCTTCCAGGACCGCTACCGCTACGTCCTGGTGGACGAGTACCAAGACACGAACCGCATCCAGTACCGTTTGATCCGCGAGCTTACGCGCAAGTACCGCAACCTCTGCGTCGTCGGCGACGAGGACCAGTCCATCTACAAGTGGCGCGGGGCGGACATCGGCAACATCCTGGACTTCGAGAAGGATTTTCCCGAGGCGCGCGTCGTCAAGCTGGAGCAG
>DDRA01000023.1:6173-9801 GCA_002343545.1 Bacteriovoracaceae bacterium UBA2428
GATCAAGATGGAGCAGAACTACCGTTCGACGGCGAACATCATCCGCGTCGCGAACCACGTTATCGCGAACAACACCCAGCGCAAGGAAAAGACGCTCTTCACCGAGAACGAAGCCGGGGGCCCCGTCGAGGTCCACCACCTCTCGAACGACTTCGAAGAAGCCCGCTTCATCGCCCGCACGATTCGCAAGCTCTTCGACGAGGACTTCGTCTCGAAGGATATCGCCCTGCTTTACCGCACCCACGCGCAGTCCCGGCTTTTCGAAGATGCGCTCCGGGCGGAGCGCATCAACTACCGAATTTTCGGCGGTCTCAAGTTCTACGACCGCGCCGAAATCAAAAACTCGCTCAGTTACCTGCGTCTGCTCATGAACCCGCGCGACGACGTGTCGCTCTACCGGATCATCAACATCCCCACGCGCGGGATCGGCAAGACGACCATCGACGCGCTTCGGGCTTACGCGCACCGGGAGCAGATCTCGGGACTCGAGGCCGCGGGCCTCGTGGCCAAGGGCGTGGCCGAGGACGCCGATCTGGGCGCGGCCGCGCGCAAGAAGCTGGCCGCGTTCCTCGAGCTCTACGCCAAGCTGAGCGACAAGAAGACGGAGTATTCGCCGCTCGAGTTCTACTCCTTCGTGCTCGACGAATCGGGGTACCTGCGTTCGCTCGAGAACGAGAATACCATCGAGTCCCAGGCCCGCCTCGAAAACTTGAAGGAACTAGGGACCGCGATCTCGGACTTCGAGCACCGCGCGCGTTCGCAGGGGATCGAGCCGACGCTCGAGAACTTCCTCGAGGAAGTCGCGCTCCTGACGGACGCCGACCGGGCCGAGGAACAGGATAATTCGGTCACGATGATGACGATCCACTCGGCCAAGGGGCTCGAGTTCCCCGCGGTTTTCGTGGTCGGCATGGAAGAAGACACCTTTCCCTCGCGTCGTCGCGAAGAAAGCGGCGACGAAGACAGCCTCGAGGAAGAACGCCGCCTTTGCTACGTGGCGATGACCCGCGCGCGGCAGCGTCTCTTCATGACGTCGGCCAAAATGCGGCGGGTCTTCGGCGTCACGCACGTTCGCCAAGCTTCGCGCTTTCTCGACGAGCTTCCGGAAGAAGGCGTTTTGGTACAGGACCACGCGCGCGACGTGGCGCCTTCGCCGTGGTCGGCCGGTTACCAGCGCTGGCGCGCGGGCGGCGATGAGTCCTTCGGCGACTCGTTCGGCGATCGCAGCGACGACTTCGGCGGCGCTTTCGAGGGCGGGGGCGAGTCCGCGGCGTCCTCGGACGGTTTTGCGGTCGGGGCGAAGGTTCGCCATCCGGACTACGGGGACGGAACGGTCGTGAAGCGCGAAGGGTGGAGCGATTCGCTCAAGCTCTCGATCCAGTTCCGCACTTCCGGCGTGAAGAAGTTCCTGGCTAAGTACGCCCCGCTTCAGAAACTTTAGCGCGGGCGAAAGCGGCGGCGATCCTGTCCGGCTAAACTTTTCTTTCTGGCCCGTACGCAGGGTTGCCCCTCCACGAAGCGGGTCGTAGAGTCCGTCCCCTTATGCCGACATCAGAAGACGTCATCCGCATCGCCCGTTTGGCCCGCCTTCGTCTCGATCCCGACGAGCTCAATCCGATGCAGGAAAAATTCAATCGGATCTTCGAGGCTTTCGCGTCTTTGAACGAAGTCGATACGCACGGTATCGAGCCCGTCTTTCACGCGACCGAGGCCATGGCCTTGCGCGCCGACGTCCCCGAAGCTCCGCTGGCGCGCGAGGACCTGCTGGCGAACGCCCCCGACTCCTTCGAAGGTTCCTTCCGGATTCCCCGCGTCGTCGGAGGGGAAGAGTGATGTCTCGCATTTCCGATCTCTTGAACGCCGATTTTGAAACCCTGCGCGGCGCCCTCGATCGCCGCGAGATCTCCGCGGTCGAGCTCGCGAAGGAGTCCCTGCGTCGCGCGCGCGCCACGAACGCTTCGCTGAACGCGTTCGTCACCGTCGCCGAGGACTCCGACGCATTGGGGCAGGCCGACGCGGCCGACGTGCGACTCGACGCCGGCGAACGCAACGCCGTGCTCGGGCTGCCCGTCGCGGTGAAGGATCTCATCCTGACCAAAGGCCACCGCACGACGGCGGCTTCTCGGATGCTCGAGAAGTTCACGGCGCCCTACGACGCGACCGTCGCGTCCCGCCTCAAGCGCGACGGCGCGGTGATCGTGGGCAAGGCGAATCTCGACGAGTTCGCGATGGGCTCCTCCAACGAGACCTCGTTCTTCGGTCCCTGCCGGAACCCTTGGGATCTCGATCGAGTGCCCGGAGGCTCGTCGGGCGGCAGCGCCGCCGCGGTCGCAGCGCGCGTTTCGCCCTTCTCGCTGGGCACCGACACGGGCGGTTCCATTCGGCAGCCCGCGGGATTCTGCGGCATCACCGGACTCAAGCCGACCTACGGCCGCGTGAGCCGTTACGGCGTGGTCGCCTTCGCCTCCTCGCTCGATCAAGTCGGCCCGATGTGCGCCGACGCGCTCGGTTGCGCGGCGCTGCTCGAGAGCATCGCGGGTCCGTGCGCGCACGACGCGACTTCCTCGAAACGCGAAGCCCCCAAGTTTCTCGAGGAAACGCGTCGCTTCCGCGACCGCGAAACTTTGTTGGGTCTGCGCATCGGCGTTCCGAAGGAATACTTCGGCGAAGGACTCGAGCCCGACGTGCGCGCCGCGATCGGAAACTCGCTCGCCGCCTTGGAATCGAGCGGCGCGAGCATCGTCGAGATCGAGCTCCCGCAAACGCGCTACGCCCTGCCGGTCTACTATTTGGTCTGCACCGCGGAGGCTTCGGCGAACCTGGCGCGTTACGACGGAATCCACTTCGGGCACCGGAGCGAGAAGTTCTCCGAAGGGACGCTCGAAGAGCTCTACGCGATGAACCGCGGCGAGGGCTTCGGCGACGAGGTGAAGCGTCGGATCCTGCTCGGCACCTACGCGCTGTCGTCGGGATACTACGATGCCTACTACCGCAAGGCTTCGCAGGTACGCGCCTTGATCCGACGGGATTTCGAGCGCGCGTTTGAGCGCTGCGACGTCATCGCGGGGCCGACTTCGCCCACGACGGCCTTCCGCCTGGGCGAGAAGTCGGACGACCCCGTGTCGATGTACCTCTCGGACGTTTACACGCTCTCGCTCAATTTGGCGGGCTTGCCCGGACTTAGCCTGAACGCGGGCTTCGACGCGAAGGGGCTCCCCATCGGCTTGCAGCTCATGTCCCGCTGGTGGGAGGAGTCGACGCTCCTCGGTACGGCCGCCTTCCTGCAGAAGCGCGACCCCTCCACCCTTCGTCTTTCCCCGGTCGCCGCGGCATTCGCGGCGGGAGTCCAACCATGAAGATCTACGAACCCGTCATCGGACTCGAAGTCCACGCCCAGCTGCTTTCGAAGACGAAAGCCTTCTGCCCCGTCGCCACGGAATTCGGTGCCGAGCCCAACACGCGCGTCGGCCCGGTCTCGGCCGGGTTGCCCGGCTCGCTGCCCGTCCTGAACGAGGAAGCCGTGGAGCTCGCGGTGCGCGCCGGATTGGCGCTGAATTGCCGGATCGCGGAGCGGAGCGTTTTTTCGCGGAAGAACTATTTCTATCCCGACCTGCCGCAGGGCTACCAG
>DDRA01000023.1:9935-10334 GCA_002343545.1 Bacteriovoracaceae bacterium UBA2428
CGAAGGGCTACCAGATCTCGCAATTCGACGAGCCGCTGTGCCTGGGCGGGCATCTCGACATCCCCCTCGCGGAAGGCGGGACGAAGCGCGTCGGCATCACGCGTATCCACATGGAGGAAGACGCCGGCAAGTCCACGCACTTCGCCTCGACGACGCTCGTAAACCTCAATCGGGCGGGCACGCCGTTGGCCGAGATCGTTTCGGAGCCGGATCTGCGCGGACCCTTCGAGGCGAGCGCGTACTTGCGCAAGCTCCACGCGATCCTCGTCTACGCGGACGTCTGCGACGGTAACCTCGAGGAAGGAAACTTTCGCTGCGACGTCAATATCTCGATCCGTCCCCTCGGGCAGAAGGCTTTCGGCACCCGCTGCGAGCTCAAGAACCTCAATTCCTTCCGCT
>DDRA01000062.1 GCA_002343545.1 Bacteriovoracaceae bacterium UBA2428
CCCCCCGCCACGACGGCTTCGGCGTCGCCGCGCTCGATGAGCCGCGCGCCCTCGCCGATGGCGTGGGCCGAGCTCGAGCAAGCCGACACGACGCAATGGTTCGCGCCGCGGAAACCCTTCAAGATACTGACTTGCCCCGCGAGCAGGTTCGGAATCGTCGCGGGGATGAAGAAAGGCGACACGCGATCGGACCGTTCCCGAGCGATCTCATGCTGCGCTTCGATGAGCGGAAGCCCGCCCATTCCGCTCGAAAGCAGAACGGCGATGCTCTCGGCCGGCGTGTTGGAAACATCGAGCTTGGCGCGCTCGATCGCTTGCAGCGCGGCGGCCGTGCCGAGCTGGATGAAGCGATCCATGCGACGGAGATCCTTCTTGGGAACGTACGTCGCGGGATCGAAGCCCTTTACCTCGCAGGCAAAGCGCACATCCAACTTGGAGGCGTCGAAGTGAGTGATGGGAGCGGCCCCGGAACGGCCTTCGACGAGGCCGTTCCAGGTGGATTCGGGATCGTGGCCCAGAGGTGAAACGCAGCCGAGCCCCGTCACGACGACGCGACGACCGGAGTTTGCGAGTGTCCTCTTTGGCGACTTCAAAACGATCCTTCCCCGTCCCTCTACGAGAGAACTAGTTCGAAGCCTTCGTGCGAGCTTGCACGTAGTTGATCACGTCGCCGACCGACTTGATCTTCTCAGCGTCTTCGTCGGGGATCTCGAGATCGAACTCTTCTTCCATCGTCATGACGAGCTCGACGATGTCGAGGCTGTCGGCGCCGAGGTCATCCACGAAGGATGCATCCGGCGTGACGCTCTCGGCGTCCACATTGAGTTGTTCGACGATGATGTTTTTAACGCGTTCTTCAACGTTCATATTCTTTATTCCTCTTAACGGTTTAGCCGTTGCTACCTTACATATACAGGCCGCCGTTGATACTCAAGACGTGCCCCGTCACATACTTCGATGCGTCGGAAAGCAAAAACAGCGTTCCGTTCGCGATGTCGTCGGGGGAGCCAAAAGCCTTCAGCGGGATGGCCTGTTTATACTCTGCTTGGGTGGACTCGGGCATGCGGTTGGTCATGTCCGTCTCGATGAAGCCCGGAGCGACGGCATTGACGCGGATGCTCCGCGGCGCGAATTCTTTCGCGAGGGCCTTCGTGAGGCCGATGAGCCCGGCCTTCGAGGCCGCGTAGGCGGCCTGTCCCGGATTTCCCATCAAACCGACGACCGAGCTCATGTTCACGATCGAAGCGTGACCGGATTTTGATAAAGGGCGAAAAGCCGCCTTCGACAACAAGAAGGCGCCGCGCAAATTCGTATCGAGGGTACGATCCCAATCTTCGATCTTCGTACGCATCGCGAGCTGGTCGACCGCCAGGCCACCGTTGTTCACGATGCCGTTCAGGCCGCCGAAGGTCTTCGTCATCTGCTCGAGGGCCGCGTCGATGTCGGCTTCGAAGTTCACGTCGAGCTTGAGGCTGAGCGCCCGGCCACCCGCCGCTTCGATCGCGCGGCAGACTTCCGCGGCCCGACCTTCACTCTCGGCCGAACCAGTGTGGCCAACTCCGACCCAAGCGCGCTCGGCGCCCAGGCGAAGGCAAATCGCGCGGCCGATGCCGCGCCCGCCGCCCGTCACGAGGACGGAGCGATTTTCGAGACCGAAGCGGGGCATCGCGCCCGCGTTATCAGAGACGTTCGCCGTCATTTCGGAATTCCTCCAGAGAATCGATTCCCTTGGCCGCGAGCACGCGGCCCTCCCAGTTCACCCGCTTCACGAGGCCCGACAAGACCTTGCCCGGACCGATCTCGAGTGCTTCCACGAGTCCCATCGCGAGGGCCGATTCCACGCTCTCGACCCAACGGACGGAGCCATGGATCTGCGAACACAAACGTTCCACGACGCCGTCCGAATCTCCGAGGGAATGGATGCGCGCGTCGACGTTCGCGACGTAGCGTTTTTCCGGGCGTGCCTGCCACGCGGCCGCCTCGAGATCCGGACGCAAGCCATCGGCGGCCGGCTTCATGAGCGACGAATGGAAAGGCGCCGACACCGGAAGCGCGACGTACTTGCGCACGCCGAAACGCGCGTCGGCCGAAAGCTCCTCGGCCACGGCCAGCGCCGCCATGTGACCCGCGACGACGATCTGCTCGGGCGAGTTGATGTTCGCGAGCTCGATCACGCGACCCGAGCGTTTCGCGGCTTCCGCGCAGAGCTCGCGAGCGAGCGGCGTGCCATTGCTGCGCGGCTTGAATACGAGCGCGGCCATGCCGCCCTGCCCGGCCGGCACCGCGGCCTGCATGAGCTGGCCGCGCCGGCGAACGAGACCGGCCGCCACGCCGAGCGGCAGCGCGCCGGCCGCGACGAGCGCGGAATATTCGCCGAGGGAGTGTCCCGCGAAGAGCGCATCTTTGTTCGCGGCCAAGTCGCGCAGCGCCGTATTTTCTTCGAGCGCGCGGAAAATCGCGATCGTCGCGGTCAGGATGGCGGGTTGCGTGAACTCCGTTTGCTTGAGCTCGGTTTCGTCGCCTTCGAAGATAATCTTCTTCAGGCTCAAGCCCGAGCCGTCCGAAGCTTCCTCGAACGCGAGTCGCGCCACGGGAAAGCTTTCGAACCAATCCTTGGCCATGCCCGGATACTGGGAGCCTTGGCCCGGGAACATTAGTAATTTCATGTCGCGTCGGTTCCCCAGCGCAGAAGCATCGCGCCGTAAGTAAAGCCGCCGCCGAAAACGTCGAGCAAAACGAGATCACCCTTTTTGAGCATCCCGCCCCTCTGCATTTCGGCGAGGGCGACGGCGACCGTACCGGCCGAGGTATTGCCCCAACGATCGACGTTCACGTAGACGCGATCCATTGGCATCTCGGCCATGCGGGCGACCATCTCGATAATTCGAAGATTGGCTTGGTGGGGCACGAACCAGCGCACGTCGCGCGTGGTGTAGCCCGAATCCGCCAGCACTTCGTGCGCCTTCTGCGCCATGTGCTTGCAGGCCAGTTTGAAGACTTCTTGACCGTTCATACTGATGACCGGTCGTTTCTTACGGGACTCGAACTCGGCCGAAGTGAAAGGAGCGGCGCTGCCGCCACCTTCCACCGCAAGGAAGTGATCGAAGTCGGCGAGCGTGCCGAAGCGAGCCCCCAAAATCACCGGGGCCGTCGATGCATCGGCCTCTTCCACGGCTTCGAGCACGGAAGCCCCCACGCCGTCACCGAAGAGGATGCACGTCGTGCGGTCCGTCCAATCGATAATACTGGAGAAGATATCGCCGCCAACGACGAGCACTTTCTTGTGCAGGCCCGAGCGAATGAAGTTGTTCGCGACGTGTAGACCCGCCAGGTAACCCGAACAAGCCGCGTTCAGGTCGGCCGTGAAAACATCGACGGCTACGCGACCACGGAGATGTCCGAGAATGCGGGAAGCCGAAATCGGCATCCAGGTATCGGGAGTAGCGGTGCAACAGATAACGGCGTCGAGCTCTTCGGCTTTGATGCCGGCTTTGTCGAGCGCCTCTTGGGCGGCCTGGGCTCCGAGAAGCGACAGGCTCTCACCCTTCTCACGGTCGAGCAAACGCCGTTCGCGAATGCCCGTGCGAGTACGAATCCATTCGTCGTTGGTGTCGACGAACTTAGCGAGATCTTCGTTGGTCAGGACCTTGGAAGGTATCCCAAGGCCCGTACCGCGAAGGGCCGCATGAAAGGAAGCCATGCAGGGGCTGAGCTAAAAAGCTCAGGCTTCCTGTGCCTCGGCCTTCTTCTCTTCTTTGGTCTTGAAGATCTTCTTTCCTTTGTACCAGCCCGAAGAGCTCACGCGGTGCGGAGGAACGGCTTCGCCCGTCTCGGGGCAGGTCGTCCAACCCGCAGGCACCAAGAAAAACTGGGAACGGCCGTGGCCGCGACGCATCCGCGAGCGTTTGGATTTTTGCATCGGCATAAACTTAAGAACTCCTCGTAACTTTTTACTCTAGAACTTTCGTCCCTGAACTCGTTTCTCGGTCTCTCCGAGATCCGCGGGTTCAGAGTTTCTTCTTTAATTCCGCAAGTTTTAGAAAGGGCGAACTTGCCTTGGCGGCTTCGCTTTGTCCAGTGTCATCGTTGTCTTCGAATTGCGGGTTCTTGTGACAGAGCGTACAAGCCCCGTCCGGCTTGCGGGCTGGGCACTCCGCGAAGGGCTCCAAGACAATCAGCTGCTCCGACAAAAGATCAATAAGTTCAATATGATCGCTTGAGAAAATAACGTAGTCCGGATCTTCCGTCGGCCCCTCTTCGTCGTCGCGCGCGCGGGGGTCGCGATGCAAGAAAATCCGAAATTCCGAAGCCCGGGGGGTCTCAAAAAGGTCGGCGCACCGCGAGCACGGCGCGGCGACTTTGCCCGAGAGCGTGCCCTGAAGGGTGTAATCCGTGCCGCTCATCTTGCTGAGTTCGACGCTCACGCTCAGGTGCGCGCGCTCCGCCCAGGCCTCCGGCGACAAACCCGTCAGATCCTCGGAGGGCGCGGATCGGGCGAGGAGCCTCTGCACCCAGCCATCGGACTCGTCCGCGCTCAGGCGCCAGGGCTCGTCCCGAACCTCGTTGATATGAACTCGTCCGTCGAAGGCAGCCATGGGCGCTTCCATAGCGTAGGATGGAACGTATGTCGCTCGCGAAGTTCAGCATCCCCGAGCATCGTCTCGAAGTGCGCACCTCGCGCGCGGGCGGTCCCGGGGGCCAGCACGTCAACAAGACCGAAACGAAGGTCGAAATCCGTTTCCGCCTCGATGACGCCGACTGGATCGCCTACGAAACGCGGGAACGCCTCCGCGTCCAACAGCCCCACCGCATCACGAAAGACGGGGACTTCGTTTTGAGCTCGCAGGAGTCCCGCAGCCAGGAGCAGAACTACCAGCTCTGCCTGGAGAAGCTCCAGGGCTTCCTCGTCGCGGCCTCGCGCGCGCCCAAGAAACGCCACAAGACCAAGCCCACGCGGGGTTCCCAAGAACGAAGGCTCAAGTCCAAGAAGCAGGCTTCCGCCCGCAAATCCGACCGGGGCAAGAAAAACTGGGACTAGGTTACGTTGGCCGGATCGTGCTTCGGGGAACGACGACGATCGAGACTGAAGAGCCGTCTGGCAGCGACGATGAGATTCTGGAGTCAAAAGTCCGAAGTCTGACGAAGCATCTTGGCTCTAAATTCTAGGGATTAAATCATGGTCAACTTTTGATTCCGTAGTTCGAGATAAAATCCTGATAGGCGCTGTTGCTTAAATAAGGTTTTGAGCGAAGAAATTCTTCTCGTCTCAGCATAAGGTATTCAATAGCAACACGAGGTCGTTGCTCCAACCAGTTGGCCAAGGTCACGGTAATCAAGTCAGAGAAATCTTGTTTTGAAATCGGGAGATCCGAGTCTGAAAACCGATCTTCGATCGCGATAGATCCGTCGCTCTCCAAGTTTTTCCACAAGGACTCTTTCTTGTGAGCCCCAAAGAGGTAGGCCAGTCTCTCGGCTTGTTCTCCGATAAGCCCTCGAACATATTCTCGGTTATCCAATGTCGCAGGGGCTCTTGCGAATGATTCTGTTCCGTAGATACTGTGGCAAAGACCAGCCAAGCAGACATAGTCGGCGCTATGCCATTTCTTAAGAAGATCGTGTGTGCCTTTTAGATGGGAAAGAAGAGTGGCCTGACTGTGGTTTGTTGTACTGATTCCAAATCTGTCGAGCTGAGAAAGAATAACGTCCAAGTTCTTCATCTAAGAGGAAATTTTTAGCATATCGCTAGAGGCACCGCGACCTCGTAAACAAAACCAATCTTTCTCGCGCACGGCGCGGCCACAAACTCTTTGCTTAAACTCTCGCCAAGAAACTTGCGCCCTCACTCACCTCGGTGGCGGAAGTTGAATTAGCTTGGGCGCTAGCGGAGTTTTTCGGCCCACGCGGCGATGTGCGGAATCGCGTCGAAGATGACGCGGCCGTGGTGGGCGCTTTGGGTGGTCACGAACTCGAGCGGAGTTTCGGCCCCCACGAGTGCGCGTAAACGTTCGGCATGCGAGTAAGGCACGACAAGATCCCCGGGCGTGGCCGCGATGAAGAGCGGACGCGCACCGAGCTTCGCGATGCGATCTTTCGTGGGAAACTCGGACCACAGGAACGAAGCCAGCGGTCGCAGGATCGGGTTATCGAGCACGACGTCCGGGATGCTCGAATACGGCGACACGAGCGCGAGCGGCAGACCGGGGGCGGCGAGCGCCGCGTGCGAGGCAATGCCCGACCCGAGCGAGTAGCCGACGAGTACCATTTGCGCGCCTTCGCCTTCGCGGCGGCGCGCTTCCGCGACGAAGTTGTCCGCGTCGCGGTAGATCGCCGCATCTTTGGGCCAGCAATCGGCCCGACCGAAACCACGGTAATCGAGACTGTAGGAACCCCAGCCCAACGCTTCGAAGCTCTCTTGGTGCTGGTAAAAATCCTCGAGCGTGTCGCCGTTCCCGTGGATGATGAGCATCCAGCGATTCACGCCGGGCGGCGCGAGGCGCCAGACTTCGGCGCGGCAGCCGTCGGCCTGCGGCAGCCAGAAGGATTCGACGTCGGCCGGGAGCGGCTCGCGGAAGTTGCCGGAACCGCGGTCAAAGGCGCGGGGGTAAACCTGGACGTCCTGGGCCAAGACGACGAGCAGCGGGATCGCCACGAGGAACGCGACGAGCGAGAGCAAAAGGCGTCTCGCGAGCTTCACTTAGCCGCCCGAGGGCTCCGCCGTCTTTTCGATAGCGGGACCCGCCGCCGCGCCTTGCACGACGAGGTTGATATTCACGAAACCAATTTTCGTGAGCGTGTACATCACCCGCTTAAGGTAAATGAAATCGAGGCCCTTGTCAGCCTGGACGATGACTTCGCCCGAGAACGGAACGCCCTGGTGCACGCTCTCGAAGAAGCGCTTGTACTCCTGCAGACGGGCCTGGAGCTCGGGGAGCTCCCAGTCCGTCTCTTCGATGCGCTCTTCGATGTTGGCGTTCTCGCCCACGGCAAAGCCCTCGATCGAGACCTTATCGGGCATGATCGTGACGATCGGCGAACGACGGAGTTCGCGCCCCGCCACGGCGGCCGGAAGCTGGATGTCGGCGTTGCGGATGAGCACGTCGCCCGTCGCCGAGAAGGTTTGCATGAGGAAAATGATGATGACCGAGAACATGTCGATGAGCGAGGTCAGCGTGAGCTCGGCGTCGAGGTTGCGCTTGCTGCCGCCCTTGCCTGTGCCGCGACCGAGGTGGTTGCGGAGGTTCGGGAGGTCCCACTTCGAGACGATCCGGTAACCCGGAATCTTGATCCCCATCTGAGCGTCCTTCCCTACTTGTCCGTGCCGGCCGTGATGAGCTCTTGGAAGTCCTTCGCGAGCGAGCGGTCGAGCACGGCGACGAGATCTTCGTACTTGGCGTCGTCCGTCGCGAAGATGAGCATGTCTTTTTTGTCGGGATACTTGCCGCGCACGCTTTCCATGAAGGTCTCGAGCATGGCGTAGTCGTAGGGCGTTTCGATCGAAGCGCGCTCGATGCGCTGAACCTGGCCCTCGTCGAAGAGTTCGATCTTCGTGGCGCCGATCGTCACTTTGACTTGCGAGTTGATCTTCTTGACCTCGGTCGGCGGGACCTGCGCGGCGGGCTTGTCCTCGACGCCGACGTTCAGCTGCATCATCGCCAGCTGGTCCATGACCGCCGTCGAGAGCAAGAAGATGATCAAGGTCGAGAACAGGTCAACGAAGGGCGTCAGGTTCAGGTCGTCGACGTGCCGTCGATTTCCCTTACGGCCGCCCGGTACTCCCCCACCGCCGCTCATGGCCGTTCCTTACTTGCTGAACTTTTCGCGGTTTTGGAGGATGAGGTTCAGCGTCGCGACGCTGACTTCGTGGATGTCGTCGAGGATGCGCTGGGTCTTGGAGGCGAGGAAGGCGTAAGCGAGGAGCGACGGGATCGCGACGATGAGGCCGCCCGCCGTACCGAACATAGCTTCCGAGATCGCGCCCGACAGCATGGTCGCCTTCTGCGAAGGGTCCACGGCCGCGACCGATTTGAAGGCGTTGATCATCGCGACGATCGTCGCGAGCAGACCGAGCAGCGTCGCGATGTTCGCGAAGAGCGGGAGGAACGAGGTGCGGCGTTCGATGAGCGGAACTTCGCGGAGCGAAGCAACGTCCATGGCCGTTTGCACTTCGTCTTCCTTGCCCTTGTTCATCACCGCGATGAGGCCCTGGCGGACGATATTCGTGAGCGGCGCGCTGCGCTCGCTGCAGTAGTTCACCGCGGAGTTGAGGTCGCCGGCGAGGATCGCGCGCTGCACGTTCGCGAGGAAGCGGTCTTTATCGACGCTCGCCTTGCCGAAGAGGTACACGACCCGCTCCAGGAAGATGGAGACCGAGAAAACGCCGAGCACGAGGATGAGGTACATCCATATGCCGCCTTCATGGAACGCTTCGATAAATCCACCCACGCTGATGCTCCTCCAAGCTGTCTTTACAAACCTGGAATCAGTTTACAGGGAAGGTCCGCGCCGCGGGAAACCCCCGGGCCGTTGGCGATTTGACGCCAAAACGACCTCAGTAGCGTTTTTCGAAGGAGAGATAGCCCGCGCCGCCCATCGTGAGGGCGTCGCGCGAGGGGAACTTGGCGGAAGTCCACTTTTCGGACCAGGCCGAAGCCTCCAGACGCAGCCAAAGCGGGTTCCAAACGCGGAACTGCACGCCGGCCTCCGCGCCGTAGGCACGCGCCAGCGTGACCTCGCTCGGGTAGCGGCCGAGAAGATGGAGCGAAGCCCCGTAAGGCGCGCCCTCGTAGCGCCAGCCCAGGGAAAACTCGGGCCCCGAGAGCGCCGCGCCTTCACGCCGAAAGCGACGGTACGCCAACGCGACTTCGAGCCCGTGCGAGTCGGAAGCGAGTACCCGGTATCCGAGCCCCACCCAGGGAAGCCAGGCGGCGGGCGTGGCCGGGGCTTCGGGCGCGGAAAGCGCGCCCGCGTAGGCCCGGAAAGGCCCGCGCACGGCGTCGCCCGAAAAGCCGTAAGCAAGACGGCCGGCGCCGTCGACGAGATCGAAACTTCCGCCAACCCCGACGCGCAAGGAATCGATGGCGGGCGCGGAGACGGGCGCCAGGCTCATTTCGCGCCGGTGAGCTTCGCGCGATTGGGCCGCGGTACGTCCCTCCACGACCCATTCCGCGACGGTGCCCGACTCGCCGACTACGAGCACCCGCCACTGATGGGACAGGCGGCCTTCGGCGGGCAATGCCGCGCATACGAAAGCCCGGGCCTCGATCTTCACGGCGAGCGGACGCGCCGCCGTTTCGTCGGCGCGCGAACAATCGACGCGCTTGGGGACTTCGTCGACACGACAGCGCAAGCTCTCGTCCTCGGCGATAAGGCACTCCATCAGTCGCGGGCCGAAACCCGCGACGTGACGAAGCTGAACGATCGCGCGCGGATCGCGCTCGTCGTCGAGGTCGACCGGCAGGGCGGCGAACGAAGCGCGCCCCGCCACCGCCCCCACCAGGGCCGCGACGATCGCGGCCCGGGACTTAGAGATGCCCATCCACGCCCCAAGCTTCGCCGAGCGGGCGGCGGTGCAAACCTTGGCGTTGGGCGTCGAGCGTCGCGATGACCGACATGTTCACGATCTCCATGACCTCGGAGCTCGCCTGGAGCACGTGCACCGGCTTGTTCATGCCCATGAGGATGGGACCCACGACTTCGGCCCCGCCGAGCTGGCCGAGCAGCTTGTAGCTCGTGTTCGCCGCCGCGAGGTTCGGGAAGATAAGAATGTTCGCGCCCGTATCGCGCAGGCGACTGAAGGGATAACGTTCCTGGAGGATCTGCGGGTTCACGGCCGTGTCGGCCTGCATCTCGCCGTCCACGATCAGGTCCGGGCGGCGGCGTTGCACGATCGCCGTGGCGACCTGTACCTTGCGGGATTCTTCGTGCTCGTTCGAGCCGAAGTTCGAGAAGCTCAGCATCGCGATGCGCGGCTCGAAGCCGAAGGACTGCGCGACGTGGGCCGTATCGATGGCGATGTCGGCGAGCTCCTCGGCGTTCGGGTTGAAGTTCACCGTCGTGTCGGCCAAGAAGAGAACGCGGTCTTTCCAGACGAGCATGTAGACGCCCGCGACGCGCGCGCCGCCGCGCGAGCCGAGCACGTGCAGGGCCGGGCGGAGCGTTTCGGAGTAGCTGCGGGTCACGCCGGCCAGGCAAGCGTCCGCCCACCCCGTCCGCACGAGCATCGCGCCGAAGTAGAAAGGGTCCTTCATGCGCTGGCGCGCGAGCGCGGGCGTGAAGCCCTTGCGCTTGCGCAGGTCCCAAAGCAGGCTCGAGAACTCGTCGAGCCGCGGATGCTCGGAGGGCCGCAGGACTTCGCACTTCTCGAGCTCGGTGAGCTTGAGTTCGCGCATCTTCGCGTAAACCTCGGAAGGATCGCCGAGGAGGATCGGTTGGGCGATGCCTTCTTCGCGCACGATCGCCGCGGCCTTGAGTACGCGTTCGTTCGACGCCTCGGGGAACACGAGTTGGACGGGTCGCGGCAACGCCCCCGGCTTCGTCTTGGGCGGCACGATCTCGATGCGATCCTTGAGGGCGCGCATGACCGAGCGGGTCTTGCCGAGGAGCTTCTCGAGGCGCGCGCGGTAGGCCTCCAGGCTTCCGCCCGGGTACTCGAGACGGGCGACGCCCGTCTCGATGGCCGCCTTCGCGACGGCCGGCGCGACCCAAAGGAGCACGCGCGGATCGAAGGGCTTCGGGATGATGTAGTCGGG
>DDRA01000117.1:0-2039 GCA_002343545.1 Bacteriovoracaceae bacterium UBA2428
CCACCACCAGGCGGGGAGAATCTTGAAATGGTAGTCGCTAAAGGATTCGAACCTTCGACCTCTTCCGTGTGAAGGAAGCGCTCTAACCAACTGAGCTAAGCGACTGCGCCGTGATCTTCTTTACGTCGTAGCCTCGTCTCTTCGGCTTGGCAAGAGTGCAGGGGGACGGGGTGGGCAATAGCATGAAATTGTTGATTTTTAGGGTTCAACTGCTTGAATGAGGTCATGGCCGCTTTGACCTTCGAACTCTACGCTCGTCATCATTGTCGTCGAGGAGACGCGGAGCCCTTTGTTTTCGGATCCAAGCCCCTCGGCGGTGATCTCGCCCTCGGCGAGGGCCGGAGCGTCTATGCGCCAACGCTAGAGGGTTTCGTTTCGAAGAAGCGTGAACACTTTGTCGCGGGGCGGGCGTGCTTGCGGGAGGCGTTGAAGGACGCCGGCTGCCGCTTTGACCATTGGGCCCCGTACAAGGCGGACTACCCGCCCGAAATGCCCCCGGGCTTCGTGGGCTCGATCACGCACGGCGGGGATTGGGCGCTGGCGATTTGCGTTCCGCGTAGCCTCGATGAGGTGTTTCTTGGCGTGGATTGGGAACCCCATCCGCCGATCGAAAGGGCGCGCAAACTCTGGAGCCGGGTCATCGACGACGAAGAGGCTTCGCGTTTGCCGTCGCTCGAGGTGTCGCGCGCCTTCTCCTTCGTCTTTTCGGCGAAAGAAGCGCTCTACAAGGCTTTCTCTCCGAAGGCACTCGGCGCCCTGGGCTTCGACGCGGCCAAGCTCATCGAAGCCGCCGCCGAAGGAGACGAATACCGGGTGACTTACCGGCTCGACGCTAAAAATTGGGGACCTCGCGACGGAAGCACGGTGGTGCTTCGGGCGCGAAGCCTCGACGAAGGTGCGGCCGCTCTCGTGGTCGGAGAGTGGTAGGCAAAGTCAGTTGTGCGGCGTCGACCAGGCTCGGCACAACACGCGTCCCACGAAGCCGGCTTCTCGGTAGCGTTTCGTATCGACGAGAAAATTCTGGACCGCGTCTTTGAGCCGATAGCCGCCCTTAAGATGGGAGGCGAAATCTTTTCCTTCGTAGGCGATGCCGGTTAGGGCAAGCAAGAACTTGGCTTGATCGGGGGTCTTGTCAATCATGCCGCAGCCGAGGCTAGCGGCCATTAAATTGTGGCGGTTCCACTGCTTCCAAGAATGGCCGGAGATGCGAATTTCGATGCGGCGTGATTCCGCGTACTCGCGGAGGACTTGGTACTTGATCTTGGCCCGCTGGTGAACCTTGAAGGTCCAATAGATTTCTTCGGTATCGACTTTCGGATCGCGCAGGCCATCGATGAGAAGCCGGTCCTCGAAACCTTGAAGCCAACCTGTCAAACCGGAGTTGCCGCTCGTCCCCACGATGGCGAGCAAGGTGAAGAGCGGAATGAGATTTTTTTCGGGTCGGATCTTTCGGTAGCTGTTCTGGAGTTCGAAGGCTCCGCCTTCGGGCACGTCGCCGATGTCGAGGAGCAGCTGATCCATCATGGCGTTGGCCTCGAGGGCCGGATTGAGTTTCAGCCGCACGAGCGTTTCGTGGAGCAGGCCGTCGCCGGCAAAGCAGGGGTTCAGATCGATGGATCCGATGCCCGACGTTTCGTTCGACGGAAAGCAGTGAGGTTCAAGGCGTGCCACGAAATGGGTGATCTCTTTCGCGCAGAAACGATCCGAGCGGCAAAGCAAAGGGATCATCTTCAGCACGTTCGCGGCGGTCAGAGACTTGCGTGCGCTTTGGAGGTGACGCTCGCGCGCGAGCGACTGATTCCGCTTGATGAGCCGGAAGGCGATGTCACGTCGAGCTTCGGTGTCGAGCTCGAGGATCATCTTCGGAGAAACGCGCAACTCGTCCGGAACTTTCGCTCCGTTTCGTTCGAGAGTTTGTTGCAGGCGATGGACGAGGGCGGCGTCTTCGTGTCGATCGAGTTCGCCCATGGAAACGCCCGCGCGAACGGCGGTGCTTTCGAAGAACGAAAAGAGGAGCCCGATGGTCAAAAGACGACGGC
>DDRA01000117.1:2183-5676 GCA_002343545.1 Bacteriovoracaceae bacterium UBA2428
ATCCCCCCTTCGTGAAAAATCCGGAAAGGACGTGGTTTACTTCTCGCTCTTGCCGACCTCGTTGATGGTCACCGCGCCAGCTCCGACGACGACCGCGGCTCCAAGCGCGCCGGCGCCCACCTTCGTCGCGGTCTGAGCACGCTTGAGGCTCGCGGCTTCCTCTTTGGCGGCTTGTTCGGCGGCCAGGCGAGCTTCTTCGTTGAGTTTTTGCGCGGCGGTCGCCTTCAGCTGCATTTCAGCTTCGGCCAACGCGAGCTTGCGCTCTTCGATTTCGATGAGCTTCGCTTTGTATTCCGCGTCCGAGAGCTCGGTAGCGTGGGCGGTCGCGAACGAAGCAACGAGGGCAAGAATGGCAAACTTTTTCATAGAAACTCCTCCTCAAGTGTTTTGGACTTGAGAAGGTATTTGCAATCGCGGTGCCTTAATATTCTCAGTAAATTCAAATATTTATGAAAACAAAACAGAACAACTTTGCTTACTATTTAGACAGCCGTAAGGGGTTTTCTAGTCACCCACGCGCTCGAGCGGCGAACCCTAGCCTCAACGTTACTTGGGCCAGCCCTTCTTCCGCATAGAGTCGATGAGCTTGTTCAATTCGGCTTTCTGTTTGGCCGCGATGGCCGCCTCGTCGCGTTTGGGCGCGATCAGTTCGGCGCTCGCGAGCAAAGTGCGGATCTCTTCGACCGGCACGTCTCCGTTGAACCTCAGTTTGGCCTGACGGGGTTCGTCGAGGGAGTCTTTGAGGTTCACGAGCACGATGCGGCTGGAGATCTCTTTTTCGCCGGGCCGCGCGCATTGGGCCAGGATTGCTTCGCCGCCTCGAATGGAGATCGTCTCTTGTGAGAGCAACGCGCCAAAGACGTCTCCGTCGGGACCGCTTCCGGCCGCATCTTGTTCGCAGTGATAACTCGCGGGAAGGGTGCCGCCGAAGGGGAGATACCGAAGGGTCAGCCAACTAAAGAAGTTCCCATTCTTGGGGACCTGGCCGCCGAGATTGAAATGAACGTTTTGGCACCCACGGTGCTTAGACGAATCATTGGGTACGACGCTCGCCGGATGTTCAAAACGGAGCGGACATTCCGGACGCTCATAACGCTGGGACTGGGCGAAGGCGGGCGTCGAGATCGTGAAGAGTGCGACGAAACTAACTTTTTTTCTCACGACTCATTGTAAGGGTAAAAGCGAGTCGTTGAGTGTGAAGTCTTCGTGAACGGGGATGAGAAATCAAAAAGTGGTAGTCGTTCACGGGTTCGAACCGTGGACCCCCTCCTTGTAAGGGAGGTGCTCTAACCAACTGAGCTAAACGACTCCGATGAGTGACCCTTCATTTCTTAAACGAAGCCGGGACGCTCGGCCATAAAAAAAGCCGGCCCCCCAAAAGGGAGACCGGCTTCCCATCCAAACGGATGAACGAAAGGCTTAGAGGCTCTCGTCCGTCGTCTCGCCGCATTGTCCTTTGTACTCGGACATTGCGACCTTCATGTCGATCGACTTGCCGCCGAAGTCGCACTCGATGAGCTCCGCCACGGCCGCGGCGTAGTCTTCTTCGCTCGCGCCTTCGAGCTTCGAGGCCTGTTCGCTCATCTTCTTAACGTCGACGTCCAGTTTGCAGGCCAGCGCGGTGTAGTCGGCGATGGTGCCGCCTTTGATGTCGCCGCCGAACTCGTTCTTGATCGAGCCGCTGCCGCCGCTTCCGTTGCCGCTGATGTTCATCGCGAACGAGAAATAGGGCTTTTTGAGCGAGTAGGTCGTTTCGCCGCAGGTCGTTTCGGAAACGACTTCGTCCGTGCTCGTGCACGAAACATTCATCTTGATGGTGGCGGAAGACCCGGAAACTTCCATTCCGCATTCACCAAGCGTGCAGCTGAAGCCTTCTTCGGCCTCGAACGCGGACTTGAGCGTCGAGCACATCTCTTCGCCGTCCGTTTGCGGGGTCAGTTGGCGGCTGCCGGAGACGCGTTGAGCGATCGCGTTCGCGCGCATGACTTGCGCGTTCATGCCGCCTTGCTGGCTGTTCGACAAGAGCTTGCCGATCGACGCGCCCGCCGCCGCGCCGGCGGCCTTGGACGTGGCTTCGTCGGCTTTACCGGCGCAAGCACTGACGAGCAGCGCCGAAGCGCCGAGGAGAAGGGTGGAAATCTTGATCTTCATAGGGCCTCCCAAATCTAAGGAACCAACTTTCCGTCGGTTCTAGCAGGAGGCCCCCGAAAGCCGTAGTCGCGGAGCGGCGAAACGCGCACGCTTAGTGCCGAATCGTTGCGCCTCCGGTCGTGCTGCGTCGAGTCGTCGGTTCAACGGCCGGTCGCATTTGCCCCAGTTCCATGGCGAGCGGGTCCTTTTCTTCCAGGACGAGGGCTACGCGCAGGACTTGGTCGACGTGGGAGACGGGGATGATCTTGAGTTCCTTCTGGATTTCCTTCGGAACGTCGTAAAGATCCTTCACGTTGTCTTCCGGGATGACGATCGTCTTGATGCCGGCGCGGTGAGCGGCCAGGAGCTTCTCCTTGAGCCCGCCGATCGGCAGCACGTTTCCGCGCAGCGTGATCTCGCCCGTCATCGCGACGTCCTTGCGGATGGGGCGATTCGTGAGGGCCGACGTGAGCGAGGTCGCCATCGTGATCCCGGCCGAGGGGCCGTCCTTCGGGATGGCGCCTTCGGGAACGTGGATGTGGATGTCGACGCGCGAATAGAAGTCCTTCGGGATGCCGAAGCGCGTGGCGCGCGAACGAACGTAGCTGTAAGCGGCTTGCGCCGATTCCTGCATGACGTCGCCGAGCTTGCCCGTGATGGTCAGCTTACCTTTGCCGGGCAGGATCGTGACTTCGATCGCGAGCAGGTCGCCGCCGACCTCGGTCCAAGCGAGGCCGTTCGTCAGACCGATCTGGTCTTCTTTCTCGACCAAGCCGTACTTGTGGCGACGGGGACCGAGCATGTCTTCGATCTGCTTGTCGCTGATCTTGATGGGCTTCTTACGGTCGCCTTGCTCGACGATCTGCTTGGCGGCTTTGCGGGTCAGCGTCGCGATCTCGCGTTCGAGGTTACGCACCCCGGCCTCGCGCGTGTAGTGGCGCACGAGCTCGGTCACGGCGCTCTCGTCGATCTCGAGCAGGCCCTCGTTGATCCCGTGCGCCTCGATCTGCTTGGGTACGAGATGCTGGTGGGCGATGTGCTGTTTCTCGATCTCGGTGTAGCTCGAGAGCTGGATGAGCTCCATCCGGTCGAGCAGGGGCTGCGGGATGCCCGAGAGCGAGTTCGCGGTCGTGATGAAGAGAACGTTCGAAAGGTCGAAGTCGACTTCGAGGTAGTGGTCCGCGAAGTTCTGGTTCTGGTTCGGATCGAGGACCTCGAGGAGCGCCGAAGCCGGGTCGCCGCGGAAGTCCGATCCCATTTTGTCGATCTCGTCGAGCAGGATGACGGGGTTGCGGGTGCCGCACTTCTTGATGGCCTGCACGAGCTTGCCCGGCATGGCGCCGATGTAGGTGCGGCGGTGGCC
>DDRA01000117.1:5830-8147 GCA_002343545.1 Bacteriovoracaceae bacterium UBA2428
GCGGCGGTGGCCGCGGATCTCGGCTTCGTCGCGCACGCCGCCCAGGGCGATACGCGCGAACTTGCGTTCGACGGACTCGGCGATAGAGCTCGCGAGCGAGGTCTTGCCGACGCCCGGAGGACCGACGAAGCAGAGGATGGGGCCTTTGAGCTTCTTCGTGAGCGCCTGGACGGCCAAGTACTCGATGATGCGATCCTTGATCTTCTCGAGGCCGTAGTGGTCGCGGTCCAGGATCTTGCGCGCGTGCGCGAGGTCCAGGTTATCCTTCGTCGAGGTTTTCCAGGGCATGCCCACGATCCAGTCCAAGTAGAGACGGATGACCGTCGCTTCGGCCGACATGGGGGCCATCATCTTGAGCTTGCGCATCTCGGCATCGGCTTTTTCGCGGGCATCGTCGGGAAGCCCGGCCGATTTGATCTTCTTCTCGAGCTCGGCGATCTCCGTCTTGAATTCGTCGCGTTCGCCGAGCTCCTTCTGGATCGCGGCCATCTGCTCGTTCAGGTAGTACTCTTTCTGGCCGCGTTCCATCTGCTTGCGGACGCGCGAACGGATGCGGCGCTCGACCTGCAGGATTTCGATCTCGCCTTGGATAAGGCCGAAAAGGCGTTCCATGCGCTTGAGCGGATCGGCGAGCTCCAGGAGCTCCTGCTTTTCTTCGAGCTTGAGATTCAAATGCGCGACCATCGTGTCGGCGAGTCGCGAAGCTGATTCGAGACTCTGGATCGACACGAGCAGGTCCGGCGAGATCCGCTTGTTGAGTTTGACGTAGTTTTCGAAGGTCTGCTTGAGCGAGCGGATCAAGGCCTGCGACTCGACGAGGTCGGCCGGGACCTCGGGGAGCTCTTCGACCTCGGCGATGAGGTAGGAGCTTTCTTCCGAAAGGTCGAGCACGGTCGCACGGCGTTTGCCCTCGACGAGAACCTTAAGGGTCCCGTCGGGAAGCTTCACGAGCTGGAGAATTTGGGCGAGGGTGCCCACCAGGTAGATATCCTCGGGACCGGGTTCGTTGATGCTGCCCGACTTCTGGGCGCAAAGCAGGATCTCGGTCTTGTCCTTCATCGCCGCTTCGAGCGCGTTGATGGACTTCTCGCGGCCCACGAAGAAGGGCACGACCATGTGCGGAAAGACCACGATGTCGCGGAGAGGCAAGAGCGGTACGATCTGGCGTACCGGCCCGGATTCCTCCTTGCGGGCTTTGGTCGACTTGGGCTTCCGTGTCGTTTTGGATTTTGCCGCGCTCATAAGGATATTCTCCTCGATAGCGGCCCTGCGTCACAACGGATGTTTACGATTTCAGTAAGTTTAAGCTGAGGACAAAAGAGAAAGCCGCCGTTCCCGAAGGAGCGGCGGCTTCACCCGAGTCCCTTTTGCGCCAGTATCGTGGCGCTAGGAGCCGTTAAGCGCTTTCTTTCTTCTTGTCTTCCGCGGCGTTCTTCTCGGCCAAGGCGACGGGGTCATCGAAAGTCAGCGTGGGTTTCACGCCCTTCGTGATGACTTCTTCGCTCACGTGGCAGGACTTCACGCCGGCCAAGGACGGGACTTCGTACATGACGTCGAGCATGCTGCTCTCGAGGATCGAGCGGAGACCGCGGGCGCCCGTTTTGCGCTTGATGGCTTCCTTGGCGATCGCCGTGAGGGCATTGTCGTCGAAAGTCAGCTTGACGCCCTCGAGGTCGAGGAGGCGTTGGTACTGCTTCATGATGGCGTTCTTGGGCTTCGTGAGGATGTTGATGAGCGCCGCTTCGTCGAGGTCGTCGAGCGTGGCGATCATCGGCAAGCGCCCGAGGAACTCGGGGATCATGCCGAACTTCACGAGGTCTTCCGTTTGCACGTGCGCGAAGAGCTCGCCCACGTTCTTCTGCTTGCGAGACATCGGCGTCGCGCCCAGGCCCATCGTTTTGGAGGTCTGGCGGCTCTCGATGTACTTGTCGAGGCCCACGAACGCGCCACCCACGATGAACAGGATGTTCGTCGTGTCGACCTGGATGAACTCCTGCTGCGGGTGCTTGCGGCCGCCCTTCGGGGGGACGTTCGCGCGCGTGCCTTCCATCAGCTTGAGGAGCGCCTGTTGAACGCCTTCGCCGCTCACGTCGCGCGTGATCGAAGGGTTCTCGGACTTACGGGAAATCTTGTCGATTTCGTCGATGTAGACGATCCCGCGTTGAGCCTTCTCGACGTCCCATTCGGCCGCCTGGAGAAGGTTCAGGATGATGTTCTCGACGTCCTCGCCCACGTAGCCGGCTTCGGTGAGGGTCGTGGCGTCCGCGATGGTGAAGGGGACGTCGAGGATCTTGGCCAGGGTCTGGGCCAGCAGCGT
>DDRA01000076.1:0-188 GCA_002343545.1 Bacteriovoracaceae bacterium UBA2428
GGGTCGGGCGCGGGCGGCGGGAGGGCGGCCGCCGGCGCGGGCTTCGACGCCGCGACGTCCGTCGAGAGCTTGGCCCCGCCCGAGCGGCGGTGCCGCATTTCTTCGAGTTCCTTTTGGACTTCGGCGGTGCGCGGACCGCGGGCCATGAAGTCGATGTAGAACGTCGTGCCCTGCCCCGGCGCGCTGTC
>DDRA01000076.1:404-3505 GCA_002343545.1 Bacteriovoracaceae bacterium UBA2428
TGACGATGCCGTAGACCGTCGCCAGGCCGAGGCCGCTGCCTTTGCCCTTGGGCTTCGTCGTGAAGAAGGGCTCGAAGATCTTGCGCTGAACTTCGTCGGTCATGCCGACGCCCGTGTCTTTGATCATGATGCGGCAGAAGGCGCCCTGGAACTGCTCGCTCCGGTAAGCGAGGTAGCGCCCGACGGGCGCCGCGGCAGGATCCTGGAAGAGATCCGTCTTCAGGAAGATCGAGCCGCCCTCGGTCATGGCGTGACCGGCGTTCTGCATCATGTTCAGCAGGACCTGCTCGACCTGGTTCGCGTTGCCGCGGATCATGTTGAGCTCGACGCCGAAGTCCTTCTCGACGCGGACCTGCGCCATGTTGAGCGTGTGCTCCATGAGGTTGATCGCTTCCCACGTGACAAGCTCAAGGTCGATGTCCTTCATCTCGGCCTTCTCTTCGCGGGAGAAGCGCATGAGGCTATCGATGATGCCGCGGCAGCGCGCCGTTTCTTTGCGCACGACCTCGATGTAGCGATAGATCGGGCTTTCCGTGGGGACGGAGAGCTTCTTGAGCTGGCCCATCGCGAGATCCGCGTTGCTCAGGATGCCGGCGAGGGGGTTCTTCACTTCGTGCGCGAGACCCGCCGAGAGCGTGCCCACGGCCGCGAGCTTTTCGCTCTGCACGAGGGCTTCCTGCGCGGACTTGAGCGCGACTTCGCGATCCTCGAGGGCCTGGCCCATGTGGTTGAAGGCCTCGGCCAACTGACCGACTTCGTCGCGACGCTCGCCCGGGTCGACGCGCACCGAGAAGTCGCCCGTCTCGAGCAGGCTCGCGGCGTGCGCCATCTGTTCGATCGGCGTCGAGAGCCGGCCCGAAAGCCAGCGCGACGCGAGAAAGCCGAAGCCGAAGAGCAGGAACGCGTAGAACGCGAGCTCGTAGAAGGTCCGGCGGAAACCCTGCAGGATTTCGTCGCGCGTGATGAACGAAAGCACGGCGAAGTCGCCCGCGCCCGCGGTCGACACGGGCGCCCAGGCGAAGACCATCTCGTCGTCGCCGAAGGGGATCACGCGCACGGAAGCGCGGCCGCCCGGCTTGCGCAGGGCTTCGCGGTCTTCCGCGTCGAGACGATCCCAGAGCGATTCAAAGCGGCTCTTCGAAATTTCCGTACCCACCACGACGGGCGGCATGGCGTCGGGCTTCGCGCCGACGCGAAGATCCACGACCAGGCCCTTCAGCAGGCCGCGCTCGAGATCCTCGGCGATCGGAAAGACTTCGTTGCTCTCGAAGAGGCCCTGCGCCGCGACCCGACGCTCCTGCCCTGCTTCGTCGAGCACGAGCGGCACGCTCAGGAGCAGTTGGTTCGGAGGCAAGGGTTGCAGCGTGGTCGCCTCGGGACTAACCGCGGGGGCTTCCATCGCGCCCTGGAAGTTGGGCGCGCGCCAGAAACGCTCGCCCACCCGGATCCAGCGCCAGGTTTTTTCGTCGGGGACCTTGGAGATCGCCGTGCCGTTCAGGAGTTCGCGCGAGGTGCCCTCGAGCTGACGACGCGCGCGCAGCAAGCGCTCCGCGGATTCCTGCGCGCTTTGCCCGGCCCAGAGGACCTGCATGTCGCGCATCGAGCGCACCTTGTCTTCGGAGATGAAGCTGAGCACGGTGCGCCCCGACACGAAGGCCGTCGCGCCCACGAAGACGAAGAGCAGGCCCGTGATCTGGTAGCGAAGCGGAAAGCCGATCTTCATTCCGACGCTCCGAGACCGGCGACCGTCTCGGCGTCGAACTCGATGCGACCGTAGGGACTACGGATCTCGAAGGGTCCCCGGGCCGTGGTCTCGAAGTCGACGAGAAAGACGCGGTAGAAGGGATAAGCGTAGGGGTAAAGACGTTCGTGCACGGCGGCCGTGCGGACTTCGGCCACGCGCACGGGCGCCTGCCCGCCGAGCTGCCAAGTCAGATCGGCCGGGCTCAGCTCGCGGCGACTGAACGCGGTCACCGCCACGACGAACTGGGTTTGCTTGGCGCGACGCTCGAAGCCGTAGCCCGGCGCGACTTCTTCTTGCCGGGCCTTGAGCGCGTCGTCGGCCGCGAGCAGCTTGGCCGCGAAGAGTTGCTTGCCGCGATCGTAGAGACGGCGGGTTTCCACGCGGCCTTCGACCCACGAACGGTACGAAGCCGCGCCGCTCCCGAAACTACCGATCGTCGCGCAAGCCGAGACGAGCGCGAAGGCGCAGCAATAAGGCAAAAAGCGACGCCAAGCGGAGCGGTCTCGCATGTCTTCAGTCTATGCGAGTCGAAGAAAAAATCGAAGCCGCGGCCCGCGCCAATTCGTCAGGATTTCGATGGAGTCTCGAGGATTTGCCGCACGGCAAAGAGCGCCTTCACCGGCACGCCGAATTCCTTCTCGAGACGTTCGCGGCCGCCCATTTCGCGATCGACGAGCGCCAAAATCCCGTCGACGCGGTAGCCCTCGCGCTTGAGGTTGGCGAAGGCCGTCGCGAGCGAGCCGCCCGTGCTGATGACGTCTTCGACGAGCCAGACCCCACCGCGGGGCGCGGCGCCGTCGACGGCCTTGCCCTGGCTGAGCCCGTGGCTCTTGGCTTCTTTACGCACGAGCAGGCCTTCGAGCTCCCACCCCGCGCGTTGCGCCGCAATAAGCACGGCGGCCACCATGGGATCGCCGCCCACGCTCACGCCCGCGACTTGCTCCGGGGGCTGCGGCAGCGCGCGCAGTTCTTCGGCGAAGGCCTCGCCGAGCACGGCGAGCGAGGGACCGTGCAGCGTCACGTCCTTGCAGTTGATGTAGTAGTCCGAGCTTTGGCCGCTCGCGAGCTTGACCTGGACGCCGCGCTTGAGCGCCCGGCTGCGCACGAGCTCGAGAAGTTTCTGGCGGTGAGTCGACATGCGGAACCTCCTGCGAGCCCCGCCCTCGCGAAGCCCCTAAAAAAGCCAATCCACGACCGCGCGGTAAACATTGTCGCGGCCGATTTCGTTCCAGGTCTCGTGCTTCATACCCGGGAAGGCGCGAAATCGCTTGTGCGTTCCCAATTTTTCGTAGAAAGCGCGGAGCGCCGCAGGATCGCAGACCGGATCGTCCTCGCCCGTGGCGAGCATGAGCGGCAC
>DDRA01000076.1:3583-4475 GCA_002343545.1 Bacteriovoracaceae bacterium UBA2428
AAGCGGCACCTCGACGTCCAGGGCGCGATCCAAGACCCGCTCGGCGGTCTCGCGCATCGAAAAGAAAAGCTGCGGACTCACATCGCCGTGCGCGAGCGGATCGGCCCGGAAGACCTCTTCGCTCGCCGCGTCGCGGGTGAGTTGATCGGGCGAAATACCGTTCGGGATGCGCATCAAAGGTCGCAGGGAGCGCAAGCGCTCGGCTGCCGCGAGCTTCCACCCCGGCACCTCGAGTCGCAGCGCGAGCGGCGGCGAGAGCGCGAGCGCCCGAAGCGCGAAGTCGCCTTCGTCGTCGGCGCGCTTGCCCCGCACGAGCCACGCGAGCGCGAGCAAAGCGCCCATGCTGTGGCCGACGAGCAGCCACGGCGCGTGCGCGGCCCCGCGGCTCGCGAGCGGACCCTCGGCGCCCCACCAGCGGCGGGCGTCCACGACCTCTTCGAGCGTGCGGTCGAGGTCGATGAGATCGCGCTGACCGCCCTCGGCCGCGCTCATCCCGTGGCCGGGATGGTCGGGCGCGAGCACGTCGTAACCGAACTGGGTCAGGAAACGCGCGAACTCGTCGTAGCGGGCGCCGTGATCGCCGAGCCCGTGCAGGATCCAGACGTAACCACGCGGGGGTGACCCCACGCCCTGGGCGTTTCGCCACCAATGGAGCGCGGCCCTCGTGCCGGGCAGGACCCGGCTTTCACGGAAGAGAAGATTGCGGCGCGCGCCCGTCATGAACGCGGGAATATACTCAAATCCCGAAGCCGGTGATAGACTTCCCGGTGAGGGGGGAGCTTTTCGATGTCGACGGCCGGGTCTTTACGCACGCGCGGCTTCGCCCTGCTCCTGGCGAGCGTCGGGGCGGCCCCCGCCCTCGCCCAATCCACGGGCGGACTCGGCCCCTACA
>DDRA01000076.1:4602-9782 GCA_002343545.1 Bacteriovoracaceae bacterium UBA2428
CCGGGCGGACTCGGCCCCTACACGCTCGAGATCGCCCCTTCGATCGGCATCAACCTTCCCGATGATTTTTGGGGCGCCGGCGTGCTCAAGACCGTGGGCGCTCAAGTCGCCTGGTCCTTCCTGCCGAGCCATGCCCTCGTGGGCGGCGCCGTTTACCATTCGGGACCGAACGATTCGGGGTACACGGGCGAGCTGCTTTACCGCTACGAGTCCAACCTTCAGGAGCTCTCGACCTTCTTCGTGATCGGCTTTCACGTGACGAAGTTCTCGCTCGGCATCGACTACGACGCGACGGGCGCCTGCGATCCGGTGAACTGCGAAACGGATTCGGGCATCCACCACGGCATCAACATCGGCGGCGGCATGATGATCCCGCTCAGCCCCACGACCCCGTTCAAAGTCGGCATGCGCTTTCTCAAGAAGCAGCCCAAGCTCATGCTCCTGCTCGACGCCTCCATCGGCATCCGTTTCTAAGGCGGCGTGGGAGCGAGGACCGGAACTTACCGCGTGTAAGTGAGGACCGCAGCGGCGAGCCAACGCCGCAGATGGCCCTTTTTCAACGACTCGTTACCAGAGCGCGCCGTATTTGCTGCGCAAGCCGAAGACGATGCCAAAGCCGACGAGCCAGAGCAGGGTTTCGAACTCGGCGCGCACGCCGTGCGAAACGGAGTAGGTGCGGATGGCGCGGTTCACGCCGGGCAACCAGGTCGGCCACCAACGACGCACGCGACGCGCGTAACGGTAATACGAGGGGCCCACGCGAAGGATGAGCTCCTTCTCGTAAGCGGCCGCCAGGAAAGAAAGATAGCCCCACGCGAGCACGAGCACGAGCAGCGCCCACGTCGCCGGTACGTCCAGGAAGATGGCCGCGCCCACGTAACCGAGCAAGGAACCCAACTCCACGGGATTGCGCACGTAGCGGTACGGGCCGTTCAGCACGAAGCCTTCGCTGCGGTGGTAGCCCCGCGCCCAGACCCGCAGCGCGAGCGCCGCGACCCACCACGGGAGGCCGAGCACCAAGCGAAGCGCGTAGTCGCGATCGACCGGTCCCGGCGCGAGCCAAAGCAAAACGAGCACGGGCCAGGCGCCCTGCCGACTCACCCGACGAAGCATCGTCGCCATGCGGAACGCGAGCGAAGTCTCTCGCAACGACGCCTCGACGGCGCCTTGCCCGGAGGCAGCCACTGTGCTGAAATCGCCCTCTCTCATAAGTAGTTTACCTAGAATGACGCAGAAGGAGCTCAGATACAACATGACCCCGCTGAAAGCGCGTTTGACGACCGCCAAACTTAAGACTTTGGCGCAACTCGCCTCGACTTCCGACCGTACGCTCTTCGTGGGCTTCGCGTCGAAGGAAGGCAAGGCCGTTCCCGTCGCCGCCCTCAAAGGCAACAAGGACCTCACGGCGGCCCTAGCGCTCGCGAGCGCGGGCTTCGAAGGCAAGTCCGAGTCGAGCTTCTCCACGCTGCACGCCAAGGCCGCGAGCCAAGGCCAGCTCGACTACGACCGCGTCATGGGCGTCGGCGTCGGCGGCACCGAAGACTGCCACCCGCAAGCGATCCTCGCGCTCGGCGGCAAAATCGCGCGCCTCGTGAAGGAAGGCAAGGCCACGAAGGCCGACCTCGTGATCGACTCTTTCTTCAACGCGCCGGGCTCGGTCTCGGGCAAGGACGCACCGAAGGACTTCGCGGGCCGCCCGCTCCTCGACCAGGCCCTCACGAAAGAAGACATCGCGGAGAAGCTTCTTCTCGGCGTGCTCCTCGGCCTTTACGACTTCAACCAGTACAAATCCAAGAAGACGAGCTTCGAGCCCGAGATCCGCGTCGTCTCGACGCTCCTCGACGAGCGCAAACTCAAAAGCGTGGTCGAGAAGGCCACGGCCCTCGCGACGGCGGCTTACTTCACGCGCGACCTTCAGACGATTCCGGGCAACGACCTTCCCCCGGCCGAGCTTGCCCGCAAATCGCAAGAAGCCGGCCGCAAACACGGCTTCAAGGTGACGGTCTGGGACGAGAAGAAGCTGCAAAGCGAAGGCATGAACGGCATCCTGACCGTCGGCAAGGGCAGCGACGAGCCGCCCCGCCTCATCGTCATGGAGCACAACGCCGCCAAGAAGGGCGTCCCGACGCTCGTGCTCATCGGTAAGGGCGTGACCTTCGACACCGGCGGTATCTGCATCAAGCCGGCCGCCGGCATGGAAGAGATGAAGATGGACATGAGCGGCGCCGCCGCCGTCATCGGCGCGATGTGCGCGATCGCCGACCTCGAAGTCGCGATCCGCGTCGTCGGCATCGTGGCCGCCGCCGAGAACATGCCGAGCGGCAACGCCGTTCGGCCGGGCGACATCTACACCGCCTTCGACGGCCAAACGGTCGAAGTCATCAACACCGACGCCGAAGGCCGTCTCGTGCTGGCGGATGCGCTCAGCTACGCGAAGAGCTTCAACCCCGACGCCGTCGTCGACGTGGCGACGCTCACGGGCGCCTGCATCGTGGCCCTCGGCCACGTGTCGAGCGGTCTCATGGGCAACAACGCCCAGCTCCTCGACGCCGTGAAGCGCGCTTCCTCGCGCGCCGGCGAGAAGGTTTGGGAACTGCCGCTCTACGCCGAGTACAAGGAAGACATGCGCTCCAAAGTCGCGGACTACCGCAACTCGGGCGACCGCACGGGCGGCTCGCAAAAGGGCGCCACCTTCCTGAACTTCTTCGTGGACGGCGCTTACCCGTGGGCCCACCTTGACGTGGCCGGCACCGCCGACACGCCGAAGGGCCAAGGCGCGCACTGCCCGCCGGACGTCGGCACGGCCGTGCCGATGCGCTCGCTCGTCGAGCTCGCCGAGAACTTCCGCCAGCTCTTCAAGGGCGCGAAGTAACGTCGCGAAAACGCAAAAGCAAAAGGCCTCGGGATCCAAAGATCCCGAGGCCTTTTTTATTTTCTAATCAAAGTCTCCCGAGATCTCGAGCGACCCCGAACGAGCGCGATTTACTCGCGCTGATCCGCCGGCAGGTTCTCGTCCGGAGTCTCATCGACGTCCAGGATCTGCCAACCTTCGGGGAGACGAACGGTGCGCTCGGCGATTTCGCGGAGGGCGATCACGGCCGGCTTGTTGTTCGGAGCGTCGACCTGCGGGCGCGAACCCTTCATGAGTTGCTTCGTGCGCTTGGCGGCCAAGTGCACGAGGGCAAAGCGGTTCGGGCAATGGATGAGGCAGTCTTCGACGGTTACGCGTGCCATAAGCTCCTGGAAATAGCTTTCCCGACGGGCCCTGTCCAGGCCCAAAGCCCTGATTTATGAGGTCTTTCAAAAAAGATCCTCTTCCAGCGGCTTGCGGGCAAGGCTAGGCGCCGCCGGCCGCAGGGAGCGAAGTGTATTTGAATACTCGAGCGACCGAGAACGCAGCCCACAAGGCGCTAGAAGAGGATCTAGCGAGTGCCGACGGGTTCGTCGTCCGGGTCCTTAAAGTCGCCGGCGGGCTGGATCCCCGTCATGCGGGCGATGTTGGCCGGGAAGAAGCGCAGCTGTTCGTCGGTCAAGAGACGGAAGCGGGTCTGGCGGTAGGCCTCGGGCACCCGGTCGGCCTTGATGAGGAGCTCCACGAAGCCATGCGGGGTCACGGGCTCGCGCTGCGGCCCGTAAACTTCGATCTTCTCGATGGCTTCGAAGGGAAAGACCCCTTCTTGGGCCCGCGCATGGCGCCCCGGGGGCGTGTGGACGAAGCGGAACTCGCCGCGGGTCCGGTCGAAGGCGACCTTCATCTTCTCTTGGCGGCGCACGATCACCAAAAAGTAGATCGCCGCGCCCACGATGAGGATGCTCCAAGTCGCGACGCTATGGAGGAGCCGCGCCGTCGAGGTCTCGAGGCCCATGTCGAACATGAGCCAACGGCCCGGCTGGTTGCGGATCGTCAGCCAACCCGCCAGCAGAATGAGCGCGAGCGCCAAGAGGCGCCCCCGAATCGCGCCGAGCTTGAGTGGCCAAGCGAGCGGACCCGCCGGACGACGCTCCAAATCGAGTTCAAACGTGCCTTTTTGAAAGTGGGTTCCCGCAACCTCGAACATGGACTCTGGAACTAGCAGAGTTTAGAAGCCCATTCCAATGCGCGACGAATCGGGCCTCTTGTTGACCTCTCCGCTCTCGGGTTTGGGCTACCAAACGGCCGGCGCGCTGCAACGGCTCGGCCGCCGCATGACGGCGTTGCTCCCCTCGACGGACGCGCAGGGCCAACTGCGCGCGGTCCCGATGCCGACCCACGTCTTTGACTGGCAAGCCGGCACCGCCGACGCCGAAGCTCCCGCGAACCACGACTCGGCGACCGTGCTGCTGAGCCCCGACCCCGAACTTGCCCGCAACGAGGCGCTCAGCGGCGAACGCTTCGCGCGCCTCGCCTCGCTCGTCGAACGACTGCACCGCGCGAAGCCCGGCCTCCTCTACGTAAGCGTCTTGCCCTGGGCCAGCCCCGAAGAACACGTGCAACGCGCCCTCGACTTTGGCGGTGGCCGCGGCCTCGTGCTCCTCGCCCCCGCGCTCTACGGCTTCCGCGACGCGAACCTTATGGACCGCGCGCTCGATCTCGCGCAAGAGCGTCCGGGCGCACTCGCTCACGACGCCGACCAAGGCGAAAGCCCGCTGCTCTCGGCCGGCGACGCGGCGGCCTTCGTCTCGGCGGCCACGACCCGCGCCGATCTGCTGGGCAAAGTCATCTGGATCCCCGCGCAAACGACTTCGCTCAAAGCTTGGCTCGAAGAATTCCGCACGGCCTTCGATGTGAAGGACGCGGGATGGATCGAGCGCCTGCGGAGCGGCAAACGCCGCATCGCGGGCGAAGTCCGCTTGGGCCCGTCGCAAAGTCCGCGACGTGGCTCGCTCCTCGCGACCGAAGTTTTTCCCTCGCCCCTCACCCGCCTCGCGCGCAGTTTGCGCGAAATGGCCGGTCACCGAAAGCTTGACCCGCAGAACGACCTTATCTTTCCCGCCGCGCGAGGCCTTTGACCGTGACCACGAAAGTTGCCCCCAAGAAGCTCAAGGCTTCCAAGCTCCGCATCACCCTCCGCGACGGTCGCGAGCTGCAGTACCACGTCCCCCTCGAAGAGGTGAGCCAGCTCAATCTGCGCGACCTCATCCCGCCCGACGCGCTCGACCGCCCGCTCGAAGTCGAGATCGGCTGCGGCAAGGGCGAGTTC
>DDRA01000076.1:9932-10831 GCA_002343545.1 Bacteriovoracaceae bacterium UBA2428
AGTCGTTACTTCGTGGGCATCGATCGTCGCGCGGACCGCTTTGATTTGACCGAACGCAAGCTCACTCGCCTGGCCGTCGAGAAGAATTGGACGCTCTTGAACGAAGATGCGCGCGGATTTTTGCAGGGCGGCCTCCCGCCGCTCGCGATGTTGCACGTCTATCACCCCGACCCTTGGCCGAAGGCACGGCACCACAAGAATCGTTTCTTCCGCTCACCGGACGCGAAGGAATGGGCTTCCGCCATCGTGAAAGACGGCAGCCTGCGCATCGCCACGGATCACCGCGAGTATTTCGAGGAGATCCTGGATATCGTCGCGAGCTGGGAGCTCTTCGAACTCGAAGCGCTTTTCGTGAAGCAGTACCACATGGGCCCCCCGCTCACGCATTTCGAAGGTATCTTCTTGCGTAAGCAGGAGCCCGTCTACAAAGCCGTCTACCGACGCCGTTAGTCGCTTACTTGGACGTGCAAAGCATGGCGACGCTTTCGCCCGATCCGACCGACCATTCGCTCTGATCCAGATCCAGCGTCTTGAGCGCGCTATCTCGCTTGATCGTCAAGGTGTTGATCCGGGCGAAGACTTCGTCCGTACGGTACGTCGGAGCGAACTCGAGTTGGCGGTAGCGCGAAACCGTGACTTTGTTGTAGACGTCCGTTTGGCTCGAGAGGTTCAAGGTCACGTCCTCGATCCGCATGCGACCGCTGCCCGGCGTGAGGATCTCCTTCAGGACGCTCGGATCGCGCTTAACGGCGTAGCTCTGCTCGTCGTAGGCGGCGCCCGTCTTACGGATGAAGAGCCGCTCCGTCACTTGCATGCCGTCGGCGGTCTGCGAAAGATCGTACTCGACGCGAAACTCCGAGGCGCTCGGAGCTTTTTCCCGGCACTTCAGACGAAGCCCC
>DDRA01000076.1:10944-14117 GCA_002343545.1 Bacteriovoracaceae bacterium UBA2428
CTTCAGACGAAGCCCCCCGCCCGCGTTGTCCGGTCCGCTCTCGTTCGCGACGAGCCGCTCGGACGGCGCGCTCGCGCAACCCGATACGATCGCCCCCAACGCGATGAGCATTCCCAGTTTGACCTTAAACATCCTCTTCCCCCTTGGATTTGATTCCTTCGGTCAGCCGAAAGAATTGTAGACTGAGTTGGTAGACCTCGCCGCCCGGCCGCTGCGCGGCGAGATGCGCGAGCTTGGCGCGAAACTCCAAGACGAGCTCGCGGGCCTGCGGCAAGGCGGACGGATCAAAGCCCATCGCGCAGGAATTCAGCAGCCGCTCGTTCAGGCTTTGCGCCTCGATCGCGTTTTGGCCGAGATCCATGACCGCGCGATGATGCTCGCGGCCGGCGGCGCTCCCCCGAAACGTGCGGCGATCCACTCCCCCTCCAAGCGGAAGTCGTCCATCTCGGTCATCTCGAGGATCGCGAAGTGGTGCCAAGTCCGCACGACCTCGGCTTCGTCACGACTCGCCTCGTCGACGGGCACCTGATGCGGAGTTTCGGCGAGAAAACGAGCTTCCGAAACTTTGGCGAGCCATTCGTTGCGCTCGTCTTTTCGTCGGGCGCCGCTTGCAAACGCACGAGGGCCTTCAGGTATCGGGCCTGGGCCGGCGAGAGCGAGGCGAGCCGGGCAACCTTCCCCGTGAGCGCCATGTCGAAGGCGCGCTTCCCCGCGAGGACGGAAAGCAGCGAGACGTGGCTCTTAAAACCCAAACGACGGGCCGACAGACGGAGCGAGAACCCCGGGTTCTGACGTCTTTTGAAGCTCAACCAATCCTTCAAGAAGACCTCGGGGCTCTCGTAGTCTTGCACCCGCGGCGCGACCTCTTCGACCATCCGAAAAGTCTACGGCAGAAACTCACGGATCGAGCCGAAGTCCCCAAAATTTCTGGTCATCTCCGATGACCAGCGGCGCCCCTCTCAGCCCGAAATTCGAACGACCCCCTTATTCGTCCCGCGGATTCCACCGATAGGGAGACATGAATCACCGGTGGCGCGGTCTCGCGGTCTTGGCTGTTTTCGCTTCTTTACCGGCCCTGGCCTGGCCCCCTTTTGCGCCGTTGCGGGATATCGGCGGCGTGCCCCAGCCCGCGAAGCCCGAGACCGTGCGACAGGTCCGCACGGCCAACGTCGTGTGGGCGAATTACCCGCTCATACGGCGGGACTTTCCGAGCCTCGCCCCTCTCGGCGATGACGAGATCGACGCGTGGCTCGTGCGCCAGGCGGTCGTGTCGCGGGCCCAAGCCGAGCAGACCGAGTTCAACACGAGCATCCAGACCGGCGACTACGAAGGCAAGGCCGTTCGGCCCAAGGACTATGGCCGGGGGCTCGTCGTCGACACGGGCGCGGGCCTCATCGACGTCAAGGGCGCCGGCAGCGACAACCCCCGCTACGACTGGGAGGACGGCGATCCCCGCAACGGGAACGTCACCCTAGGCGAGGCCATGCGCGAAGACCTCATGAGCGAGTTGGTCGAGGACGTCGTGCGCGACGCCGAGCTCGACGTCAAAGTCGTGCGCAACTACGCCGTGATCGACACCGGTTTCGACGTCATCCATCGCAATTCCGCCCGGCAGGAAGTCGGCCGCAGCCCCGCGGGCATGCTCTTCCGCCAGGCGCATACACGTTTCGAGGACCCGCAAGCGGCGCACGTCGCCGACCGCGGCAAGTATTACCTCTGGAACCAGGCGAAGAGTCTCACCGTGGAAAAAGTCCTGCGCCGCTACGGCCTGAGCTCGGAGGGCAGCGGACGGGCCCCCGGCGCGGCCGAAGGCGGGGTCAACATCCAAGGCACGATGGACGGCGCGATCCTGGACTTCGGGAACTACGTCGCGCGGGACCGTTTCGAGGAGCGCCCCGTCTACCACTTCTACGGGACGGAGCCTCTGCTCGCGCCGGGCCCCGGCTTCCTCCAACCCGATCCTCGTTTGCTGGTGCCGATGGCCCAGTGGGGCGCCTTCCGTGCCGGCCACATCGACTCGAAAGCGGATCGCCCTTGGGTCTATTCGCACGAGGCCGCCAAGTACATCGCCGAGCGCTTCCGCCGTGGCGACAAAGCCGCCGCCCGCGAAGCGGCCGCGAACCATCGACGCAACATGTTGGGCCCCGTCAAAGCCGCCTTCCGCCGACGCGCCCAGCTGGGCTGCAAGCGGGCGCTCGACATCGTCTTGCCCTGAGGATCGCGGCTGGCCGTCGTGGGGTCCGGGCGCCGAGCCCGGGCACTAAAGCCCCGGCGAGAAGCCGCCGATAAAGGCTTCGAAGTGAGGACTCGTCATGTCTAAGCGTTCGAACGCGAAGAAAAAGGCTTCGGCCCCCCGCCGCGAGACCATGCCCCCGGCAACGGCGAAGGCTTTGCCGAAGCTTGCGCCGAAGGCCGAGCCGAAGGTGAAGTTCTGCAAGACCCTCGATTGCAGCAAGCCCGCCGAAGTCCGCGGCCATTGCCGCCTCCACTTCTTGCACGTTCTCAGGGGCAAGGCCGAGGGCAGCGGCCAGCCCGAGGGCAAACTGAGCCTTGTCGGCGATCGACGTCGGAATAGCCGTCTTGAAGGCCCCGACGAAGACCGTCGCCCCGACGACCAATCCGCCGCCGAGCGGGTCGAAGCCCTGCAGAGCGAGACCGAAGACTTGGTCGGCGACGCCGAAGAACTCCTGCGCGGCTACGGCTACGACGACACGGGGACTTAGCCCCTCTCCAAAAAACGGTTTTACTTGCCCCCCCGTGCGCGGGTCGGCTAGGTCTAGGCGTCCATGCCGGGCCTTTATATTCAAACCTTTGGCTGCCAGATGAACGTGTCCGATTCGGACCGCATGAAGGCGCAGCTCACGAACATCGGCTTCGAGTCGGTCGAAGCTCCCGGCCAGGCCGATCTCATCCTGATCAATACTTGCGCCGTGCGCGAAGGCGCCGAGACCAAGATGGCCGGCTTCGCGAATCAGCTCCGCGCTTATCGCCGCGAGAAGCCCGAGCTCGTCATCGGCATCACGGGTTGCGTCGCCCAAGAGGAAAAAGAGAAGATCCTCGTCGACATGCCCTTCGTCGACCTCGTGTTGGGGCCCGACAACATCGACGACTTGCCGTGGAGCCTGGAAGAGATCGCCTCGCGTCGCGCGCGCGGCCTCCCCACCCAGCTCGTC
>DDRA01000076.1:14220-14678 GCA_002343545.1 Bacteriovoracaceae bacterium UBA2428
CCCTCCCCACCCAGCTCGTCCACGCCGAATTCGACACCGAACCGCGCGTTTGGAAGACCCGCACCGAGATCCTGAACGCGGGCCCCACCGCCTTCGTCTCGGTCATGAAGGGCTGCGACCACTTTTGCAGCTACTGCATCGTGCCGTATACGCGCGGCCGCGAGAAGTCGCGCCCGATGGCGGACGTCGTCGACGACGTAAAGCGGCTGATTGATCGCGGCGTGAAAGAAGTCACTTTTCTCGGCCAGAACATCAACACCTACGGCAAGCGCTCGGAAGACGGCGATACCCTTGAGGGTCTCTTCCGCGCCGTGCACGATTTACCGGGACTGGAGCGCATCCGCTTCACGACCTCGCACCCGGGCGACCTGAAAGACGGTCTCATCGAGTGCTACCGCGATCTGCCGAAGCTCTGCAGCTCCTTCCACCTGCCCGTGCAGTCGGGCTCGGACCGCGTG
>DDRA01000076.1:14825-16621 GCA_002343545.1 Bacteriovoracaceae bacterium UBA2428
CAGTCGGGCTCGGACCGCGTGCTCCGCTCCATGCGCCGCTTCTACACGCGCGAGCAGTATCTCGAGCGCATCGCGCGCATCCGCGAGGCGCGGCCCGACGTTGCTTTCTCGACGGATATCATCGTCGGCTTTCCGGGCGAGACCGAAGAAGACGTCGAACTCACGATCTCGCTCCTCGAGACGGTGCGCTACGACAACGTCTATTCCTTCCTCTTCTCGCCGCGCCCGGGCACGAGCGCGGCGGACCGCAAGGACGGCACGAGCGAAGGCTTGCGACTCGAGCGCCTGACGCGCGTGCAGAACGTGAACCGCCGCGTCTCGCGCGAGCTTCACGAAGCCTTCGCGGGCCGCACGGTCGAGATCCTCATCGAAGGCCCCTCGAAGAAAGACCCCAACAAGTGGACGGGGCGCAACTCGCAGAACGTCGTCGTACACATCGACCGCGACGAAGACCTGCGCCCCGGCGATCTCGTAAAGGTCGAAGTCCTGTCGGGGAACCAAACGCACCTCAAAGCCCGCCGGGCACGCGCCGCGGACGCGACGGCCCCGGCGCCGGAGCCGCGCGCATGAAAACTCTTTCGCTTCTTCTGGCCTTCGCGGCCGCGACCACGCTCGACGCCGTCGCGCGTCCCGCCTTTCCGGGCTCGACGCGCACGGAGCCCGAAGTGCGCCTGGAATCGCGCAACATGCCGAGGACTTGCCAGTTCGTCTTCGAAGTCGAATCCGACCTCCGGCTGCGCGCGACGGGCCTCGAAGCGGGCGAATGGAAAATGCTTTACAGCTACGTCGACGCCTACGACGCGCACGAACGCGGCCTCGAACCCGGCGAGCTTGAGCTTCGCGACGGCCGCGCGGAGTGGAGCCTGCGCAGCTTCCACGCGCCGACGCGCTTTCTTCGCCGGATCGTCGAGTTTCACTTCGAGCAACGGAGCGCGAACGGCCGCTTGGCCGCGCGCTGGCCCCGCTCGGCTTCGCAAGTCTACCGCGCGGAATTCGGTCGCGAATTCGGCGAGCCCTGCGTCTCGAGCGGACGCCCCGACACGCCCTGGCGCGAGCGCGTCGTCGAGAGCGTCGGCGTCGACCGCCGTCGCTGAAGCGACTCGAGATCGTCTCGACGCGTCCCGGAAACGTTTTACAATCTTTTGCGAACGACTTTTTCCGCTTTGCGAAAGGATTTCGGGACGTCCACCGAAACTCACCCCAAAGACATTGTGAAGTCTTTCCGGGACACCCGCCCCGACCGACCTAAAAGCGGACGTTGAAACCGACTTCCCCGCTCCAATAGGTGACCGAGCGGGCGTGGGTCATCGCCCCGAACGAGATTCCGATGTCGTCGTCGAAGTAGTAGCGAACGTGAAGTCCCCCGCGGAAGGGAAGCGCGCGGGCAAAGCGGAAAGTCGGGTCGTTCAGCACCGAGAAGCCGATTCGCGGGCCGACCATGAGCGCGCCGCGGTCCAGGAAGCGAAAGAGCCACTGCGCGTGCACCGGGATTTCCCACACGAAGCGGGCCGCGCTCGTCGACGTGGCCTGCCCCTTCCAAAGGTAGAAACCCGTGCCGATCTCGAGCTGATCGTCGCGATAGTCGATGAGGCCGTTGCGCGCGGTGTTCAGCCAGAAGAGCCCGCCCACGCCGAGCCCGAGCGGACCCGAGGCGTAGGCCAAAAGCGGCGCTTCCCAGATCCACCGCGACGTCACGCGCGAAAGCTGATCCAGCACGTGGCGAAAATCCGAACGGTACGCCGGCTCCATCTCGGTCAGGTCGACGCGGGAGAGCGGCACCCAGCCCTGGTTGCGAT
>DDRA01000076.1:16738-17059 GCA_002343545.1 Bacteriovoracaceae bacterium UBA2428
CGGCACCCAGCCCTGGTTGCGATCCAGGTCCACGATCTTGACCCAGGCGCCGCCGTACGACTCGCCGAGCGAGAGCACGACCTGACCGACGTCGAGACGCGCGCCCGTGGGCGCGCTCGAGCCCCGCGGCTCCGAGTAGATGTCCTGCGCGACGCGCAGCTTGGCTTGGATGAGCCGGCCCGTCCCGCGCGCGGCCACCGCCCCCGGCGCGGCCGCCGCGATCGCGACGACGAGCAGAGCCCGCGCGAGCTTCACGAGGGCACGCTCGCGTTTTCGGCCGGACCACTCCAGGCCTGCGTGATCGCCCAAACCCGGGCGAGA
>DDRA01000123.1:0-5759 GCA_002343545.1 Bacteriovoracaceae bacterium UBA2428
ACCCACTACGACCCGGGGAGAACCAACTCGTGACCAAAGAAAAATCATTCCGAGGCCCACCCCGATGGGGGGAGCGGCCCCAACGGGCCAACTCCCCTTCGACATACTCCTTTCCAAGATGAAAATGCATTCTGAAACCCTCAGGCGTGACTTCCACTTTTGCGACAAGCGAGCGCACGATCCGGTCGCGAGTGATGCCGTTTTCAGGGTCATCAACGAGCCGCCTCAAACCCCGAAGTAGCTCCTCATAGCTCGCAAGCTCGACCGGCGAGTCGGATGTCACCTCACGAGCCTTTAAAGCAGTGAGGCGATCCTCTTCAGTTTTCTTAAGTCCCTCCAGTCGCTCCATTTGCTTAAAGATCGCAAGCGGAGACACCGACTTCGGCAGCTCAGATAGCCTCTCAGCTAGCACTTCTAGCTGAAGGCCAAGTTGCCGAACCCGCTCGGCGCGCTTCTTTGTCTCTGATCCTTGTGTCTTGTTCGCGTGCAGTGCCTGCGCGCTACTTATGAGATGCCGCGCAAACTCAGGCGTCGAAAGTACACGCTCAATTTCGCTCCAAACTGCGGGCTCAAGCTTCTTCGCCTGAAGCCTGAACGGTCGGCAGTTACAAACCTTCTTCAGCGTGACCGATTCCTGCCGAGCGGCCCATCCGTGCTCGTAGTAGGGCACCTTGCCGCCGTTGCCATGCGCGGATTTGCCGACCATGTGCGCCCCGCAACTTGCGCAGCGAACAAGGCCCGTGAGTAAGAACGGATAGCGACTCTCAGATTCTGGCTTTCGCTTGCAAACTTCCCGAGCATCAAGCTCCCTTTGCACGCGCTCAAACGTTTCGACATCGAGGATCGCAGGCCAGCACGCCGCAACTTCTTTCGCGCTTCCATTAAGTCCCTTGTAGCGACGAACGCCGATATAAGCCTTGTTTCGAAGAATCCCCTCGACGTTATCGACCGAGAAGAAGCCGAGCCTTCCGGCATGATTGCCGCCTTGGGTTTCTCGCTTCGCCTTATAACCTTGAGTGTTCAAGCGCTTTGCAGCAAGCGAGAGCCCTCCGGTTTGAAGAAAGGCCGCAAAGACCGCCCGAACTGTTTGAGCAGCCTCCTCGTCAACACCCAGGTATCCTGGCTTTTCAGGCAACAGCTTATAACCAAGCGGCACAGTCCCGCCGTTGTAGAGCCCGCGTGAAGCGCGCGATTCGAAGTTTGCGGCGACGCGCTCACTGACCTGCCGACGCTCGAACTGCGCGATATTTGCAACCGTATAGAGAACCATTTCCCCGGCGGCGCTTGTCGTGTCGAAGTTCTCGCGCAGCGACTGAAAGCCGCAGCCGTGCCCTCGCATCATCTCCCAAATTCCCGCGAAATCTTTGATCGAGCGCGACAGACGCGAAAGCTCTGAGACCATCACAAGGTCGATCTCGCGCGAGCGAATCTTCGATAAAAGCCGCTGAAGCTCAGGCCGGTCCATGTCTTTGCCACTTCTTGCCCGGTCGATGAAAACTTCGACCACTTCGCCAAAGCGTGCCTCAAGGTTGCGAAGCTTCACCGTTTCACGAAGCCGCATTTCCTGGTTGCGGATCGAACCCTCGGGGTTTTCAGCCTGCTCCTCGGTCGAGACTCTGATGTAGAGCCCGATCCGGCGTGAGCCGGATGCGAGCTGCTGCTTGTTGTCGTTTGCTTTAAGTTTTCTTGTGAGGCTAGCCATCTGTACCTGTTCTCCTTTGGTTTGGAGTTACGGCTACAGTGGTTTCAACTTTCGAATCGGTCTTTACGAGCTGGCTGAAATATTCATAGAGCGCCGCTGCAACTTCTTCAAGTCGTTTTGCGGCTTCCTTTTTTAAACTTCCGTTAAAATGCACTTCGATGACTCGCGGCTCCCAACTGCCATGTCTCGCACGCCTCCCTGGTTTTCTGTCGTACTTGGATTCGCATTTGGCTCTTGGTTCCCTCTGTATTTTCCCTCTGATATTTTTTGTAATTTTATTTCTATAACTTTTTACCTCTTCACACCCCACGCTCTCTGTCCTGGGGTTTTTGTTTTGCTGACCACTCTCTCTCGTAGGGGGAGGGTGGTCAGCAAATGCGCAGCAAGAAAACCCCAGGACAGGAGCCGTGGGGTTCTCCTCTTGTTTCGTGAGTTTAGATGAGTTCTCGTTAGGCGCTTCGTGCATCGCCGCCCTCCGAAGTCTTATCGGACCCGGTTTCGGAGCCTTCGGTTTCAATTTCGTATTCAATCTTGGCTCGCTTCAATCTGAAGAAGTACGGCCACGCGAATTGATCAAGCACCACACCAAGAACGACAAGCGCCACCCCCTCTACGCCGAAGGCTAGCCGCAGGAAAGTTCTCAGCTCTACCCAGCGCGTGGGCTCTTTGATCCAGCCAGCGTTAAAGATCTGAAGGCCGTGCTCGCGGTAGCCGTAGATTGTTACGAGCAGATACACCACAGCGAGCGCCGTGAAGCTTAGTGGAAGCGACAAAATCTTATGGATGAGTCGCATGTTTTGGAACTTTTTGTAGACATTAACAGTCATTGATTCTCTCCCCCGAGAATTTGTGTTTGAGTATTTGTTACCTTCGAGTTTGCTTTGGCCTGGTCGCCGAGGAACTCCTCAAGCGACCGAAATGTGAACACGCCGAGGCTGCCGAATGCTGAAGCCTCGGGCGCTAAATGTTCACCAAGCAAGCGGCGAATCTTCACCGCAGTGGCAGCACTGCCAACAACATACAGGACGCGCTTGTAGTCATTTTGAACCTGGTAGCTTGCAAGTATCTGCCTGTAGCGCGCACTCGATTTGACTGTGAGTTCAAGCTCGACAGCCCACCGAGTACCAGCCACCGTGACTACAAGATCGGGCACACGAAGCCCAGCGAGCGAGCTACTTATGGCTCGCTCGCTGCGAACAACGTGACACCCTGGCTGCTTTGCCTTCAGTTGATCTGCAACTTCAACAAGAAGAAGATCGTGGTAAAGCTCTGCGGTGTTAAGTCTCTTTGGCCACCTTGGACTTTGGAGGCCGTGGCCTCCAAAGTGAACAAGGGCGTGTCCCGCCCGCGTTAGTGTGACTACAGAGCCGATCTCTTTTGGGTGCCCGTGGTGCATGAGGATGCCGACTCGTTGTTTGCAAACAAGGCCTGAGTCATGCAGCTTCGCGATGCGCTCGCTGCTCACAGACTGCGCGAGCCCCGCAAAGTGTCTGCGCCTGATTTGCTCAAGCGAGAGCACTCCCCAGCTTGCGAGATCAGCTAGAATTGCAAGGTCGCGGGCAGTTGGCTGCACTCGCACCTTACTCACTCACGCTCTCCTTTGGACTTAGGCGCGCGAACTGCACGCGTGCCGTGAAGTTTCCGTCGGGCGTCGGAAGATGCAAAACTCCGCAGCCGTGCGTGAAATTCTTCAGTTCATTCGGGTGGATTTTGTACTCTTCCACACTTCGCACAGACGCCTGTCCTGTGCGCGCGTTTGCGTTCATCCAGCCCAGGTCTTCGACCCGCTCCGTGCGACGCTCGCTTGCGCGTGTGCCGATGTGACGGGCGTAGAAGTCCGCCGTGTCGGGATCGTTGAGGCCCAAGAGACACTTTACGTTCGTATTCGTGTTTACGATCCGTGCGAAGTCAGGCGAGACCATCGAAAGATCGGCCGTGCTCTGATGCGAGAGGTGCAGGGCTACCATGCTTGAGCGTGCCTTATTTAGGATTTGCTCAAAGCCCTCATAAGCAAAGGCTGAGAACTCATCCATAAAGACCGAATAGAAGCTCGCCTGGTTTCCCATGCGGCTTGCACGCTCGCCCACGCACCCTGCAAGATCCTGGAGGATCATGCGGCCAAGTTGTTTTGCTACGATTTGATACTTTAGCGTTGGCAGCAGCACGATGTTCACATGAGGCGCTCGGTGCTCGGGTGAGCTCGACGGACAAAGCGAGTCCTCCATTTCGATCACGTCGTCGCCCGTGAAACCGTTCACAAGCTCTGAGACCTCACCCTCGGCAAAGGGTGCAAGCTGCGAGACAAGTCCCATGTGGTTTGCCTCGCGAATTTGACGCGACTGCGCAAGCATTCGCTGCAAACGTTCTTTAAGTCGCGCGTCGGGGCAGGCTTTCGCAAGCTTTGCCAGCTCAATGTCGCTCACGAGCACGGCATGGAGTCTTCGGAACGTGACGGCTTTTGTAGGCTCTGCTTTCTTCAGCGCCGACACCAGCGCAAGAGCCGAGTCGTACTGAACGCCCTTGTAGAAAGGATCGGGAAAATCGAAGCTCGCAAAGATGCGGTCCACGATGGCTTGAGCTGAGCCTGTGGCGAGCGGGTTTAAACTTGCAGACTTTGACGGGTTGCCAAGATCAAAGACTCGAACAGCGGCCACGCCCCACAAAGCGCGTTTCACACGGCTTGCGAGTTCAGGATCGCCTTTGCCGTCAATGACAAGCGACGAGACGCCGTTTCGCGCATCCCGCACAATCCACGGGAGGATCAGGCTTTCGGTCTTACCTCGGCCCGTGGTGCCGATGATCTGGACGTGTCCAAGGCGCTGCTTGCGACTAAGGCCCAAGGGCGTGCCGTCGCAGCTTCCGACATGGATTGTTTTAGAATCATGATATTTCGCCAGATGTTCATGCGTGAGGGCATCGTCTAGCAGTGCGCGGTTTTTTCGCATAAACCAGCGAAGGGCGAGAAACAGGAGCGCAAGCACTACGAGGTAGCCTGCCATCCAGATCATCTGGAAATTTCGAATGTAGAACGCTTCGATCCTGCTTGCTTGCGTCCAGCAGACGGCAACGAGGACGAGTCCTCCGATGCCGCACACTTCAGCAAGACTAATATCATTCTTGGCGGATTTTCCTCCGCCGTCGTTTTTAGGGTCAGAATAGAAAATGGACATGGGTTTAGGTATCTCCTTTAGAGATGAGAGCCCGTGAGACATGCGCGTGTGCGAAGCTCACGGGGAATGAAGTTGAAGTTTGGTCGGTCACATACTTTCGAAGACGAAGATCTTCGAATCGATAAGAGTAAATTTTCCTTGCGCTAAAATGCGCACTATGCGACAAGAGATGAGTCACCAAGTCTGTCGCACCATCAAACAGGGTCGCGAAAACTAAACTAAAAAATTGAGATCCTTTCTACCAAGACGTCCGCTAGAGACTCTCCTGGCAATGTAAGTAAATTTTGGGGGGTATACCCCGAACCCCGTCCACGCAGGCTTGGGGAATGGTTAAAGAATTTTTGCCGACGTTTCGTAGATTTGTCGCACACGTGTTCTTAACTTCTCTTTCCAAAATGTCGATGCGTCTTCATGGCAAGGCCGCGCGATATTTCTCCGTGCAAGAAAAGAGAAAGAGTCTACGGGCACGGACGGCGCTTCACCGCCTGTGAGTGCGCCCACGCATTCAAATGCTCAGCTTCTCGGATCGAGCAGCCCGAATGGATTAGCTACGGGTTAAATGAGAAGGGGCAAACGATTCGCCTCGAAGACAAATCGAAGCTCCCCGACCGCACTCTTCTTGCTGTTCCTTGTGATGAGACCTTCCTAGAGAAGCGCTCGCCAGGAACGCGCCTTCATGCAAACGCCCGAGGTGAGAACACAAAGTTTGCGGGCTGTCTGGACGTTGAACGCTTTCTTATAAATGGCGAGTTTGTTCGCTACGAGCCCCGCGAGAGGATCGGGCGCAAGCTCGACACGGGCGAGTCAGCAGAACTTTTCAAAAGCCTTGCCGATTATGGCAGGCCGACGAGCGACGATCTTTTGGTGTTTCTTTTGGAGGGCGCGCG
>DDRA01000123.1:5897-6956 GCA_002343545.1 Bacteriovoracaceae bacterium UBA2428
TCTTTTGGAGGGCGCGCGACGCGAGCTCAGTCACCGGCAGATGCACCAAATGACCGTAAGCGCTCACGATTGGCAGGAGCGACTTGAGCACGAGCAAAGCCCCGTGACGGATGCCGATGCTACGTCTGAGCCTCTGAGTGAGATGCAGGAGCCTGAACGGGATTGTGACGAGGCGGCAACACGGGTTGCGGGGCTACTTTCAGAGCTTACGACAAAGCAGCGTAACGCCATCCGCGCCGTCTACCTCGACAACTTCGAGAGGCTCTCGCGCGCCCAGATCGCGCGCCGTATGGGGATTGGACTCGATTCGCTAAACGAGCGCTTAGAGGGGGCGTTTAAGAAGCTGCGGGCCACCCGCCCTTAAAAGCCGGTTATTCCGCACAATTGACGAAATGCTGCGAATTCTTGAAACGGTGCGTGGTCGCTGAACATTGGTTTGATGAAATCCTCGAAAGAGCGCACAATTGTATTCAGTATGACAAAGACAAAGGTGGCTCTTACCGTTTCCGCTTCTTTGGTAGCGTTCACTTGGATTTGGTTTCATTCTTATGTAGGCCCAGTCAAAAATCACGCTTCAAACCACGCCGTTCGTAGTATCCGATTCGGCGATCAAGCTCCCTCTTCTCTGAAGCGTTTAGCCCTTTGTGGAGGTTTTGAGGGAGAATGTGTGTTTACAGATTTGAATGTTCGGGTGCGTTCGTCATTCTCGGGGCTTAGCTGGAATAAGCCCTATCTTATCCTTTTCAGTCTGTTGGGCGGCACAACAGGTCTTCAATTCTATGAAACCCGCTTTGGTCTTAGGCGTATTCAGGTGGACCGAATGAGTGGAGAGAAACTTGGTGAATTCTCGCAGTTTTATTGGAATTCAGCAGAATATTCTGATCTTGCTGGTTTGATCGTGCTTGATGAAAACTCACGGACAATCTTCATCGTTTCCTCAAAATTTGGACTCACTCCTATAGAAGGGGCTTCAGATGAGGCGTTTGTTGTGAACTATTGACCCTAGATTCGCAGCTCGGCAGCGTATCGAATAGTTCGCGGAAACAGACACGGGGGGTT
>DDRA01000123.1:7110-9966 GCA_002343545.1 Bacteriovoracaceae bacterium UBA2428
AGTCCAACTCCCCGTTTTGTATATGAACTGCGAAGTCTGAAGCGCGGACCTAAGGGCGAAATCTAGGCGTTCTCTCTATCGAGAACGCTGAGTCTAGCGAGATTCAAAACGGCAGATCGGGCTCCAAAGATACCTTTGGCACCGAGAAAATGGCATCAAACGCGTCATGAAGAGAGGTGACGATGTAGGCGCTTTGCGATCGCATCCTATCGAACCCCAAAACCGCGGCACCCTCCATCCTTAAATTTGTAATTGTCAGGTCACTGTCGAGCTGAGATTCCATGAGCGCCCGCTCGACGCTTCCCACCGGAGCATTTTCCAAGGACAACATTTCAGCCACGAAGCCCACTACCGAATCAGGCGCGGGAAAGTTCATCTCTGGAACGGATTTGTCGGTATGGGTCACTGCGAGTGACTTATATCCGACTCCCAGCGCTTTGCTCAGGAAATGCCCCGCCGGATATGCGGTGAGCTCACCCGAAAAAGATACCGGCGTTTTCTGGATATGATTGTTGTGAGCAACCAAGACGATGCGAGATTCTGGCGGCAAACGAGAACACAACTTAAGTAGGGTAGTGGCGGCATGAAAATCACGGACGGATGTATCTCCAGGAACAGCTTTCCCCTCGAACAGATCACTCATCGACTCCAGCATCTGCACGGTGCAGCTTGCCGACTCTAGGTGAACCAATGCATCTTCGTACTCCGTTAGGCTGGCGCTCTCCAAGTACAAGCTCTTGAGGCTCTGCATGCGCAAAAAAAGTCGAGTCAATCGCGACGAGAGTGCGTCACGATCCGATCGAGACATTGAGAGCCAAGCACCCGCTGCTTGGACGGCAGACTGCCCTTGAATCCTTTCCCCCATCCCTTCCGCCTCACTCAGCGTCGCCAGCACATCTGGATCGACCCCGCTCAGGTAGGTCCGAAGGAAAACAAGGTCATCCCAAATCGTAAGAGTATTTGGCAAATCCGGGCCAACAATCTGTACCGCGCGCGAGTTCGAAACGTTGAAGTATCGCAACCACCTTAGGAAGCGCCCGTAAAGTCCAATCGTGAGTGGACCCGCATAAGCCGATAAGTCGGACTCGCTTCCTTCGCCGTTGACCCAGGAACTAAGTTTGAGGGCTTCGCACCGACCGAGCTCTAAGGCAATGTGGGTAAAGCCACACCTCTCAATAAGGAAGCGCGAAATCCGAGCGCGTGCCATTCCGAACTCAGTGACGAAATGTGCCCCTTCTCCGACCCCAACAATTTTTGCCTCGGATACTAATTTACCGAGGACCTCGAGATCGTCGAAGCCGTCGTCTTCCGGATTCAAAGTTCTTACCTTGCTTGCAAAGCTTCGGATATTAGCAACTGGGGCTAAGGTGGATGTCATACGACCATGTTATCCTACAATTTTCTAGTCATGGAGCACGACAAGAGGCTATCGCGCCTCCCGCTCCCCTAAGCCTAAGCGGCTATGCGTTAGCAAACCCAATGAATCTAACGTTCGATATGTGTCATGAAGTCCGAGCGATCGCTTACGGCCCCACAAAAGCCAGCTTTCACGAACGGCCTAGGGGCGTCTTCGGTCTTAGGCGGCCCGTTTGCTAAGAGGAACCTGGATCTTGACCGTCTTTGACGGCAGGACCTCTTCAAGGGAGGCGTAAAGGCGTAGAACCTCATCCGAAGTTTTGGATAGCTTGGAGAGAATAAACATCCGGATGTCCTTTTCCGACGACCATCCCATGACAGTGGCCGACTCCTCGGCTTTTTCCCACTTCATGACGGCCACATGACTAACACCAAAGCGTTTGGCGAACTGCTGTAGGGTCAGCTCAAAGGCCTGGCGAATAAAGCGAATCTCGGCCCCCGTAAGGCGTCCTGCCTTGTGGGCAAGCTGCTGAAGTACCAGTCCCTGGAGGCGGGTGTAGTCGATCTCCGGGGTCCAGTGACCGCGCACCTTCACCATAGGTGTATTGAGTAGGTACACCGGGAATCCGAAGCCCGTATCTACGAAGACTTTTTGAATCTTGCGTTCCATATCGTTTTTCTACCTTTCGATCTCAATGGCCGTGATGATGAGCATTCCTGCGGGATCAAAACTTACGATCACGCGTAAATCGCGCTTATCGACGGTCTTGCCTCTGACGGCGTAGTTCCAGGTCTTATGGAACTCGTCGAAGCGGTCTTTTCGTTTCTCGTGATGGCCGTTCTTTAGCACGTACAGCAGCTCGGGCCGGGTGATCTTTCGCTCGTCTAGTCGGCCCAGGGCGTGGCGGGTATCGAGGTACCGCCCTAACTCCACATGAGTCGCGATCAGCTCCATCAGTTTTTCAACTTTCGGGGCCTTTTCACTCATATTCATAATTGTAACTTAGTTACAAAATATCTGCAACCCATATCTTCAAGGTCCACGTCGGATGGGTCGACGCCCATCGCGACACCGGCCAGCCTTGTGGTCGTAGCCTCGTTCCCATTCCGTACAGAAACCTGGGTTGCCTCAATCAATCTTCAGCATCTCAATCTGGGCATGGTGCATACGAGCTACCCATGCTCGGTCGAATTGACCAGCTGCGGCCCAAGCAGCAACGAGTGCCCAAAACATATAGTTCAGTTTCATAGATTCCTTCCTAAATCTGCGACCGAGAGTCCAGCTTTCGCAGTCGATCCAAGACGCAAGTCTTGGATATACCCATATGGGCGGCTATTCTTCTGACCGCCCATCCGTCCTCGCGTAGTTTTGCCAGCTCGCTAAGATCGATTTCGGGCCGAAACCACTGTGCCGTGAACTCTTTCACGATCACTGTTTGTTCGACCAAGTTACGTCCGCGCGCACCAATTAATTCCAGATTCTCCCCGCCTGGTGGTGGG
>DDRA01000123.1:10083-27588 GCA_002343545.1 Bacteriovoracaceae bacterium UBA2428
TCTCCCCGCCTGGTGGTGGGTTCCTCCTAAAAAATTAAGAAGAACAGGCAGCTAGGACTCTTAGTCTGTAGTTTTGGAAGTTGCGGAAGCCGTAACTTCTTCTTTTTACGACCTTTGCAACGTTGTTCATGCCCTCGGTTCGCGCGTTTGTCAGCCCTGTTTTGAAGTACTCGAGGATCGGCTCGCGCCAGCGCAGGAGCGTTTCCCTGAGGCGTTTAATTTCGGGAAGGCCGGAGGCTTTAGCGGCCTCGAGCAGGCGCTCAAAACCGCGTGAGGCTCGATCAAAACCTTTCGTACGAAAGACCTCGTGGAGGCGTTCTTTGAACGCGTGAAGCTCTTGTAATTCCGGGTTTTGCCTCAGCCAGTTATCCAGGCGCGCGCGGTCGATGAACGAAAGCGCAAAAAAGTTTCGCATCATGAGGCGCTTCATCTCGTGAACTCTGCGATCGCCGAGAATTTCTTTTCGTCGGCGAAGCAGCGCGGGACTCAGCAATCGAAGCACGTGGAATTTGTCACTCACGATGCGGGCATTGGGAAAGAACTCGCGTACGAACTTGCGATAAGGGTCGCTCATGTCCATCACCACGATCTGGACGTTCTCGCGACCGGGGATGTGCGCAAGCTGCCGTCGTAAATCCTCCGTGGATCTGCCTTGCGCCATCTCGAAAAGATTCTTGGAATCAAAGTCCACGAGCATCGTTACGAGCGCGCCGCCACCGAGCCGCTTCACGCGACCAAACCCGTGTTCGTCGATGCCAAGCACGCGCGGCCAAGGCCGCTGGCGCTCGCGTGCACGCTTAGCAAGTCCCTCGTACAGGGAAGTGTAGATGAAGTCGTTTGAAACGCGGTAGATACGTTTCACACGCGCAAGATCGGTGAAGTTCTCGGCCGCCCAGCGCACCGATTCGCGAAAGCGCTGGGTGCTACGTCTGCCGGGCCAAACGCCGGTGATGCTTTCTGTGAACACGCGTTTACACGGCTTGCAAAAGAGCCGACGCTTGCGCACCGAAAGCGTGATGCCGATGGAACGCACGGGAGCGTCCTTAAGTCTTACGGTGCGGCTATCGTAGCCCGTGCTGCTGGGCTGCGCGCAATGTGGACATGCGTGCGGGGCGCGCGCAAGCCGTGACTCAAGCAAACGATGATAGCGTCCGGTCCGCACGACTTTCTCAACGTCGATCTCGGGCAGGCTCAAAAAATCGGGTAAAATCTTCTTGGGCACGGGGCCGCCTTTCTCTGCAAGTGTTTGATTTCGCAAAACCAATTCTTACAGAAAAAGATCCCGCGCCCTATTCACCCACTACGTTCCGGGGAGAAAGGGAGGCCGGCGGTCGGCACTCCGCCTCGAGGCCAATCCCGACGAAAGCTTCAAGCGCCGAGTAGAGCATCGATGCCGAGCTCACCACGCACCCGAAGGGCCTTTTCGGGGCCCCGCGCCTTAAGCCCGAGCGGCGGCGATCCACTCGAGAAAACTTTATACGTCTTCATGATCGTCGTCATGTTGGGGGCTGGTGCCGCGGACTATTTTGGGCGGCATGAAAGCACCCTTCCTTTTGGCCCTCGCTCTTTCCGTTAACCTCGCGCAAGCTCGACCTGTCGCGCTCGCCGGCAATCTCGGTGATTCCGTCGAAGTCGAGATTGATCAGGCGTACATTCCGGCGCACGGTTTCGACGATAACGACAACGTTCAGCTTGTCGTCGAGGGACGTTTGCCGAACGCTTGCTACACCGCGACCGAGGCGACGGCTCGTCGTGCGAGCGGAAGCTCGGTCTTTCGGCTCCTGCAGAGCGCCCATCGCAACCAAAGTGGGGTCTGCGCGCCCGGAGCCAATCTGCCGCCGGATCTTCGTCATCCCGTGCCCTTCACGAGCGAAATCAGTCTCGGGCGTCTCGAGGCCGGTAGCTACCGCTTAGCGTTCGGGCGCAATCGCGAACGCGTCTTTCAAGTGGGGATCGCTCAGACCGGGTCGGTCGATGACTTGCGCTACGCGACGATTACGAACGCCTTTGCCGAAGACTCGGTGGCGGCGGCTTCGCCGAACTTCGAGGTCCGAATCACGGGAATGCTCAACTCCTCTTGCGCGGTTCTTGCCGAGCCGAAGCTTTTGTTTGAGGGCGACGTCGTCGTGATCTTGCTCGGAACCGAACAAGACGGAGATTACTGTCTTCCGGTGAGCCACCCGTTCTACGAAGTTCTTAAGGTTCCCACACCCCCGGCGGGGCGCTACTTGCTTCACGTGCGGAGTCTGGGCGGCCAAGCCAAGAACAAACTCTTCAGCGTCGTCCGCGGGAACCGACCGCGCTAGGGCATCTTCATTCGGCCGCTTCGATCCGATTCGCCCCGCGGGACCTTCAAAGATTAGGGGGTCTTCGCGACGACCAGCGTGAGAGATCACTCGGCAAGGAGGCGGCCTAGACGGATCGACTGAAACTCGCGGCTCGGGGATTCGCCTCGAGCGCCGGGAGGTGCTCGTCGAAGAGTGCGCACGCGTTGCGAACGAAAGGCCGTCCCTTTTCGGTCACGCGGAACTCTTGACTGTGGTGATCTCACTCAATGCGATCTGCGTCCACTCGTCGTCGCTCAATCGCGTCGAAAATCGACACATGAGATCGAGGATGATCTGCCGGCGACGCCGATCTTCGCGGCTTAGCGCGTGTCCTCCGATGGGGTCGACGTCGCCCCTTTCGATGCGATCGTGCCATCGCTCGACATCCTTCTCGTTCTGTGCGAACGCGAATCCTGAATCGGAAAGACTCGACGGGCCCAAACCGACGAGCAGATCCGTTCGTCTCGGCGTATAGCCCATGAAATTACGGTGCAAGGTCCCGGTCGTCAGCGCCGCGACGAGCTCATCCTCGGGGAGCGCAAAGTGGTCCATGCCGATTTCCACGTAGCCTTGTGTCTCCACGCTCTCGCGCAGGGATTCGTAGAGGGCGCGTTTCTTGGCGGCTTCCGGCAGGCCATGCCGTTCGAGGTCACGCTGGGCCGGTTTGAGCGAGGGAAGGTGAGCATAGCTGTAGACCGCCACGCGCGAGGGGCGAAGTTGCGCGAGATGACGGCCGGTTTCGGCCATGGTGCTTTCGGTTTGCAGGGGAAGCCCGAAGACGAAGTCGAAGTTGATGCGGTCGATACCGCGCGCTCGAAGCGCGTCGACGACGAGCTCGACCTGATCACGGCTTTGGTAGCGCTTGATGGCTCGGAGTGTGGGCACGTGAAAGTCTTGGACGCCGAGGCTCGCGCGGTGGACGCCGACGCTTTGGAGGGCGTCGGCGTGTTCAAGTCGAAAGCTGCGGGGATCGATCTCGATGGAGATGTCGACCTGATCGGCGTTGGGGAGACGTTCCCGAATCCCCCCGATGAGACGGGACAGCTCCGCGGGGGGAAGCCAGGTGGGAGTGCCGCCGCCCAAGTGTAGTTCGCGAAGGCGCGCTCGGGACCATGCCGCCGGCCAGGTTCGCGATTTAAGTTCGAGCTCGCGCAGGAGGCTATCGACGAAGCGGGGGGCGAGGCTTCGGTCCCGTCGAATATCACGGGTGCAGGCGCAAAATGCGCAGAGCGAATGACAGTAAGGGATGTGTACGTAGAGCGAAAGCGCAAGCTCGGCCTCCGAGCGACCCGCGGACGCGGATTCGAGCGAGCGATACCATGCGTCCTTCGTGAGCCCCGTCCAAGCGGGGACGGTCGGATAGCTCGTGTAGCGCGGGACGGGCCGATCGTACTTGGCGAGGAGCAGGGGTGGAACCGACGGCTTCACGCATCCTAGCGTGCCCTCGATTCTCCGCGGGAACTATGACGAGGATCATGATGAGAAAAGAATACGAGCGAGGAGTCCCCAAGTTGCGGTCTTGGAGATCGCGGGTCCCGCACGTGGCGGACTTCGTACGAGTTCTTGGGCTAGTGGTAGAGCGTGAAAGGCGTTCAGACGATTTCGATCGGGACGAACACGGCCAGGTTCTTGGGCAGGATCCGCAGCCCGAGGGCCTTGGCGCGCGCTTGGATGTCCGCGTCTTCGTAACGACTCGTGACGAGAACGCTTTGGGGGGCGATGTCGAGTTCGGCCACGACGTCGACGCCGCGTCGACTTTGACCGAAGAACTCGTGGTCGATCAGAACTTGAAAGTTCGCGGGAGCCCGCTCCTTAAAGTCGCGCGCGAAGCCTTCCAGATTCTTGTGGTGAGTTTTCTCCAGCCGGAGCGCGGCCGCTCCGAGCGGCTCGAGTCGCGCGCGCCAAATGCCGTGGATGTGTTCGTCGTCGTCGACGATGAAAAGGGGATCCCGGCCGCGGAGCACGAGCTTTTCCACCATCCAGCCCGGGTTGCGCTCGATCGGGAGGATGACCTTCACGGTCGTTCCCGGTCCGTTGGCGTGGCTCTCGAAACGAAGGCGTCCCCCGAAGCGGCGGATCAGGCGCTCGGCGTACGGCAAGCCGAGCCCGTGCCCGCTTTCGGTCGAATGGCGTTTGCCGTGGGAATGGAAGCGCCCTTCGTTGAATTGTCGGAGAATCTCGGGGGGAATGCCGCGGCCGTTGTCGGTGACGCTCAGTTCGACCTCGTCGCCCCGAGCTTCGAAGTTCAACTCGACGCCGATGCCGTTTTCCCCGCCGGCCTCCACGGCGTTGCTAACGAGGTTGCTGAGCACCCGTTTCAACTCGTTCGCGTTGACGCGCACGAAGAGGTGGAAGTTCCGACTGTGGATTGTTCTCTCGATCGAGATGTTCTGGAAGGGACGGTACTGGTAGCGCTTTTCGGACACGAGCGAGTCGACGAGCGCGCTCAGCAGCACGGGTTCCGTGGGGGCCTCGGGCGCGGGCGCGGGGCTAGCGGGGGCCTTGCTCCCGGCCCCGAGTCGCGTCTTGCGTTCGCGTAGCAGGTTGTTGGCGATGTCGCGTATGCGGTTGAGCGCGTTGCGCACGACGAGCCGGTTCTCCTCGGGCAACGCGTTGACGTCCCGGAGCGCGACGTCGAGCGCGGCGAGCGGCGAGCGAATGTCATGGGAAACTTGGCTCGCGAGATTCGCGGTCTCGGTCAAGACCCGCGTTTCGACTTTCAGCCGCTCGTTGTCGGCGTTGGCCTTCTCTTTTTCCTGCGTCAGGATGCGGATCCGGTAGGCGAGACCGAAGGCGATCAGCAGGGTCTCCATGCCCGATCCGATCTGGATGGCGTAGGTCGTCAGGAAAGAATGCGGGACGAAGCCCAGGTTCCGCAGGCTCATCATGACGATGCCGAGCAGGAAGACCACCCAGGCCAGGAAGAAGTACCGCGCGGGCATGAAGCCCAGGTGCCAAACGTAGCCCGAGGCCACCAGCGCCATCGTCGCGACGACGGGAGAGCCGATGGCGCCCATCATGGCGGACGCGCGGTAAGGCAAGAAGATCGAGAGGCCCGCGAACGAGAAAAGCAAGATGGCCGTCACCCGGAAGAGACGGTCGAAGCGGGGCGCGAAGTTCCGGAGATTCAGGTAGTGGCCGCTGAACGTGAGGATGAAACCCAAGAAGAGCGGAATGCTCACGGGAACCGCGTAACGGGTCAGCGGCTCGTAGAAGCGCCAGAAGTAAAAGTTTCCGAAGCCATCGGCGGCCGCCTGAAAAACGGAATAGAAGAAAACGTAGAGAACGTACTTCAGGTACAGGGTGTCCTTCAGCGAGAAAAACAAGAAGAGGTTGAAGAGCACCATGGACAGGATGAGTCCGTAGTAGAGGCCCGCTCCGAAGTTGAGGGGCTCGAGAAAGCGGATCGATTCGTTCCCGTCCTTCGGAAGGATGGGAGCCTGCAAGGAGCCTTGCGACCCGAGCACGAGCCAGAAGGTCTTCGTCTCGCCCGACGAGAAAGAGTACGCAAAATGGGGCACGACGCCGTTTTGGCCGGGATCGGAGGCCGCCCGGGACCGATCGACGTCGCCGAGCTTGGCGAGCGCGCGCGGTTCGCCCGTCGAGCTCGCCTCGTAGACCTCGATATGGTCGAGGACCGGATAGCGGATGAAAAAATTGATCGCCTGCGGAGCGGCCAAATCCGTGGCCGCCGTGCAGTCCATCCGTACGACGAGTTTCTTCTTCGTGAAGCCGAAGGACTTGGCGGCCAGGACGCCGAGTTCGATCGGCTCGAGGGCCAGCTTCGTGAAATCAGAAACATCTTCGCTCAAAGCGAAGCCGGCCGCGCAATGAAACGGGGCGACCGGCTTCGACGCGGAGGCGTCGTTCGCGAATGAGAAGAGGGCGAGGGCCAAGGCCGACCCGACCCAACGCCGAAGCTTAGACAAAGAAGTATCCTTTCAGCTCGTCGAGGATGCGATGGTTGGTCCAGTGATTGAGATGGGGAAAGGTCTCGATCCGGAAGTCGGAGAAATATTCGTCGAGGCCTTGGATGTTCTCGGTCGTGAGCGCGTGGTCGAGCTCGCCCCATAGGATCCGCGTCGGGGCCGTAATCGGCCCGATCGGCGCCGACGCGAGGGGACCGAGCAGATCGTAAACCCGGGCCATGCGCTCGAGCCGGCCGACTTGGGCCCAAGTCGAGAGATAACGGGCTTGGGTCTCGGCGGTAACGCCCGAGACCTCATCGAAGAGGCTAAAGCGGAGTCGCTTGAAGTCGCTGCTTCGTTCCTTGGCCGCAAAGTACTCGGACTGGAGGTAGGCGATGTAGCGACTACGGCTCCGTTGTTCTTCGCTGCTTTCCATCAGCGCCAAGAGTCGTTTGGGGTGGGGCGCGTTCAGGAGGATGAGTTGATCGACGTGGGCGCGTTGCAGGCCCAGCGTCGCTTGCGCGAGAATCCCGCCCCAGTCGTGACCGACGAGGATGACGCGGCCGTCGCCGCCTTCGCGGGCTTTCGTGATCATCGAGACGATCGTCGAAATCATGCGTTCGAGAAGTCCGGCGGCATCTTTCGTCTCGTCGAGGGCAGATTCGCCGAAGCCCGGCAGGTCGACGGCGATTCCGCGGTAACGCTCCCCCAAGGCGGCGAGGTGCGCCGTCCAGGCTTCCTTGGATTCCGGAAACCCGTGCAGGAAGAGCACCGTGGGACGGCCGGCCGCGCCGACCTCCAGGTAGCTCGCTTCTTTAGTTTGCGACTTTGAAAGCATAGCTTGCCTTGTCTTGCGCGCCGCCCGCGCTCGTCTCGAGACGCGGCGTCATCCGTCGCGTTGGAACCCATCGGTCGGCGAACGCCCGCAGCATCACGCCCAAGCCGAGAAGCGCGGACGGACTCTCGAGGCGATGGAAGATTCGAAGAAAAAGAAGGTAGTACGCCCGGTGCCCTTCGACGACGGCCTGGCGCCAGAGAAAGTCGAGGTAGGCGTGACTCCACTTTCGCTTGCGGGGAGTGGCCCGGCGCTCGGGTGAAGGCGCCCAGCGTCGTTCGATGCGTTGGATGAGGGAGCGGTTTTCGTCGATGAATGCGTAGGCCGCGCGCAAGTAGGCGGCTTTGCGCTGGCCTTCGGTCTTCGGCATGGCGAGCGCCCGGGCGAGTTGATTGGCGCAGAGAAACGCGAAGGTCATGCCCAAGCCGAAGTAAGGATTGAAACGCGCCAAGGCATCGCCGGCCGGAAAGTAATTATCGGAACTCCGGGCGAGAATCTCCTCTCGGCCGTAAACCGAGTTTTTGCCGACGTGCTTGAGCTGCTCGATCGGGGAGACGATCTCGCCCCGTTGGAGCAGGCCCAGGACCTGCGGGTTGCCCATGGCCGACGCGAACTCGACGAGCGCCTCGAGGTTGCGCTCGGGCGCCTGGTCGAAGGGGCGGGCGAAGGTCATTTGGATCAAGTCGCCTTCGGTCGTGCAAATGCAAGAGCGCGTATTGAGGGGAGTGCTTTCGTGAACGAGACACTTCCAGTCGGGCCGGGTCTCCGACGACGGTCGTAACCAGAACGACGTATAGGACATGTGGGAATCGAAGACCGAAGGTTTGAGGTCGGGGAAGACGCGATTCGCGTCGGGGCCCTGGGCCGTGCAGTCGATCACGAGGGCGTCTTCGAAGATCCTCTCGCCGGCGATGACGATAAGCGAAGGCATCGTCCCGGTCCGCGACGATGCCTTCCGGGCGAAGCGCGCCGTTTTTCCGTAGTGCAGGTGAACGTTCGCGCGTTTCGAGAGGGCGCCGAGCAGGAGCTCTTTCAGTCGCCGGTTCGTGATCGCGAGAGTACGGTTTTGGGAGGCGAAGCGCGGGCCCCTGCCGTAAGGCGTGATCCACTCGAAATCCGCGCAAGCATCGATGGACTCCGCGCGAACTTGCGCGAGTTCCGCCGGGCTGTCGGCGAGGATTTCGAGCAGCTGAAGATAGCCCTGCCCGAGCAGAAGGTGCGTGTGGTTACGGTTCCGGGCGACTCGATCGGGCATCGAACGCTCGATGAGATGAACGGCTCCGTGGGTCCTCGAGAGTCTTAAGGCCGTCGCGAGCCCCGAAAGACCCGCGCCGACGATGACGACGTCTTTACGATCCAAGGAAAGGCTCCCTTCACACGGAGGACTTCAGAAAGTACGGCTTGAGCCACTCGGGACATTCGCAGGCCCGCTGGGTCTTCAGATCCACGAAGAGGCTTTGCACGATCCCTTTCGCGTAGAGGGCCGAGTCGTCGGGGCTGCGAATCTCGAAGGGAATGCTGATCTTCTTGCCGCTGATCTCGGTGTAGGACTTCACGCGGACTTGGTGAACGCCCATGATCGGGCTCAGGAAGTCGGTCTCCGCGCGCACGAGAAAAAATCCGATCTGCTTTTCCACGAGCAGCCGGGGGGTCAGCCCGAGCGCTTCCGCGGCGAACTTGAAGCGCGAGCTCGTGACGTAATCCAGGAAATGCTTGGAGTTCACGTGCCCGTAGGCGTCGATGTCGGCGAAGTGAATATCAACGAGGCTATCGTAGAGAATGGCCGTTTCGGGCGCTTTCATGGGCGCCATAATGGCGATTTGCGAGACTCGAGTCAACGCATTGCGTTATAAGTGTTATCAAGTATTTAGGTGGTGTCTACCAACTCGTCGGGGCGTAATCTTTGAAGAAGTTGCCCCACGAATGCTGCTGCGTGAGCGCGCCCACGAAGAAGGGGTCGCAGACGCGCGCGGCGCCGTCGACGATGTCGAGGGGCGGCTGGAAGTCGTGGGATTCCTGTTTGGCGGCCGAGATCGCCGCGGGGTCTTCGTCCGTGACCCAGCCCGTGTCGACGGCGTTCATGTGGATGCCGTCCTTGGCGTAGTCCCGCGCCGAGGTGAGCGTCATCATGTTGAGCGCGGCCTTGGCCATGTTCGTGTGCGGATGCTTGTCGGTCTTGGTGTAGCGGCTGAACTTGCCTTCCATCGCCGAGACGTTCACGACGTGCTTGGCGCGTCCCGGTGTGCGTAGCATCAGTGGCTTCAGCTTGGCGCAAAGGATGAAGGGCGCGATCGAGTTCACGAGCTGGACTTCGAGGAGCTCGGCCGTGGGCACCTGCGCGAGCGTCATGCGCCAGCTGTTGATGGCGCGCAAGTCGACCTGCTGGAGATCGGCGTCGAGACGACCCACAGGAAAGTGCTCGGGCACCACGCTCCCTTCGTCGCAGCGGTAGGGGATTTGCGAGAGGGCCGCCGAGGCCTTGATCCCGAGCGCGGGATCCGCTTCGCCCGCGTGCCATTCCGAAAGCCAGTTCGTGCCGGGCGCGTCCAGCGCGGGTCGGAGGACGGCGCGCTTGCATTGCTCGTGGGCGCGCAACAGATGACGGGCCTCGGGCGGCAAAGCATCGTGCGGCCGGGCCTCGAGTTCCATGAGGTGCGAATAAAATCCGGGCGGTCGGCGCACCGTTTGAGCGGCGTTGTTGATGAGGATGTCGAGACGGTCGAGCGTGCGATCGAGGTAGCGCGAAAAAATTTCCACGCTTGGGGAGTGACGCAGGTCGAGTCCGTAGATCTCCAATCGGTCGCGCCACTCGGCGTAGTCGGGCTCGCGAGCGTAGCGGAGCGCCGAGTCCTGCGGAAAGCGGGTCGTCGCGATCACGCGCGCGCCGGCGCGCAACATCATGAGCGAGGCTTGGTAGCCGATCTTAAGACGCGCGCCCGTGATGACGGCGACCTGGCCATCGAGGCGCGCCGTTTGGCTGCGTTTGGCGTAATTGAAGCGCGCGCACGCGAGGCACATCGAGTCGTAGAAGAAGTGAAGCTCGAGGAACTCGGCTTTGCAGACGTAACAGTTGCGGGGATTCGCGAGGGATCCCACGATCTCGGGCGAGCCGTCGGGCGCGGACCCGGCCGTCTCGGGACCGCCTAGCAGGCGGGTCGGCGGTGGCACGAAAACGGATTGCTGTCGCGCCACCCGGATCTCGGTCGCGGCGCGAACCGAGCGATCCTCGGCGCGTTTGGCTTCGCTGCGGGCACGTTGCTTGATCTTGTTTCGGCGCTCGATGAGGCGTTTGTCGGGGTAGACGATGCGGCCGGCGGCCTGCCGAAGGCGAATCTGCTCGGCTTCGGGCAAGGCGGCGAGAAGCAGCGGGTCCTCGACGATGCGCTCGAGCACACGCGTCGCGTTCCGAAGCTCGTCGAGCTCGGCTTCGGTTTTTGTATAGGGAGGCGCGCTTTCCGACACGGCGGGCAACCTAGCATGGAGTTCCGGGCCGCGCGCCCTCTTTTACGCGGCCCCGGAAGGATCCGGCTAGAGCAGGCCGCGGCGGTAGGTCGGCGTCCAACGCGGGTGGTAGGGGTTCTCGGCGGCCTCGCTCGGCGCCGACGAGTTGCCCGCGCGTCCGTAGACCTTTTCGTTGAAGAGCGGCTGAAGGTTTTGGCCGAGGTACGTTTCGAGCGAGCGTTGAAAGTCGACCGTGAAAACGGGGCGGAAGAGATTCCGCGCGATGAAGTCCTTCAGGAAGGGCTGAAGCCCGCCTTTGGGTTCCGCGAGATGGTGCAGGTGGCCGATGAAGCGCGCGCCCGTGGAGTAAGCGCGCGTGTCGGTGTGGCGAACGTAGTCGCCGCGGGCGGCCATGTCGGTGCGCGAAACGCGGGCGGCGTCGGCCACGCTCGGATAGTTGTCGTCGCGCCAGCTGTTGAGCGCCTCGTCGAGCCAGCCGGAGTCGCCGTTGGCGGGATAAAAACCGCGTCCGAAGTAGCTGTGCGCGATCTCGTGGCCGAGCGCCATCGAGCTCGTGATGGTCGCGCCGTTGTACTCCATGCCGCCGCCCGAGCTTTGGGCGTAGACGAGCAGCTGCTCGTGCGGCCACGCGCCGTAACGCCCTTCGAGTTCGGCCAGGTGCTTGTGCGATCCGTCGAGGAAGCCGCGCAGCGTCCGTTCGGACATCGAGGTCTTGGCGTAGGCCGTGATCGGAATCGTCTTGCCGCTCGCGGAAAGATAGCTCGAGGTCACCGTGCGGATGGCGGACTTCGGCGTCAGGTGCAGGTAGAGCGCCGACGTCATGAAGGTGCCCGGCGCGCGAAGCGACCAGCCGTCCGTCCCGCGCGGGGTCAGGGCGGCGTTCGTCAGCAGGACGTGTTCCTCGCGCGCGCCGCTCACGTTGACTTCGAGTTCCATCGAATACGAATCGTACTCGAAACTCGTAGGGAGATACGGTTCGAGGAAGTTCCGGTCCTGAAGATCCGAGGTCCAGATCCCGAAGTTGACCGTGCCGGTGGCGTAACGCTGGTCTTGGCCTTGGTAGGTGTGCACGATCTCGAGCGTGTGCGTTCCGGGTTGGGTCACCTGCGCGACGAGACGAACCTTGCTTTGCCGGCCGGGCGTCGCGACCTCGGCGATCTCGACGGGGCTCGCGTCGAGCGTGGCCGATCCGATCGCGCCGACGACGTCGAAGATCGGATAACCCGCCTTGGGCATGCGAAAGACGATCTTCGAGCGGAAGGTCGAACTCTTGCGCTCGATATCGAAGTTCAGTTCGTAGCGAGCGTTCTGAAAATCGACGTACACGGCTTGCTGGTTCCCGTGCGCGAAGGACGGCGGGCTCTTCAGTTCGACGTTCGCTTCGCTCCGTCGTCCCGGGCGCGGGAAAACGGGGGCCGCGTGGGCGGCAAAGGCGAAAGCGGCGCAAAGGCCGAGCGCAAGGCGAGTCGAAGTCATCTGAAGATCCTCCCGAAGGAGAATCCTAGGGGATGCCGTCGCGAAAGCCAGGGGCCGCGGGGATGTTTTTGCGGCAATCCCGCGGGCCTCGTGGCCCGTGGGGTTCAGAGATTCTCGGCGCTGGGGAGAGGTTCCTCGTAGGGAGAGATCGCCGATGGCTCGGCGCTCAACGCGGCGAAGCGCTTGTATCCGATCCACACGATGCCTCCGCCGACCACGACGAAGAATCCGAACTTTTTGGCGGTGTCGGTGTGTCGGTCTATCGTCCGGGATTGCCGCGTCGAGATCGTGCGCGCGATGTTGTCGGGATCGGCGAGGAATCCGAGCTGGTAGACCGTCACGGGAAGCTCCGTGCCATCGGCATTCCGAAAGTGCTTCGTGAGAAGATCGCGGTAGACTTGCGTGGCGAAGAGGCGCTTCTCCGTGACCTCGATACCCGCGTCTTGGAGCATGTTGCAGGCTCCGGCCAGGCAGCTCCAGCTCGGTCGTTCTTTGTGGGTCGCGATGTGGTTCCGAAGAAGTTGGGCGTTTTCCGGGGGCACGTCGAACTTGAGGAGCAAGCCTTCCTCGACCAAGTTCGAATTCGTGCGGAAGCCGCCTTTCATGCGCATAAGCTCGCCGTCGTAACGGTGGCCGCCGATGTTCAGGTAAGCGTGTCCCTGGTCGTTGATGCCCAGGAAGACGGTGTCGTCGGAAACGTCGTTGAAAAGATCTTGGATCCGGATCTTGGCCCGCTTCGACTCGAAGCCGTTCACTTGCTGCACCGGGACGGGTCGACCGAACACGCCTTGCAGGCTTTCGCGGCAGTCGAGTTCGGGCTTGAGCTCCGTGGCCGAGGCGACGCAGGCGCCGAGCGCGAGAAGCGCGGAAAACCGCTTTAACATCCCGTCTAGATTAACGGGGCCCGGCGCCGGCGCATCGTAAGGCTTTTGACGGCTTGTAACCCGCGCGAATCGTTCCCTCAGAAGCGGCGAATGGCGCGACGACGAGATAAATCCACGAATGGGCGGGATCGATCACGAAGCGTTCCGCGCCCTGGTCTCGGGCTTGCAGTCTTTCACGTGCGAAAGAACGAAGGAGTACAGGCATGCGTCAGTCGGTCAAAAACGAACTACTGTGGCTTTGTGGACTAGGTGCCGGGGCCCTTTTGGCTACGGGGCGCTGGCGTGCTGCGCTTGCTCCCGCGCTGGCGGTCGGCGCTTTGGCGGGATGGCGTTCGCGCCCCCGAGCTCGATTCGCGGGACAGTCCGCCTTCGTGAGGGGCGCGTCGCGTGGGCTCGGCTTCACGCTCGCGCGCGAGCTCGTGCGCGAGGGGGCGAACGTCACGATCGTCGCCCGAGATCGCGCCGAGCTGAAACGCGCCCAGGGCCTTTTGACCGAGGCCGGATGCGGGCGAGTGCACATGATCGTCTGCGACGTCACGGATCCGCCCGCGCTCGAACGCGCGATCCGGGGCGCGGCTTCCGAGCACGGGGGCTTGGATCTGCTCGTGAACAACGCGGGTTCCATCACGGTGGGGCCTTGGGAAACGATGGCGCCCGAGGACTTCGAGGCGCAGATGGAGCTTCACGTCTACGCGCCCATGAATGCGCTTCGCTTCGCCTTGCCTTTTTTGCGCGATGAGCGAAGCGGAAAGCGGGTCGTGAACATTTGCTCGATGGGAGGCCGCGTCGCGGTCCCCCATATGCTTCCCTACGACACGTCGAAGTTCGCCCTCGCGGGATTCTCGCAGGGAGTCGGCGCGGAGCTCGCGCACGAAGGTATCTCGGTCACGACGATCTACCCGGCGCTTATGCGCACGGGCTCGCCGATCCAAGCCGTCTTCAAGGGCGACCACGAGAAGGAGTTTGCCTGGTTCCAGGCCGGCGATGTTTTGCCGGGCCTCAGTCTTTCGGCGGAGTCCGCGGCGCGAAAGATTTTGGAAGCGGCCCGCGAGCGTCGTTGGGAGCTCATGCCGTCTTGGCCGGCGAAGGCGCGCATGGCCGTCGCGGCCTCTTTGCCCGAGCTCATGGGTGAAACGATGGGGCTCTTGAACCGCGCGTTACCCAAGGGGGATTCGCAGGAACATCGCACGGGCGCGCAGAGCCGGGCGCTCTTTGATCGCTCGCTTTGGACCCGTCCCTTGCGTGCCCGCGCCCGAGAAGCCGAGCAGGAGTTCAATCAAAAGCCGCAGTCCGACGCGCGCTTCAACATGGGGCTTTCGAGCTAGGGCAGACGGGAGAAAATTGGGATTGTGTACGATTGTATGGTAGGCTGGGCGAGTGCCCGCGATCATCTTGCCCGAGAAGTATTACCGGACGCATTTTCTCGAATTCATCGAGCAGGTGAAGGCTCGTTACTCGGATTTCCTCGATACGAACGAGGAAGCTTTTCTGCGGGACTTCGAGGCGCTGAACGAGGACGCCCAGTGCGTGTTCATCCGCATGGCGAATCGCCACGGACGCTACTTCCACCGGTCGACGCTCGTTTATCCCGAGATCGAGGACCTCGATCGCTCGCTGGCCGAGCTTGAACTCGCGGGCTTCGCGCGGCGTCCGAGCGCGGAAGGCGGCGACTCGTCCGTGGCGTTGCTCGAGAGCTTGGACAAAACGCGGCTCCAGTCCCTCGCGTCGTCCATGGGAGTCGCTTTCCGGGCGTCTTGGACCCGGCTTCGTCTTATCGAGTCGGTCGAGGCGCTTTTGCGGCAAGGCGCGACTTTGCCCGCGGCTTTCCACGACGAGTTCGTCGAACGCTTGCGCGTCGAAGCGCTGGAGTACCTGAAATTTCTTTTTTTTGGCGAGATCCGCGAGAACCTGGGCCTCTACACTCTGAGGGATCTCGGTGTCCGGCGAGCCGATACGGTTAAGGCCGGAGCGGGCGCGCGGTTTCACCTCAAAGAGGAAGCTCGCGCGCAGTACTTCTACGCCCGGCTGGGCAAGCAGCTCGAATCCGGGGACCTTGATCCGGTTGAGGCTTCGCCCGTCGATTGGCCGTCGCCCGGCAATGCCTATACGGAAAAACTGCGCGAAGACGCGATCGTCGAGATCGGCTACTCCCTTTCGCGCGCGGGCCGGGAGCCCGAAGCTTGCGAGCTCCTGGCCATGGCCAAGACCCATCCGGGCACGGAGCGCTACGTGCGCTCCCTCTACAAGCTTGATCGTAAGGAAGAGTGTCGTCGTCGGCTCGAGGCCATGATCGATGATCCTTCCTCGGACTCGGAGCTCTCCTTCGCCGAGGATTACCTCCTGCGCAAGTTCAACCAGAAGCGCACCCACGTCTTTACCGACATGCTTCAGCGAGCCGCGATCGTGACTCTGGACGAGGGCTATCTGCAGGATGCCGAAACGGGCGTGCAGGAGTCGCTGCGCGCCGAGGGCAAGCTGGCCTACCGCAGCGAGAACGAGATTTGGAACGCCCTCTTTGGGCTCGTGTTTTGGGAAGAGCTCTTCGAGGGCCCCGGGGTTTTCAGCCCTTTCGAACGCGCGCCCCAGGATCTTTTCGGCGCGGACTTCTACGAGCGCCGTCGCGAGGCGATCGAACGCAAGCTGGCGATTTTCGCGGATCCCGCGGCGGCCGCGGATTTCGTGCGGCGTACTTTCGCCGAGCGCCAAGGCTCCCTGAACGGCGTGTTTCATTGGCACGATTCGCTCGAGCGCACGCTCCCGCGCCTGATCGTGGCCTCTCCGGCGGGTGCGCTTCCGCACGTGCTGCGGGCGATGGCCAAGGACTACGCCAAGCTAAGATCGGGTTTTCCCGACCTGCTCGTGATCGACGAACGCGGGGTGCGTTTTATCGAGGTCAAGGCGGAAGGCGACCAGATCCGCGCGAGCCAGTTTCAACGCATCCGGCTGCTGCGCGAAGCCGGTTTCGAAGCCGAGATCCTGAAGGTCGTCTGGCGTAGCGATCCCGAAGCGACCTACGTCGTGGTGGACCTGGAAACGACGGGTACGAGTCCTTCGCACGGACGCGTCACGGAGATCGGCGCCGTGAAGGTGCGTAACGGCGAGATCGTCGAAGAGTTCACGACGCTTGTGAACCCCGAGCGCCCGATTCCCCGCTTCATCACGCAGCTGACGGGGATCAGCGACGAGATGGTCGCTTCCGCGCCGCGCTTCGCCGAGATCGCCGATCGCTTGGCGGACTTCACCCGCGACGCGATCTTCGTCGCGCACAACGTGGGCTTCGACTACGGCTTTCTGCGCGCCGAGTTTGGGCGTCTCGATCGCCCGTTCGTGCGTCGAAAGCTTTGCACGCGCGTCGCGATGAAGCGCGCCTATCCGGGGCTCAAGAGCTACGGGCTCAAACCTCTTTGCGAGGCTTTCGGCATCGATCTGACCCAGCACCATCGCGCCCAAGCCGACGCGCGGGCCGCCGCTCGATTGCTGAAGCTCGTCAACGAAAAGCGAGCTTCCGAGGCGACGAGCGGATCAGGTAATCCTTAAGGAAAGCCAGCAACGAGGGATGGGCGTAGGTGAGCTCGCTCACCCGGGGGTCCCGTTCGTTCACGAGTCGGTCGATCTCGCTCCAATGCAGCGAAGGGGCGAGGTGGTGAATCGAGTGGTAGCCCGCGTTGACGAGCCAGTAGTTGAGCGCGCGGCCCGTGAAGTTGCGCGAGCCACGCTCCGTCGCTTCGGCCGGGCAGCCGTCGTGGAGCACGAAGTTCAGGCCAACGAGCCAGAAGATGCCGAGCGTGGCGCCGAGCAAGTAAAGGCCGAGCGCCACGGGATTCCACGATCCCATGCCAACGAATACGACCGCCTGCCAAATCCATTCGCGCCGGCGGACCCGTTCGATGCGCCGAAGGATGGCGCAGTCGCGGGCCTTGGCCTTTTCGCGCGCGACGTGCGCCGACATCCGTACGAAGTAGCGGGCGATGCGCAGGCCGTTCGGGCCCTCCCCGCCGAAAGCGCTCGTCGTCCAATCCGCCGTCGAATTGTGGTGGCGGTGGTGGTTATGCGAATGAACGTAAAGGTTCTGGTGCGAGGGCACCCCGCGGATGACGCCGAAGGCGAGGTCGAGGGCGGCGTTCCCCGCGCGCCGTCGGAAAAGGCGGTAATGCATGTGGGCGTGGTTCAAGACCTGCGAATGAAAGGCGACGAGGGAATAGATCGCGACCCAGGCGAGTCCCGACCAAAACGTGGGACGGCTCGCGAGCAGCGCCGACCAAAGCGCCAAATGCAACGCGGTGAAGCCCACGACGCGAAGATCGCGCGGGTTACGCAGTCCCATCCCCATACCGGCATTCTAGGGGAGACGGGGCCGGATCGGCGGAATTTTGGTGGGACGGATCACTTTTCGTTCCCCACCGCGCGACCCTCCGCCCCGATACTCCGGAGAATTATTCGCGCGGGGTGCTGCCCGTGAGGGCGGGGGCCTCGTACAATCTAAGATCCATGATTTTCGCACGTGCGCTCACCAAGAAGTTCGGCGACTTCACCGCCGTAAACGAACTCTCGCTCGAGATCCGGCCCGGCGAATGCTTCGGGCTGCTGGGGCCCAACGGCGCCGGCAAGACGAC